>NZ_VIFM01000009.1 GCF_006636215.1 Myxococcus llanfairpwllgwyngyllgogerychwyrndrobwllllantysiliogogogochensis | reverse complement strand
CCCCCGAGGGCGCGCGTTCCCCCCATGCCCGCACAGACGCAGCCGCCCCAGGTGGGCCGCTGGCTGTGGACCTGCCGGGCCGGGTTCGAGCCCCACCTCTTCGAGGAGCTGGCCTGGGCGGGCATGGCCCCTCGCCTGCTTGGAGAGGCCCTGGTGGAGAGCGACTCGCAGCCGGGCCTCGTTCCCGCCTTCGCCCGCGCCGCCTGGCGGGTGGTCGCCTCGCTGCCTCCGGGAACACCCGACGTCCAGGCGGACGCGGCGGCCCGGGCCATCGTCTCCCTGCCGGGGACGGCCCCCTGGGTCCTCCAGTCCTTCACGCCCGACAGCCCCCGGGGCAACACGCTGGCGGCCGTGGCGGAGGCGCTGGAGGCGGCGGTGCGCACGCGGCTGCCCTCGGAGCGGCTGCTCGACGACGCGGCGCGGGCGCGGGAGTCCGGCGCCCGGCTGGTGACGCTGTGCGTGGCACCCGACGGCGTGACGGCCGTGGGCGCGGTCTCCGCGCGCGAAGCCCTGTCCCTGGCCCCTGGAGGGCGGCGACGCATGCGCCGGGAGGTCGAGTCCCCCTCGCGCGCCGCCATGAAGCTGGAGGAAGCGCTGGATGGCCTGGCCTTCGAGCCGGGGCGCGGCGACGTCTGCGTGGACCTGGGCGCGGCGCCCGGGGGTTGGACGCAGCGACTGGTGGCCCGGGGCGCGAAGGTGGTGGCGGTGGACCCGGCGAAGCTGATGCCCGAGCTGGCCTCGAATGGCCGGGTGAAGCACATCCAGGAGAGCGCCTTCTCCTATGCCCCCGAGGAGCCCGCAGACTGGCTCTTCTGCGACATGGCGTGGCGTCCGCTGGAGGTGGCCCAGCTGCTCGCCAAGTGGGGGCGCCGAGGCTGGGCAAGCCACCTGGTGGCCAACATCAAGCTGCCCATGAAGGACAAGAACCCGGTCCTCCTGCGCGTGCGCCACACGCTCGTCGAGGAGGGCGGCTGGGAGGGCCTCACCGTCCGGCAGCTCTACCATGACCGGGATGAGGTGACGGTGACGGCCCACCGGCTGCGCTGACGGGAAGCCCCTGCGCGGGGCCTCGCGACGCGCTAGAGAAGCGATTCAGATGCCCTATCCGCTCGACGACGCCACCGCCACCGCCCTCATCGCCCTCCACCCCTGGGTGCTGACCCGCAGCCCCCAGGCGCCCGTGCAGGCCGCCGTCGAGGTGCTCCTCCAGGCCGAGCAGGCCCGTCGCGGCCACCCGGACCCGAAGACGGGCGCGCTCCAGGTCCCCGCCCTCACGCAGGGGAGTCTCCTGAAGGAGGAGTACGACCTGTCCACGCATGCGCACCATGACGGCTGGCGCGTGGGCGCCGTCATCGCGGATGTGAAGGAGATGATTTCCCTCAACGCCCGCTTCGGCTTCGCCATTGGCGACGCGATTCTGCGCGCCACCGTGGAGTCGCTCGCCGCGCAGTACCCGGGCGCCAAGGTGATTCGCCTGCACCCGGACGCCTTCGCCGCGCTGCTGGTGCCCACCTCGCAGCTCACCGTGAGCGCGGACCTGGCTGGCCCCACCCACGAGCGCCTCTCACGCGACGTGCGCCGGGTGCTCCCCGAGGGCACGCCCGACACGGACGCCCCGAACTGGACGGTGAGCCTGCTGGAGGTGACGGTGGACTCGCCCTCGCACTGGCAGGTGCTGGGCCCGCTGCTCTGGGCCGAACTGGAGCGCGCCCACGTCATGCAGCGCAGCGGACGCGCCGATGGACTCCAGCAGCGACGGCTCCGGCTGGACGCATCCATCCCAGGGCCCGCCACGCTCTCTCGTTGAGGAAGGCCAGGGGGACTCTGCGTCCCAGGGGCGAGCCAGAAGGCCCGACGTCCCTGGGGTTCAACACCCGCAACCACCCTCCCGAGCCAGGCCCGGGAGGCACCGCGCACTCCGAGGACTACTCCTCGAGGATGAACTTGCGCGGGTTCTGGGGGATGCCGTTGACGCGGACCTCGTAGTGCAGATGCGGTCCGGTGGAGCGGCCCGTGTTGCCGACCGCGGCGATGAGCGAGCCGCGCTTCACGCGGTCTCCCGCCTTCACCAGCATCTTCGCCAGGTGGCCGTAGCGCGTCTTGATGCCGTAGCCGTGGTCCACGACGATGACGTTGCCGTAGCCGCCCTCCAGGCCCGCGAACACCACCGTGCCGTCCGACGGCGAGAAGACTTCCTTGCCATGGGGCGCGGCGATGTCGAGACCCGCGTGCATGACGCGGTCGGCGGTGTACGGGTCCACTCGCTGGCCAAAGTCGCTCGTCACCCAGCCGCGCGCGGGCCAGACGGACGGCGTGGAGGCGAGCAGCGACTTCTGGTCCTGGAAGTACGCCTGCAGCTCCTGGAGGCTCTGCTCCTGACGGGTGGCCTCCGCGCTCAGCTTGTCCAACCGGCCCATCAGCAGCTTGGGCGTCTCGGTGGTGGTCAGCTGGGTGAACTGGGTGTCCGTCGTCGGCACCTGGGTGCCCGCTTCCGGCTCCGTGGGGCCCATGGCCAGGTTGCGCTGCGGGTCCGACAGCAGCGTCATTGCCCGGAGCTTCTGGTCGAACCGCTCCACCCGGTCCAACGTGGAGCCGATGTGCTCGATTCGCTCCCGCACCGACTTGAGCTGCGAGCGCAGCGTCAGGTTCTCCTCGCGGAGGATGCGGTTCTCGGAGGCGTCCGCCGCCACCTGGAAGTAGTGGATGCTCGCACCCGCGCTCAGTCCCACCACCAGCATCAACCCCATCCCCACCTGCATCAGGAACGAGCGTTGGATGGTGTACCGCTTCACCGGCGCGTCATGGTCCGGGATCACCATCAACGTGAAGGACTTTTTCGCCACGGGACAGCTCCCTGCTTGCGTGGGACATCCGGCGCCAGAAGCTAAGTCGCTCCGTGTCGCCCAACACCTCCCCCCACCGCCACACCCCGCCTGCTTCGTCTCCCGGCGACGTCTGCCAGGGTTGGAAACGTTTGGGCAGCTACCATTCAGTTTCCAAGAGTGTCAAGGTCAACAGTGACCTGACGAGGTGTTTGTCGGCCACGGGGCCGGGTGCCTCAGGGGGCGACCCGCACCACGATGACGGTGATGTTGTCGTCGCCGCCGCGCTCGTTGGCGAAGTCGACGAGACGCTTGGGCACGTCCTCGAAGCTCTGCGCCTGGGCCACGACCTCGTGGATTTCGCGGTCCTCGAGCATGTTGGCCAGGCCGTCCGAACACAGCAGGAACACGTCGCCGGGCTCGGAGACGAGCCCCATCACGTCCACCTGGACTTCCTCTTCGAAGCCCACGGAGCGGGTGATGATGTTCTTGTAGCGGGAGTGCTTGGCCTCCTCCGGCGTAATCATCCCCGCCTTGATCTGCTCGTTGACCAGCGAGTGGTCCTCGGAGATCTGCTGGATGAGGTCGCCCCGGATGAGGTACGCGCGGCTGTCACCCACGTGGGCGAAGAAGGCGTGCTCATCGCGCACCACGAGGGAAATCACCGTGGTGCCCATGCCGGACAGCCGTGGGTCTTCCTGCGCCGCCGTGTAGATGGCGAGACACGCCTTCTCCACGGCCGTGCGCAGGGCCTCCGGTATCGGTGAGTCCTGGAGGTTGGGCACGGACAGGAACGGATTGTCCTTTCCCTCCCGAGCCCGCCGGAGCTCCTTGTCGATGGTCTCGACGGCGATGCGCGACGCGGTACCGCCGCCGGCATGGCCGCCCATTCCATCCGCCACGACGTAGAGCTGCAGCTCATCGTCGATGAGGAAACTGTCCTCGTTGTGGTTGCGCTTCCGCCCGACGTCCGTCAGGCCAGCGGAAACGACTTTGAGGCGGGAGGCCGCGGTCAGCCCTGCGGTGTTGGACACACCAATGATGCTATGTGAGACCCACCGATGGGGCAAGGACACGGATGACCTTGCAGCGCGTCAAGCCAATCTTCGGAGGCGGCCACGGGGTCCTCCCTCGGGTCCGGACTCCCGCCGGGTCCTCGGTGCCCCCAGGGAACGGTGGGCCGAGCGCACCAGGGCCTCCGCCGCCCCCAGCGCCTCCCTCGTGACCTCCACGCCGGACATCATCCGGGCCAGCTCCCGCGTGCGGTCCGCGCCCGCCGCCAGAACAGTCACCTGGGAGACGGTTCGCTCCGCCTTCACCGCCTTGCGGATGAGCAGATGGGCGTCCGCGTAGGCCGCCACCTGGGGCAGATGGGTGATGCAGAGCACCTGACGGTGACCGCTCACCTCCTTGATCATCCGCCCCACCACGTCTGCAATCGCGCCGCTGACGCCCGCGTCGGCCTCGTCCAGCACGTAGCAGCCACACGCGTCGCTGCCCGCCAGGGCCCGCTTCAGGGCCAACAGCAACCGGCTCGCCTCACCACCCGAGGCCACCTTCGCCAGGGGCCGCGCCGGCTCACCGGGGTTCGCGCTGAAGAAGAACTCCACCTCGTCCGCGCCATCCGGACGCAGCGTTTCCCCGGGCGTCACGCGCACCTCGAAGGCCGCCTTGCCCATGGCCAGGTGCCCCAGGCCCTCGCGCACCTGCGCGGAGAACTCCACCGCGCTCGTCGTCCGGGCCTTCGACAGCACCCGGGCCGCCTTGCGCGCGCGCTCCTCCACCTTGCGCCGCTCCGTGGCCAGCTCCTCGAGCACTTCCTGGCGGTTCTCCAGCGTGCCCAGCTCCGCCTCGATTTCGCCGCGCTTCTTCAGCACGCCGTCCAGCGTGGCGCCGTGCTTGCGGCACAGCCGCTTGAGGCCATCCAGCCGCTCGTCCACGTCCGCCAGCCGCGTCGGGTCCGACTCCAGCCCCTCCACGTACCGGTTGAGCCGCCGCTGCGCCTCCTCCAGCTCCGACAGGGCCGTGCTCAGCGACTGCGCCACCGGCGACAGCGTCGCGTCGAACTTCACCGCGTCGTGCACCAGCCCCAGGGCGCGGCCCACCGTCTCCAGCGCCGAGGCCTCTTCCCCCGCCACGAGGAGCTCCGCTTCCGCCCCGAGGCGCTTGAGCTTCTCCGCGCTCGACAGGCGCTTGCGCTCGACGTCCAGCTTCACGTCCTCGCCCGACTCCGGGTCGATGCGCGCGATTTCGTCGAGCTGGAAGCGCAGGAACTCCGCGCGCTCCCGCACCTTCGCCTCGTCCCCACCCAGGGCCTCCATGCGCGCGTCCACCTCCCGCAGCGCGGAGTACTCCCCGAAGTAGGACGCCAGCGCCACCTCCACCTCCCCGTACCTGTCGAGGAGCACCCGGTGCAGGCCCGAGTCGAAGAGGCTGACGTGCTCGTGCTGCCCCGCGAGGTCCACCGCCCCCCGCGTCAGCTTGGCCAGCACCCCCACCGTGACGAGGGCGCCGTTGACGTAGACCTTGCCCCTTCCGGTGCGCCCCAACACGCGACGCACCAGCACCTCCTCGCCCAAGTCTGGAAGGCCCAGCTCCTCCAGGCGCGCGCCCAGCACCGGCGTGCGTGCGAAGACGCCCTCCACGGACGCCTCCTCGCAGCCGGCGCGGATGACATCCGCGTCCGCCCTGCCTCCCAGCAGCAAGCCCAATGAATCCACGAGGATGGACTTGCCCGCACCTGTCTCACCCGTGAGGACGGTGAGGCCGGCTCCGAACGCCACCTCCACCTCCTCGATCACCGCCACGTTCGAAATCCGCAGACCCAGCAGCACGCGCGCCCTCCAATGTCCGTACGACGGCCCTGGCACTGAACACCCTAGCAGGTCCCACTGACACTGCACAGGCGTTCTGGTCAGCCGCACGGATGGCGGGCGGGGGGAGGGCGGAGTTCCGTTGGAACCCCAACCCTCCCCTCCGTCTCAGGACTGGCTCTCGGTGAAGAGCTCCTGGATGTCCTGCTCGGTGAGGGTCCTCGCCATCTCGTCACCCTCTCCACCGAGCACTCCGGCGGCGAGGTCTCGCTTGCGACGCTGGAGGGAGAGAATCTTCTCCTCCACCGTGCCGCGGGTAATCAGCTTGTAGCTGATGACGGCGCGCGTCTGACCGATGCGGTGCGTACGGTCCGTGGCCTGGTCTTCCACGGCCGGGTTCCACCACGGGTCGAAGTGGATGACGTAGTCGGCCGCGGTGAGGTTGAGGCCGGTGCCACCCGCCTTCAAGGAGATGAAGAACAGGGGCGGTCCGTCCGGGCGGTTGTACTCGTCCACCTTGCCCATGCGGTCCTTGGTGCGACCGTCCAGGTAGAGGTAGCGCAGGCCCTTCTTGTCCGCTTCCTGCTTGAGCAGCTCCAGCATCTCCGTGAACTGGCTGAACACCAGGGCCCGGTGGCCTTCCGCCACCAGGTCCTCCACCAGCTCCATGAAGCGCTCGACCTTCGCGCTGGGCGGCAACAACGTGCCCGGGGGCATCTTGAGCAGGCGCGGATCACAACACACCTGCCGCAGCCGCATGAGCGCGGCGAGAATCGACACGCGGCTGCGCTTGAAGCCGACCTTCTCGATGCTCTCGCTGACCTTGCGGCGGCTCTCCTCCATCACCTCGCGATAGAGGGCGGCCTGACCCGGCTCCATCTCGCACCAGGCGACGCTCTCCGTCTTCGGCGGCAGGTCCTTGGCCACCTCCGTCTTCAGGCGACGCAGGATGAAGGGCTGGATGCGCCGGCGCAGCCTGTCCCTCGCGGAGGCGTCGTTCGCCACCTGGATGGGCTGCTCGTACCTATCGCTGAAGCTGTCCGCGCTGCCGAGGAAGCCCGGCATGAGGAAGTCGAAGATGCTCCACAGCTCCGACAGCCGGTTCTCCAGCGGCGTACCCGTGAGCGCCAGTCGCGTGTCGCTCGGGAGCGACTTGCACGCCTGCGCCGTGGCGCTGTCCGCGTTCTTGATGTTCTGCGCCTCATCCAGAATCACGAAGCGGAAGCCCACCTGGGACAGCTGATCCAGGTCTCTTCGCACCAGCGCGTAGGACGTGAGCACCAGGTCCATGCCCTTCAGGTCCTCGGCGCGCTCCTTGCGGTCCTGCCCGTGCCACACCATGGCCTTGAGGCCCGGGGTGAAACGCTCCGCCTCGCGCTCCCAGTTGGCGAGCACGCTCGTGGGCGCCACGACGAGCGACGGCTTGCGCCCCTCTTCGTTCGCCATCTTCTGCAGGAGGCTGAGCGACTGCACCGTCTTGCCCAAGCCCATGTCGTCCGCGAGGATGCCGGACAGGCCATGGCGGCGCAGGAACCAGAGCCAGGACAGGCCCGCCTCCTGGTAGTGCCGGAGCGTGGCGTGGAGCCCGTCGGGCACCGCGACCTTCGGCACACCCGCCGTCTCGCGCAGCTCCAGCATCGCCTGCCGGGCCTTCGCCTCCACCTCGGTGAACTCACCCAGGTCCGCGAGCAGGTCCAACGCCACCGCCTGGTGCAACGGCAGCCGCGTGCGGGACCGGCCCGGCAGCGCACCCGCCTCTTCCAGCAGGTCCGCCACGCGCTTGATTTCGGCCGGGTCCGCTTCAGCGAACGAGCCGTCCTTCAGCGGCACGAACTTGCGGCCGGAGTCCAGCCACATGCGCACCGCGCCCAGGTCCACCGCCTGGTCGTCCGTGACGAACTCGGCGTCCAGGTCGAACCACTGCACGCCGCTCATGCCCACGCGGATGCGCGGCTTGAGCTTCGGGCGCAGCCGCACCTTGGGCGCCTGCACGCCGAAGCGCTCCCACTCCGCCGGCAGCGAGGCGAGCCCTCGCGCCCAGAACTCCAGCGCCACGTCGCCCGTCGCGTCGAACACCTGCGCCTGCGGCTCGAAGCGCAGGCCCTGGTCCAACAGCAGCTTGCCCGCGGCTCGCTCCAGGTCCTCGCGACGACGGTACAGCTTGCGGCTGTCCCCACCCACGCCACTGGCGTAGCCCAGGTGCGTGGCCGTGGGAGACACCGGCGCCGTCGTCTGCCCGTAACGCGCGGCCAGTTGCGCCTTCACGCGCTCCGGAGTGCCCTCGAGCGTCAGCACGAAGTGCGGCTCCACCGCCTCGTCCACCTCGATGTCGTCCGCCTTCAACGACATGCGGAAGCGCGGCAGGTGCGCGGCGAAGAACGTCAGCACCCGGTCCAACTGTCCCGAGGGGAAGGACATGCTGGGCTCCAGCAGCCACTTGCGCAGCAGCCGGGGCGGGAAGTCGGGCTCCACCGGGTGGAGGTTCTGCGCCTGGATGACCCAGGTGCGCCGGCCCGACAGGATGATGACGTCCTTGAGCGAGTAGCTCAGCCCGTCCGGGAAGAGCAGCTCGATGCGCGCCGTGGCGCCGTCCGGCCGGGACTCCAGGCGAATCTGCGGACGGATGGGCACTTCCGTGTTGATGAGCGCCGTGCCCCGGTAGATGACCCGCCGCTGGCGCAGCAGGTCCATCGCCTCGCTCAACTCCTCGTCCGACAGGACGATGCGCGAGTCGTAGCGATGCTCGTGGCGCGACAACGCCATGAAGACGCGCTCGTCGGCGGGGGAGATGCGCCCCCCCGTCTGGAGGGTCCGCTTGACGTGGATGGGCCCCTTGGTCTGCGCGTCCTGCCGACGCACGTCCACGACCCACTGGCGACTGCCCGAGTTCGTGTTCGCCGCCGTCAGCCGGTAGAAGAACTCATAGTCCGGCTGCGAGGACAGGCCCAGCCAGCTCTCCACCTTCGCGAGCGCGGGCAGGTTGACGGCGTCCACCACGGGGCCTTCCGGCTCCACGGGGACCTCGTTGTCCACCACCTCGTTGTTGCCGTTGGGCGCGGTGGGTTCGACAGGCGCGGCGACCACCGGCTGGGGCCGGGGAGGCGGCCGGAAACGCGCGGCATAGATGAGCGCGGCGGCCACCACATGCTTGCAGTGGGGACCATCGACGTTCCACGACTGACACGTGCAGGTGGACGTGGCTCGACCGTCTCCGAGCGCGAGCACGACTTCATAGCGCTCGCCCGTGGAGGAGGCGACCTGCGCGCGGATGTGGTCCCCTTCACGTTGGAGCCCGAAGACGCGGCGGGACTCCGCCACTTCTCGGCCCTTCTTGAAGATGGTGGGTTGGACTTCAGCCTTCAGGGCCCTGAGCCACTGGGTGTCCTGAGGAGGGAGGGCGTCTCGGATGTCGGCGGTGGATTGCACGGCTGGCACAGGCCCCTGGCTCCTAAGCGCCGGGGAACCCCTGCCACTAGCACAGCAAGAGGGCTCCCGCTCGCGGGAAATGTGGATGAGTCGGCCAGCGGAAGCAGCCACCGACATCAGGCTATGAGACCATCAACGCTCGCCATGGCCCGGACCGTCCGCCCCCGTGTCTTCGTGACCCGCCAGCTCCCTGGAGAGGCCCTCGGCCGACTGAGCAGGCTCGTGGACCTGTCCGTCTGGGAGGAGGAACTGCCACCTTCCCGTGACACCTTGATGGCCCAGGCGGCCCTCTGCGAGGGGCTCGTCACCTTGCTGACGGACCGGGTGGACGCTCGCCTGCTTGACTGCGCCCCGAACCTCCGGGCGGTCAGCAACGTGGCCGTGGGCTACGACAATATCGACGTTCCCGCCTGCACCGGGCGGCGCGTGGCGGTGGGAAATACCCCAGGCGCCCTCACGGAGACCTCCGCGGACTTCGCCTTCGCCCTGATTCTGGGGCTGGCCCGGCGCGTGGCGGAGGCGGACGCCTTCGTCCGGGCGGGCAAGTGGAAGACCTGGAGCCCCACCCTCCTCCTGGGGACGGATGTGTACGGCGCCACCCTGGGTATCGTCGGCCCGGGGGCCATCGGCGCGGCGGTGGCCCGGCGGGCCCGGGGCTTCGGGATGCGCATCCTGTACGTCAGCCGCGAGCCGAAACCGGCGCTGGAGGCCCAGACGGGCGCCCGCCAGGTGGACAAGGCCACGCTCCTGGCCGAAGCGGACATCCTCACCCTGCATGTCCCGTTGACTCCCGCGACGAAGCACTGGGTGGGACGCGCGGAGCTGGCCGCGATGAAGCCGGGGGCGCTGCTCGTCAACACGGCGCGAGGCGGAGTCATCGACCAGGACGCCCTCGTCGAGGCCCTTCGCGAGGGAAGGCTGGGAGGCGCGGCCCTGGACGTGACGCAGCCCGAGCCCCTTCCCCCTGACAGCCCGCTGATGACCCTGCCCAACGTCCTGCTGGCGCCGCACATCGCCAGCGCGTCACATGCGACGCGGGGGCGCATGGCCTCCATGGCGGTGGACAACCTGCTGGCCGCGCTGGAGGGACGGCGGCCACCCCACTGCGTCAACCCGGAGGTCTTCGAATGAGCCTGCCCGCCGCGAGCATCACCGACACCACCCTCGTCGCCGACCTGAATGCCCGCCTGCGCGACGTGCCGGACTTCCCCAAGCCGGGCATCGTCTTCAAGGACATCACCCCCGTGCTCGCGGACCCGCGCCTGTTCGGCCGGGTCATCAACGCCATGGCCGCGCCGTTCCGGGGCCAGCACATCACCAAGGTCGTCGGCGTGGAGGCCCGCGGCTTCCTCCTCGGCGCGCCCATCGCCCTCGCGCTGGGCTCGGGCTTCGTCCCCGCGCGCAAGCCGGGCAAGCTGCCCCACCGCTCCATCGTGGAGCGCTACTCGTTGGAGTACGGCGCGGATGGCGTGGAGATGCACGAGGACGCCATCCTCCAGGGCGAGCGCGTGCTGGTGGTGGATGACGTGCTCGCCACCGGTGGCACGGCGGAGGCCACCGCGAAGCTGGTGAAGCGACTGGGCGGAGAGCTGGTGGGCTTCAGCTTCCTCATCAGCCTCGACTTCCTCGAGGGTCCCCAGCGCCTGGGGCGCGACAAGGTGACGACGCTGCTGACGTTCTGACGGGACGCCCCGGCAAGTCCTAGCGACCCGGGCCTCCATCCCTTCCCCGCCCGCCTGCTGCCGTGCTTCCGGCGCATGTCCACCTGAGGAAAGAAGCCTCGTTCGACAGGGGGAGACATGCCCGAGGTGCGCTCCACCGGTGGTGCCCGCATTCGCTACGACGACGTCGGCCAGGGAGCGCTCACGCTGCTCTTGATTCCCGGCTGGTGCACCCGCCGCGACATCTTCAGTCCTCTCGTCACCCTCTGTGCCGAGCGACACCGGGTGCTCTGCGTGGACCTGCGCGGCCACGGAGAATCCGAACACGGTGACGAAGACTTCGACAGCGACACCGTGCTCGAGGACCTGCTCGCCGTGATTGACGCCAGCGGCGCGCGGCAGGTGGTGCCGGTGGCCATCTCCCATGCGGGCTTCCTGGCGCTGGAGCTGCGGCGCGAGCTGGGCGCGGAGCGAATCCCCCAGCTCGTGGTGCTGGACTGGATTGTCACCGAGCCGCCCCCGCCCTTCCTGGCGACGCTTCGGGGCCTGATGTCGGAGCGCTGGGGACGCACGCGCGACGAGCTGTTCCAGCAGTGGACCCGGGGCGTGGAGAACAAGGACGTCCTGCGCGCCGTCCATGAGGACATGCTCGAGTTCTCCGAGGAGATGTGGGCCCGGGCCGCGCGCGAAATCGCCGCCGCCTACTCGCGGGAGGGCTCACCGCTTCGCGCACTCGCCGGACTGAGCCCCGCGACGCCGACGCTGCACCTGTACTCGCAGCCGGACACGCACGACTACCTGGAGACCCAGGTGGCCTTCGCCGCCACCCATCCGTGGTTCCACGTCATGAAGCTGCCCGCCGTCAGCCACCTGCCCACGCTGGAGGTACCGGGGCTCGTCGCCGTCGGAATCGAGGCCCTCGTCTCGGGACGGAGGACCGCCGTCAGCACGACCCACCCGGACCTCGGCCCCCAGGGCTGACCTCCCCCCGCCGCCCCAGGAGCGATTGACACCACGACTCCGCCTGTTTATAAGTTGGTCACACAACCAATAAACAAGGCCATCATGCCCCGTCCGTCCAACACCGAGGAGCGCCGACAGCAAATCGTCTCGGGCCTGCTGCGGGTCATGTCGGAGCGCGGCTATGAGCGGGCCTCCGTCAACGAAATCGCGAAGGCGGCGGGCCTGAGTCCGGGGCTGGTGCACTACCACTTCAGCGACAAGCAGGAGATTCTGCTCGTGCTGGTGCGGCAGCTCGCGGCGCGCGCGCGGGAGCGGGTGGCGAAGCGCTTCGAGCGGCTTGGAGCCGACGATGCGCGCGGCCGTATCGACGCCTTCCTGGACGCCTTCCTCGCGACGGGCGCGGACGCGGACACGAGCGCGGTGGCGGGCTGGGTCACCATCAGCGCGGAGGCGATTCGTCAGCCGGAGGTCCGCGCCGCCTACGAGCAGGTGGTGCGCGCGGACCTGGAGCAGCTCGAGGCGCTGGTGGCGGTGCTGGTGGGAAAGCGCAAGGCGCGGGCGCTGGCGGCGGGTCTCTTCGCGGCGGTGCAGGGCTACTTCGTCCTCTCGGCCAGCTCGCCCGGACTGGTGCCGGCGGGCTCCGCCGCGAACACCGTGAAGCACATGGCCGCGGGCCTCCTGGACACCTCGGCGGCGAGGGAGGGCGCATGAAGACCTCCACGAAGCTGGGCCTCCTCTCGAGCCTCTATCTCTCGCAGGGCCTGCCGTTCGGCTTCTTCACACAGGCGCTCCCGGTGCTGCTGCGCCACCAGGGCCTGTCGCTTCCGGCCATCGGCCTGGCCCATCTGCTCGCGCTGCCATGGGCCCTGAAGTTCCTCTGGGCCCCCTTCATGGACCGGCATGGCTCCGCGCGGTGGGGCCTGCGGCGCGGCTACATCCTCCCGTTGCAGTGCCTCAGCGCGGGCCTGTTGCTGTCGCTCGCCCTGCCCGACTCCACGGTGGACACGCGCCTGCTGCTCGCGGCGGTGCTCGGCGTCAACCTGCTCGCGGCGACGCAGGACGTGGCGACCGATGGGCTCGCGGTGACGCTGCTTTCGCCCTCCGAGCGCGGCTGGGGCAACGGCATCCAGGTGGCCGCCTATCGCGTGGGCATGATTCTGGGCGGCGGCGTCATGCTCGCCGTGTTCGACAAGGCGGGCTGGCGTCCCACGCTCCTGGCCCTCGGCCTGACGTTGCTCGTCGCCACCGTGCCCGTGGCCCTCTACCGCGAGCCGCCCACCGAGCCCGCCCCCCGCGCGAGCCTGGGCCTCGAATGGTGGTGGCGACGCCCGGGCGCCGCGACGTGGCTCGTCCTCCTCGTCGTCTATAAGGCGGGCGAGGCGCTGGCCACGGGCATGCTGCGCACCTTCCTGGTGGACCGAGGCCTGACACTGACGGACATCGCGTGGCTGCTGGGAGGCGTGGGCTTCACGGCGGGGCTCCTGGGCGCGCTCATCGGCGGCAGCCTCGTGGTGAAGCTCGGACGGCGCAGGGCGCTGCTGCTCTTCGGCGTCATCCAGGCCACGGCGGTGCTGCTGTACGCGCTCGTCGCCAGCTTCCCCTCGTCGCTGCCCTGGCTCACCGCCGTGTGCGCCGTGGAGCACGTGGCCAGCGGCATGGCCACCGCCACCGTCTTCACCGCGATGATGGACGCATGCAGGCCCGAGCACGCCGCCACCGACTACACCGTGCAGGCCTCGCTGGTGGTGCTCGCCACCGGCGCGGCGGCGGCCGTCAGCGGCTTCAGCGCGCAGGCCCTGGGCTACCCCGGACACTTCGCCCTGTCCGCGCTGCTCTGCCTCGCGGGCACGCTCTACGTGGCACTCGCCTTCCACCCGTCCCGGGAGCCAACGCCCGGAACACCCGAGGTGTCGTCGTGACCATCGCCGTCTATGCAGGCAGCTTCGACCCCGTCACGGCGGGACACCTGTCCGTCGTGCGACAGGCCGCGCGATTGTTCGGCCACGTCGTCGTCGTGGTGGCCATCAACCCCGCCAAGAACACCCTGCTCTCCCAGGACGAGCGCATGGCGCTGGTGCGCGAGGCCGTGGCCATGCACCCCAACGTCACGGTGGCGTGGACGCAAGGCCTCATCGTCGACTACGCGCGGGCCATCGGCGCAAGCGTGCTCCTGCGCGGCGTGCGCGGGGCCACCGATGCGCAGTTCGAGACGGAGCTCGCCCAGAACAACCGCGCGCTCGCCCCCGAAATCTCCACCCTCTTCCTCCCCGCCGAGGCCCACCTCGCCGAGGTGAGCAGCAGCGGCCTCAAGCAGCGCGTCGCCCGGGGCGAGGACGTTTCGGCCTTCTGTCCTCCCTCGGTCGCGGCGAAGCTGCGCGAGCGACTCGACCCGTCCCTCCGGAGCCAGCCATGAGCCTGTCCTTCACTCCCCTGGGCGTCGGTGACGCCTTCTCCGCCCTCTACTATTCCTCGTGTCTGGCGGTGGAGGCGGAGGACCAGGTGCTCCTCGTGGACTGTCCGCACCCCATCCGGAAGATGATGCGCGAGGCGGCCCTGTCCTCCGGTGTCCCACTCGACGCGGACCGCGTCAGCGCCGTGGCCCTCACGCACCTGCACGCGGACCACGCCTCCGGCCTGGAGGGCCTGGGCTACTTCTCCTTCTTCGTGCTCAAGAAGAAGCTGGAGCTGCTCACCCATCCGGACGTGGCCGAACGGCTCTGGGAAGGACACCTGGCCGCGGGCATGGAGTGCCTCATCGAGAAGCGGGGAGAGCCTCCCAACCCGAAGCACTTCGAGGACTACTTCGAGCACACGCCGCTCTCCACCGAGTCGGCCGTGCGGCACGGGCCCTTCCTCATCGAAGCCCGGATGACGTACCACCACGTGCCCACCACCGCGCTGCGCATCCACGCGGGAGGCCGGTGCCTGGGCTACAGCGCGGACACCGCCTTCGACGAGGGCCTCATCGACTGGCTGTCACGCGCGGACCTGGTCATCCACGAGACGAACTACGGCGTGCACACGCCCTACGAGAAGCTCGCCGCCCTGCCGGAGGGGCTGCGCGCCCGAATGCGCCTCATCCACTACCCCGACGACTTCGACACCGCGGCCAGCGTCATCGAGCCGCTGCAACAAGGCCGTCGCTACACCGTCTGAGGACCGGGCGCCCGCCCGGTGAGGCAACGGGCGCCCACGTCCCAGTCACCCGTTACTGCGAGAAGATGAGCAGCGAGTACGGGCCAATGGCGAAGTTCGCGTTTTGGGCCATGCCGTCCTTGGCGCCGCTGTTCGTGGAGGTGTTCGCCGACGGGGTGTTGCCGAAGTCGGACGAGTACCCGTTCCAGTCGCTGTTGAAGCGCAGGTACCACGTCCCCGCCCGGGGGAAGCCGATGTTGTAGCTGGAGTAGGAGGTGCCGCTGAAGTTGGCGACGATGACGACGTCATCCCCTCCGCCACCGCTGTCCCAGCGGTGATACGCGAGCACCTTGTTGGTGTTGTTGACGTGGTGGACGTTGACGTTGCCACCGCGCAGGCCGCGCGTGTTGTTGTTCCAGTTGCGGCGCAGGCGGATGAGGTCGCGGTACAGCGTCTTGATGCCGCCGTAGGGGGTCAGCTTGCCCCAGTCCAGCGGGTCGCCGTCCGCGAAGTAGCCATCCTCCAGGAACTCCTGCCCCTGGAACATCATCGGGATGCCCGGCGAGGTGAACGTAATCCCCGCGACGAGCGTGGAGCGCTTCTTCGCCGCCCAGCTCCCCGCGTTGCCCGGCCAGATCTCCTCCGGCACGCGCGCATGGCCGTTGGCCACCTCGTCGTGGCTCTCCGTGTAGATGACGCGCGCGTGAGAGCGGCCGCTGAAACGCTGGGTAATCGCGTCACGCACCGCGAACATGTTCCGGTTGGCGTCGTTCTGCTCGATGGCCGCCGTGCGCAGGGGGTGCACGAACTCCGCCGTCCACTGCGCGTCGAAGCCCGCGCCGCCAGCGAAGTCGCTCGTCGCGTCGTTGGTGATGGAGTCACCGCCGCCGAAGTCCTCGGCGATGGAAATCTTCCAGGGCTTGTTCGCGTTGATTTCGCGGTTGATGGAACGGAACACCTGCCACGCCGACGGGATGTCACCCGAGCCGTCAATCGTGCGCATGTACTTCGTGGCGTCCCAGCGCAGACCATCCGCGCGGAAGTTGTCCAGCAGGTTCATCATCGAGTCGCGGATGTACGCACGCACCTCGGGACGGCCGTAGTCCGGACGCGTGTCGCCCCACGGCGTCACCTTGCGGCTGTCGGTGAAGAAGTACTCGCCGCCGTTGCCCAGGCAGTCGCCGCTGAAGCACCACATGGGCAGGTCACTGGGCCCGTAGTGGTTGTGCACCACGTCGAAGATGACGCCGATGCCCCGGTAGTGCGCCTCGTCCACGAAGTGCTTCATGTCGTTGGGCGAGCCATACGCGCTCTCCGGCGCGAACGGGAAGGCCGCGTTGTAGCCCCAGGAGAAGTCCCCGGCGAACTCATACGCCGGCATCACCTTCACCATGTTGACGCCCAAATCCCTCAGGTAGTCGAGCTTGGCGATGGCGCTGTTCCAGTTGCCCGGCCCGAAGCCCGGAGAGTCGTGGAACGTGCCCACGTGCATCTCGTAGATGACCATGTCGTTGAAGGCCGGCGTGCTGAACTGCTGCGCGTTCCACCAGTACTCGCCATGGTCATAGATGATGCTGGCGCCCGTGGAGTTCTCCTGCCACGCCGAGCGTGGGTCCGCGCGCCACGCGTCGCTGCCCCACTGGTTGCGCGTCACGAACTTGTACTTCTGCCCCTTCACCGCGCCCGCGACGTCGGCGGAGAAGTTGCCGTTGAACTCGTTGCCCAGCTCCACCCAACCCCAACTGCTGAAGTCGCCCGCCACGAAGACGCGACTGGCCAGCGGCGCCCAGGTGCGGAACGTCGTACCACCCGAATAGACAGTGGCTCCCATGCCCGGTCGCGTCGATGACGTGAGCTGCTGGACGACCTGCGCTGTCTCCTGACCGGAGCCCTGTTGCTTCTCGAGCGCGGCCTCGCCGCAGCCGAACAAGCCGGCCAGCAGCAACGCGCTCAACACGTTGTGTCGCATGGTGACAACCTCCTCTTGTGGTCAAGGCGGGTCCTAGCAACCGCAGTGAAGTGCGAGCAAACCGCCTACGTGTGATTCCTGTAACTTTCGGTCATGACACGCCGCAGCAGCGTTTCACGTTTTCCAGGGATGACGTCGAATCAAGACGGGGCTTGAAGGCGGGGGTGCTCGCCTTCGCCTCGTGAGTGCGCTACTTCCGCGAGCCCCGGCGCCGTGCGGGCGCCCCTGGAGAACGACTCGCGATGACGACCTCGACAGCGCTGGCCCGACGTGGGGCCCTGCTCCTGCCGCTCGCGCTGTTCCTGGCACTGACTCCGAGCCACTCGCGGGCCGCCGTCCCCGCGGCCCCCAAGGGCACGACACGACTGACATTCCTCCACCTGGCGGACGTGTACCAGGTGCAGCCCCAGGAGCATGGTGACCGGGGAGGGCTGGCGCGGGTGGCCACGCTGCGCAAGCAGGTGCTGAAGGAGTCCCCTGCTCCGCATGTGCTGACGCTGCTGGGAGGCGACACGCTGTCGCCGTCGGTGGAGTCGCTGCTCGACGTGGACGGCAAGCAGCTCAAGGGCCGGCACATGGTGGATGCGTGGAACGCGCTGGGCCTGGATGTCGCGGTGCTGGGCAACCACGAGTTCGACTTCGGCGACGACGTGCTTCGCGAGCGCATCCGCCAGTCGCGCTTCCCGTGGCTGGGCGCCAACGTGACGGACGCGAAGACGGGCGCGCTGTTCGAGGGCGTGAAGGCCTACGAGGTCCGCGAACTGGGGGGCATCCCCGTGGGCCTGTTCGGCGTGGTGCTGACCGAGACGAAGACCTCGACGAAGGCGGGGCCGGACACCCAGTTTGGCGACATCTGCGCGGCGGCGAAGGACGCGGTGGCGAAGCTGCGCGAGGCCGGGGCCAAGGTCGTCGTGGGGCTGACGCACCTGCCGCTGGAGCAGGACCGGCAGCTGGCGAAGTGCGTGAAGGTGGACGTGATTCTGGGCGGGCATGACCACGTGGGCGCGGCGGACCGCACCACGGGCACGCCCATCTTCAAGGTGCCCGCGGAGGCGGTGGAGCTGGGCCGGCTCTCGCTGGACGTGGACCCCGCGACGGGCACGGTGCGCAAGGTGTCCTGGACGCGGATTCCCGTCACGAAGAAGGTGCCGGAGGACGCGGAGTTCAACGAGGCGATGAAGGCCTACGGGCCGCTGTTCGCCCGGCTGGCGGAGCCCGTGGGCCGCACGCCGGTGGCCCTGGACGCGCGCAGCACGCAGGTGCGCACGCGGGAGACGAACCTGGGCTCATTCGTCGCGGACGCCTTCCGCGAGGCCGCGGGCGCGGACGTGGCCGTCGTCAACGGGGGCGCGCTGCGCGCGGACACCGTGCTGCCCGCGGGTGTCATGACGCGCCGGGATTTGCACTCGCTGATGCCCTACACGGACGAGCTCGTGGTGGTGGAGCTCCGAGGCGCCACGCTGCGCGCGGCCCTGGAGAATGGCGTCAGCCTGGCTCGCGAGGACTCGAGGCCGGGCCGCTTCCTCCAGGTCTCCGGCATGCGCTTCACGTTCGACCCGCGCAAGCCCGCCGGAGCGCGCGTGGTGGACGTGAAGGTCCACGGCAAGCCGCTGGACGCCGAGGCCACGTACCGGCTCGCCACGCTGAG
Source organism: Myxococcus llanfairpwllgwyngyllgogerychwyrndrobwllllantysiliogogogochensis (assembly GCF_006636215.1). Classification (GTDB taxonomy): domain Bacteria; phylum Myxococcota; class Myxococcia; order Myxococcales; family Myxococcaceae; genus Myxococcus; species Myxococcus llanfairpwllgwyngyllgogerychwyrndrobwllllantysiliogogogochensis. The sequence goes on along the minus strand of NZ_VIFM01000009.1, from coordinate 75,503 downwards.
CTTTCTCACCAGCGGCAAGGATGGCTACGACGTGCTCAAGGGCCAGCCCACCACGCCCGCGCTGAAGGACGGACGCTCGCCGCTGGACGTGCTCGCGGACGCGTTCAAGTCAGGCAAGCCCGCGCCGCGCGCGAAGCCCGAAGGCCGCATCACCCGCCTGGGCGGAAGCGCGCTCGCCCCGGACGCGCGCAGACCCGCACCTCCGCTGAAATAGCCCTGGCTGGAATTCGCGCGCCCTCACATCCAGTTTCAGACAATCCGACCGCTTGAAACCTGGGTGCATTTCGCCCCGTGTCTGGCAATGAACGCGAGGGATTGCTCCACTCGCGCGCCGGCGGAGCACCCCTTCATCTCCGACGAGACAAACCCGGCCCGGGAGAGCTCCCCACCACCCCCACGCGGGAGTTCCCATGGCCGATTTGGTGACGTTTCAATTGCCGCAATCCGTGAGTGGAAGCGAGTCCGACGTCGCGCTCGGGCTCACCATGATTCGAGCCTGGCGACGCGACGGCATCTTCCAGCTCCGGATGAGTGAGGCCCAGTTGGAGAAGGCCCAACGCGCCTTCGAGTCGAGCCGCCGCTTCTTCCGCCAACCCCTGGAGGACAAGGCCCGGTGCGTGAGTGATTCGACGTACAGCGGCTACGTCGCCTCCGGCGAGGAGCTGACGGCGGGCGAGGCGGACTACTCGGAGATCTTCACCGTCTGCAAGGACGTGCCCCTCACGGATGCGCGCGTGCAGGCACGCTGGCCCTGCCATGGCCCCGCGCCGTGGCCGGACGAGACGTACCGCCGCGACATGAAGGAGCACACCGACGAGCTCGGCTCCACGGGAGAGCGCCTGTTGCGACTGGTCGCGCTGGGCCTGGGCCTGGAGGTGGGCGCGCTCACGGCGCTGACGCGGGATGGCTGGCACCACATGCGCGTGCTGCGCTTCCCCGCCCGCTCCACCACGGCGACGCGCGGCATCGGCGCGCACACCGACTACGGGCTGCTGGTCATCGCCGCGCAGGACGACGTGGGAGGGCTCTACATCCGCCCGCCCGTCGAGGGAGAGAAGCGCCGCCGCAACTGGCTGCCGGGTGAGAGCTCCGCGGGCATGTACGAGCACGACGAGCCGTGGACCTTCGTGAAGCCCGTGCCCGATGTCCTGACGGTGTTCCCGGGCGACATCCTCCAGTTCCTCACGCGGGGATATCTCCTGTCGACGCCGCACAAGGTGGCGCTCAACACGCGCGAGCGCTTCGCGATGGCCTACTTCCACGAGCCCCACTTCGAGGCGTGCGTCCGCCCCCTGACGACGCCCGGGCCCGACGAGTACATCCACTACGGCTCGCACTTCACGAACATGTTCATGCGCTGCTACCCGGACCGCATCACCACCCAGCGCATCCTCGACGAGGACCGGCTGACGACGCTGGCCTGGCTGCGAGAGGACGCCGTCCTGCGCACCGCGCCCGTGGAAGACCTGCCCCTGCCCCTGCACCGCGCGGCGAGCTGAGCCCTCGGGACGACGACGCCACCGTCACGGCGTCGTCCACCCTCGAAGCCGATACACGATTCGCCCCGCCAGCTCGCGCAGCACGTCCGTGCTCTGCGACAAGGAGGACGCCCGAGGCACCCAGCTCAATCGCCCCGGGCGCGTGGCCGGCATCCGCGCGTCCACCGGCAGCGTGTCCGGCCGCAGGCCCACCGCGGCGAAGCAGCCCGCGGCGCGAGGCATGTGCGCCGCGCTCGTTACCAGGAGCAGCCGCTTCCAGCCCCGCTCGCGGATGATGCGCTCGGACTCCAGCGCGTTCTCCCGCGTGTTCCGGCTCCTGCCCTCGGTGACGATGCGCTCCGAGGGCACGCCCCATTCCTGGAGCAGGCGCGACAGCACGTCCGCCTCCACCACCGCCTGGGGACGCGGGTCCAACGAGCCTCCCGAGATGAAGACGTGACTCGCACGCCCCTCGCGCACGAGTTCGAAGCCCTTCAGCACGCGCTCGGATGCGGCGTTGAACTCGATGCGGCCCGAGCGCTCCGTGGCGGAAGGGTCCAACCCTCCGCCCAGGACGATGACAGCGTCGTACGTCACGCCCGGCACGGACGTGTCCTGTGCGCCCGACTCCGCCGCGTACGTCAGGAGCGTGGACACCGCCTCGGTGGAGAAGAGGTAGAGCACCAGCAGTCCCGCGACGGCGAGCCCTCGGGAGAGCCGGGGCCCGCGGCGAACAAGGCCGCTGACGAGCAGGAGCAGCAACGCCCAGGTGAGCGGTGCCAGGAAGAGGTCCAGCACCTTCGAGAGAATCAGGAACACGTGGCGCGGAGGCCCTTCAGCGCTCGCCCCAGTGGAGCTTCTGGCGAAGGATGGAGAAGTAGGCCACGCGGGGGTTTCGCACCAGGTTGACGCGGTTGGCGGAGCGCACCACCTCGATGCAGTCGCCGCCCTGCAGGCCGTGGCCCGTCTGCCCATCCAGCGTGAGGTACGTGTCCGCCGTCTCGCTGCGCAGCGTGATTCGGATGGTCCGGTCCGCCGGCACGACGATGGAGCGCTGGGTGAGCGCGTGCGAGCAGATGGGCGACAGCACCGTGCAGTCCACCGACGGGTGGACGATGGGGCCGCCGGCCGACAGCGAGTAGGCCGTGGAGCCCGTGGGCGTGGCGAGGATGACGCCGTCCGCCTTGTACGTGGTGATGGGCACCCCATCGATGGACGTCTCGTGGTCGGCGATGCGCGCCAGCGCGCCCTTGTTGATGACCACGTCGTTGAGGATTTCGTCCTCGATGAGCACGCTGCCGTTGCGGATGAGCCGGCACGTCAGCTTCATGCGCGAGTCCACCTGGAAGCGGCCGGCCTGCACCTCCTCCAGCGTGGAGAACAGCTCCTCCACGGGAATCTCCGTCATGAAGCCCAGGCTGCCCAGGTTGACGCCCAGGATGGGGACGCCGCGTCCGCCCAGGAGCCGCGCCGCGTAGATGAGGGTGCCGTCACCTCCCAGCACCACGGTCAGGTCCGCTCGGGCCGCCAGCTCCCGGTCCTCCACCCGAGGCCACCCCAGGACATGGGCCAGGGAGCGGTCCCCCAGCACGGTGAGATGCGGGTAGTGCTCGCGGATACGGGCCGCCAGCGCCACCGCCTCCGGGTTGTCCTTCTTCGCGACGATGACGAGGGTCTGCACGCGGGAGGCTTTTTAATCCAGGCGGGCACCCGGGCGCTCCCCTGATTTGCGCAAGGGCCCTCCCATCGGACAGACGCCCCGGCGAGGTGCCCTCCGGGGCGCTAGGTTTGGAGCTTCCATGGACCTCTTCGAACATGCCGGCCAGAAGGAGCAGGCCCGTCGGGCCCCGCTCGCGGAGCGGATGCGTCCACGCGCCCTCGACGAGTTCGTCGGCCAGGAGCACATCACCGGAGAGGGCCGCTTCCTGCGCCGGGCCATCGAGAGCGACCAGGTCCCCAGCCTCATCCTCTGGGGGCCTCCGGGCACTGGCAAGACGACGCTCGCGGGGTTGGTGGCCCGCTCCACCGGGGCCGCCTTCGACTCGGTGTCCGCCGTCCTCGCCGGCGTGAAGGACATCCGCGAGACGGTGGCCCGCGCCCAGGAGCGGTGGAACCTGCATCGCCAGCGCACCTTCCTGTTCATCGACGAAATCCACCGCTTCAACAAGTCGCAGCAGGACGCCCTGTTGCCCCACGTGGAGAAGGGCACCGTGACGCTCATCGGCGCCACCACGGAGAACCCGTCGTTCGAGGTCAACGCCGCGCTCCTGTCCCGCTGCCGCGTCGTCACCCTGCGCGGCCTGGAGGAGGAGGAGCTGGTGCCGCTGCTGCGCCGGGCCGTCGCGGACGCACGCGGCCTGGGCGGCAAGGTGGTGGTGGAGGACGAGGCGCTGAGCTTCCTCGCGAGCACGGCCGGCGGAGACGCCCGCAAGGCCCTCACCGGCCTGGAGGTGGCCGCGGCCCACGGCGGCGAGAAGGTGGACCGCAAGGTCGCCGAGGAGGCCCTCCAGCAGAAGACGCTGCTCTACGACAAGGGCGGCGAGGAGCACTACAACGTCATCAGCGCCTTCATCAAATCCATGCGCGGCAGCGACGTGGACGGCGCGCTGTACTGGATGGTGCGCATGCTGGAGGCGGGCGAGGACCCCATCTTCGTCCTCCGGCGCATGGTCATCTTCGCCTCGGAGGACATCGGCAACGCGGACCCGCGCGCGTTGAGCGTGGCGGTGGACGCGCTGCGAGCCTTCCAGCTCGTGGGCCTGCCGGAGGGCACCCTGCCCCTCACCCAGGCCGTGACGTACCTGGCCCTGGCGCCCAAGTCGAACGCGGTCATCGCCGCGTACACCGCCGTGCGCGAGGCCGTGACGAAGGAGGGCGCGCTGCCGGTGCCGCTGCACCTGCGAAACGCGCCCACGAAGCTGATGAAGTCCCTGGGCTACGGGGGCGGCTACAAGTACCCGCACAACTTCGAGGGCAACTACGTCCCGGAGGACTACCTGCCCGAGGCCCTGCGCGCCCGGAGCTTCTACACCCCCACCCGCAACGGGCACGAGGCGGAGCTGGCCGAGCGCTACGAAGCCATCCAACGCCAGCTCGCGGAGCGAGTCCGCGAGCCTGGCGAGGAGGGATGAACTAGGAGGCTGCTTCCAACGTCTCCACTCCGTCGACGTCGTCGTCCTTGAGGACGCGCGGCTTCATGGAGCGGCCGGCGACTTCGTACTGCTTGAGCAGGCGGCGGAAGTTGGAGCGGTCCACGCCCGCGGCGCGCGCGGCGCTGGAGACGTTCTGGTTGTTCTTCTCCAGGAGCGCGGACAGGTAGCGGCGCTCGAAGGCGCGCATCGCCAGGCGCTTGGCCTGGGCGTACGGCAGGTGCGCCAGCGAGAAGACCTCCACCGCCGAGTCGGCCTGCGGCGCCGACTGGAAGCCGGGCGGCAGGTCCTCCACGTCGATGACCTCGTTGCTGGTGAGCACCACCGCGCGCTCGATGACGTTCTCCAGTTCGCGCACGTTGCCCGTCCACCGGTTGCAGGTGAGGGCCTCCATGGCGCGCGGGGAGATGCCCGCCACCTTCTTGTCCGCCTTGGAGGCGTACAGCTTCAGGAAGTGGTGCGCGAGCAGCGGCACGTCCTGCGGCCTGTCGCGCAGGGGCGGCAGGTCGATGGTGATGACGTTGAGGCGATAGAAGAGGTCCTCGCGGAACTTGCCCTGCTCCTTGGCGCGGGACAGGTCCACGTGGGTGGCGGCGATGACGCGCACGTCCACCTTGACGGGCTCGTTGGCGCCCACGCGCTTGACTTCACCCTCCTGCAGCACGCGCAAGAGGCGCACCTGGGTGGCGGGAGGCACATCGCCAATCTCATCCAGGAAGATGGTGCCGCCGTCGGCCGCTTCAAACAGGCCCTTCTTGTTGCCCGTGGCGCCGGTGAAGCTGCCCTTGATGTGGCCGAACAGCTCGCTCTCCAGCAAGGTCTCCGTGAGCGCCGAGCAGTTGACGGCGACGAAGGGCTTGTCCTTGCGCGAGCTGCGGTAGTGGATGGCGCGCGCCACCAGTTCCTTGCCCGTGCCGCTCTCACCCTGGATGAGCACCGTGGCGGTGGAGTGGCTGACGGTCTCCACCAGCTTGAAGACCGAGCGCATCTGCGGCGACTGGCCGATGAGGTCCTCGAACTGGCTGCGCACGGTGAGCGCCTCTTCCAGCGCGCGGGTGCGGTCCTTGAGCGCCTTGCGCTCGGCCGCCTTGGCCACCGTGAGGCTCACCTCGTCGATGTTCTCGAAGGGCTTGGTGAGGTAGTCGTACGCCCCCGCCTTCACCGCCTCCACCGCCGTCTCCACGGTGGCGAAGGCCGTCATCATGATGACCTCCACGTCCGGACGGTCCGCCTTGATTCCGCGGAGCAGGTCCATGCCGGACAGGTTCGGCATCTTGATGTCGAGGACGACGACGTCGATGGACGGGTCCTTGGCCGCCGTCAGACCTTCCACCGCGTCATCAATGGCCACCACCGGGTGGCCCTCGCGCTGGAGAATCTGCGTCACGGCCTTGAGGACGACGGAGTCGTCATCCACGACGAGGACTTTGGCGCGCTTGACTTGGTTCACGGCAACCTCTCGAGCTGCAGGGGAATGGGCAGGAAGACGGTGAAACGGGAGCCGGCGCCCACCTGGGTGTCGACGTGGAAGCTGCCCCCGTGGTCCTGGACGATGCGGTACGCGATGGACAGACCCAGCCCGGTGCCCTCACCGGGGGGTTTGGTGGTGAAGGAGGGCTCGAAGATGCGCGGCAGGTGCCGCTCCTCGATTCCGCAGCCGGTGTCGGACACCGCGAAGAAGCAGCGGTCTCCCTCGCGGCCCGTCTCCAGCGTCAGCTTGCCTTCGCGCCGGGGCAGCGCCTGAAGGCCATTCTGGAGCAGGTTGAGCACCACCTGCGCGAGCGTGCCGGGGTCCCCGTACACCTTGGGGAGCCCTTCCTTCAAACCCAGGGACAGCTCCGCGCGAGGCGTGGCCTTGATTTGCGCGCGGAAGAGCACCGCGGCGTCCTCCACGCAGCGCGACAGGTCGAACAGCCGCCGATCCTCCACGCGGCTGTGCCGGCTGAACTTCAGCAGGCTCTCGACGATGCGCTTGCAGCGCAGCGCGCTCTCTTCAATCAGTCCCAGCGATTCCAGGTCCGCGTCGTCGCGGCCCGCGTCGCGCGACATGAGCTGCGCGAACGCCAGGATGCCGCCCAGCGGATTGTTGATTTCATGCGCCACGCCCCCCGCCAGCTGCCCCACCGCCGCCATCTTCTCCGTCTCGATGAGCCGGCGCGTCATCGCCTGCTCCTCGGTGACGTCGCGATACGTGCACACCACCCGCTCATCCCCGGCCATGGGGTACGCGGCCACCACGTACGTCCTGCCCCCCTGCTGCACCTCACCGCGCGCGCCCTTGCCACTCTCCATCGCAGCCGGCAGCGGGCAGCCCGTGCACGGCTCGTTGCGGCCGAAGAGGTAGCGGTAGCAGGCGACGTCCGACGGAATCTGTTCGATGGAGCGCCCGGCCACGTGCGCGTACGCCAGGTTCGCCCGCCGCACCGCGAAGTCGCGACCGCGGACGACACACAGCGGCGTCTCCATGCAGTCGAACGACAGCTCCCACTCGCGCTTGGCCTGGCTGAGCATCCGCGTGCGCTGCGCGACGCGCTCCTCCAGGTCCGCGTTGAGCAGCTTCAGCTCCGCGTTCTGCGCCTGCGTCACCCGGTACAGCCGCTCGTTCTCCGCCTGCAGCGCGTACTGCTCGAACGCGCTCTTCACCGTCAGCACCAGGTGGCTGTCGTTCCAGGGCTTGGAGATGAAGCGGAAGATTTCGGAGCGGTTGATGGCCTCTTCAATGGCCTGCTGGTCCGCCTGCCCGGTGAGCATGATGCGCTGGGCGCGCGGCTCCTGCTGCTTCACCCGCGTCAGGAACTCCACCCCGTTCATCCCCGGCATGCGGAAGTCGGAGATGACGACCTCGGGACGGAACTCCTCCACCGTCCTCAGCGCCTGCTCGGCGTCCGTCGCGGTTTCGATATCCCAGTCACCCCGACGCAGCACCCGGCGGATGGACTTGAGGATGTTCTCCTCGTCGTCCACGAGCAGCAGCCGGCCGCGCGGGGCGGCTTCGGGCTTCGGGAGCTGTGCGGCGAGGGGTCCCATGGGATTCTTTCCGTCCCATGACATTTGCAATGCGTTTGCCAGCCGGTGGGGCACTGCAAACCCATGGAATCACGAGATGATTCGACTCCCCGACAATCGAGGGCCGGGGTCATCTTAGACTCACCCCCTATTCATGGGTCAATACCAACCCAGGGTCTTTGACCCAGGTCAGTCGCCCTGCGAGGAGGAGGGCGGCAAGAGGGACATTTGAGAGTGGAGACAGATGCGATCCCTCCCCTCGTCCTTGGCCCGGTAGAGGGCCTCGTCGGCGGTGAGCAGCAGCTGCTCGGGGCTGAGGACGGTGCGGTGGGGAAAACTGGAGACGCCCAGCGAGGCCGTCACCAGAAGTGCTCCATCCGGCCCTACCCGCAGGGTCGCCAAATCCCGGCGGACACGCTCCGCGACGGACAGGGCCCCCGTCAGGTGGGTGCGAGGCAGCAGGACGGCGAACTCCTCGCCCCCATACCGAGCCACCAGGTCCGTCTCGCGCACGCTGCGCTGGAGGGCGGCGGCCACCTCCCGGAGCACTCCGTCCCCCGCGGTATGGCCGTGCCTGTCGTTCACCTGCTTGAAGTGGTCCAGGTCCAACAGGATGAGCGCCAGCGGGTCGTCGTAACGCTGTGCCCGGCGGAACTCCTCGCGCAGCCGCTCCTGGAAATGGCGGTGGTTGTGGACGCCCGTCAGCCCGTCCGTCGAGGACAGCCGCTGCAGCTCACCCACCTGGTTGGATAGCTGAGTCAGCCGGGCCTGGGTCCGCAGGCTTTTTTCCACCCGGGCCCGCAGTTCTTCCGCATCCCATGGGTCAAAGACGACCTCAATTCCCTGAGCCAGCGCACCCAACCAGACGCCCCGGGTTTCCCTGTCCGCCAGGAGCACGATGGGGGGACCTGGCGGTCCTTCCAGGGCCAGCAACTTGTCGAGCCACTCCAGGGCTGACGGCTCGCCAGCCGAGCGGGCGACCCACACCACCAGGTCCACCTCTCGCGCCAGCGGGCCTACCTCGGGCCCTGGGGAGGCCAGCCGGAGGCAGAAGTCCTCCGGTCCGAGCGCCCGCGCCAGCCGGGCCAGGGTTGACTCCGCTTCGTCCACCACCAACAAGGTGCAGGGCCTGAGGGTCACAGTATCCCCGGAAAATGGTAACTCCACGGTACCACACAGGTGCTCTCGGGTGGGAGCCCCATGATTGATTTAGGACCCAGGGCTTGGTACCGAACCGCCGAGCAGTCCCCCCGCACCCCGAGGTCCTCCGTGGCCAAGTACCCCAGCATCAGCCTCTTCCTTCCCGCGTGGAACGAGGAGGACTACGTCGAACGGGCGGTGGGTCGGGCGTTGGAGGTGCTGCCGCAGCTCACGGACGACTTTGAAATCATCGTCGTCAACGACGCGTCGACGGACCGCACGCAGGAGCTGGCGGAGGCCATGGCGCAGCGGATTCCGCAGCTGCGGGTCATCACCCATCCGGTGAATCTGAAGTTGGGCGGGGCGATGCGCACGGGCCTCGCGGCGTCGACGAAGGACATCGTCGTCTACTCGGACATCGACCTGCCGTGGGACTTGCGGGAGCTGGAGCGCTCGCTGCACCTGCTGGAGTACCTGGAGGCGGACATGATTTGCGCCTTCCGGTTCGACCGCACGAGCGAGGGGCCCAAGCGCATCGTCTACTCGTTCGTCTACAACATGCTCATCCGGGCGCTGTTCGACATCCAGATCAAGGACGTCAACTTCAGCTTCAAGGTGATGCACCGCCGGGTGCTGGAGTCGATGGAGCTCAAGAGCCAGGGCTCGTTCATCGACGCGGAGCTGGTGGTGAAGGCCATCCGCAAGGGCTTCCGCGTGTTCCAGATGGGCGTGGACTACTTCCCGCGCACCCGTGGCGTGTCCACGCTGGCCTCGCCCTCGGTCATCGTGAAGATGGTGAAGGAGCTGGTGAAGCTGTACCCGGAGACGCGCACGCCGACGCCGCCCACGCAGCCGGTGCGCCTGCCTCCGTCGGTGCAGCCGCTGCGCACGGTGTCCTCGGGCGGCCGTACGGCGCGGGGCTGAGCGGGCCGTGACTTCGCGCCCCACGCGCCTGGTGGTGAATGCGGACGACCTGGGGCTGCACCCGTCGCTGGACGCGGGCATCCTCCGAGCGCACCGCGAGGGCATCGTCACCAGTGCCACGTTGCTGGCCATGGGGCCCACGGCCAGCGAGGCCGCTTCCCGCGCGAAGACGCAGGGGCTCGCGGTGGGGCTGCACCTGGCGCTGTCCACGCGGCTGGCTCCGGCCGCGCCCGCGGAGTCAGTGAGCACGGTGGCGCCTGGAGGCAGGCTGCGGGGGAGCTGGGCGGACTTCGCGCGGGACTGGCTCCTGGGGAACGTGCGACGCGAGGAAGTGGCGCTGGAGCTGGACGCGCAGCTTCAGCGAGCGCGTGAGCTGGGCGTGGCGGTGGACCATCTGGACGGGCACCAGCACCTGCATGTGCTGCCGGGCATCAGGCCGCTCGTGGAGTCACTGGCCGCGCGCGAGAAGCTCCCCGTGCGCTGGCCGGACGCCCTGCCCCGCGTGTCGTGGCTGCGAACGCCTGGGCCCGCGCTGAAGACAACGCTGTTGACGGTGCTGGCGCGCACCGCGCCTCGTGCGCCCCAAGGCGTGCGACGGGTGAGCGCGGGAGGCGTGTTCGAGGCGGGGCGACTGGACGAGGCCGCGCTGCTCGCCGCGCTGGACGCCCTGCCCTCGGGTGACTTCGAGCTGGGCTGTCATCCCGGTGAGGGCGCCCCCCATGTGCCCGAGGACCCGGCGTGGCGTTATGGCTGGCAGGCGGAGCTGGCGGCGCTCACCAGTCCTCGCGTGAGGGCGCGCCTCGACGAGCGAGGCATCCAGCTCCACAGCTACGGGACGCTCGCCTCCGCGACGTAGAGCACACGAGCGAAGGCAACCCGCCTCGCGTCACTCACCTCGCCGCGGCGCCATGGCGCGCACGACCGAGTTCGGCCCGCATTGAATCGCGGCACAACGTTCGCGTCGCTCGCCTGGCGCACGACAAAAGACAGCCGCCTCGCGCCGTCGCGGCACGACCTACGGAGCACTCGCCTCCGCGATGTAGAGCACGTGCGGTGTCGTGTAGCCCCGTCCCAGGTCCACCACCTCGCGCACGGTGAAGCCCGCGTCCCTGAGCAGGGCCATCATCTCCGCGCGAGGCTTGAGCACCATTCCACCGCTCGCCTTCGTGCGCCGCAGCAGCGACACCATCACCCACTCCTGCGCCAACGCCTTGCGGTGCTTCCAGGAGCCGTCGCCTTCCACCTCCTTCAACAGGAAGCGTCCTCCCGGCTTGAGCAGGCCATGCACCGTGCGAAGGAACGCGGGCCACTTCGCCTCGGGCAGCAGGTAGAGCACGTCGCATACCACCGCCGTGTCACACGCGCGCGGCAGCGCGGGGGCCAGCACGTCCTCCACCGTCCCCTCCGCGAGCTTCACTTGCTGCAACCCCGACAGCGCCTCGCGCGCCCACGTCACCTTTCGGGGGTCTGGGTCCACGCCGTGCACCGTGCGACTCGGCTCCGCCAACGCCAGCAGCGCGGAGAGCAGGCCGTGCCCACAGCCGATGTCCGCCACGATGCCACCCGACACCCGCTCGGCCACCGCGAGCAGCGGCGCGGAGGACGCCCGCGCATGCACATGGAAGCGCTCGGCGGCGGGGAGTCCGGCGTACAGCGCGAGGGCCTGCTCGAGGAGCGTGCTCATGAGATGTAGTAGTCCGCGCCAAAGGCCCACGACAGGACGAGCAGCGACACCGCGCCCACCACGAGCGCCCCTTGAAGCACGCGCGGCCGCTGCCTCAACAAGAGCGCGCCCGTGAGGAAGACCGGGAACGAGGACAGCAGATACCGCCCCATGCCCATGAAGTCCTTCGTGGACCATGCGGGCAGGCCGACAATCGCCAGCACATACACCGCGTAGCCCCACCCCAAAAGCTTGCGCGTGGGCCACACCAACGCGAGCGCCAGGAAGGTGAAGAACGCGTGCGCGGCCAGTCGGAAGGCCTCGCGCTTGTCCGTGGGATTGAGCACCACGCGCTCGAACCAGCCCACCTTGAGCCACGTGTGCCAGCCGGGTTGCTGCGACCAGCCCGCCGCGCCCTGCACCTTCACGAAGGCGAGCGGGTCTCCGAACTGGTGCCACAGGTAGAGCATGTAGCAACCGAAGCCCAGGCCCGAGAGCACCGGCATGAAGTCCACCACGCCCCACTTCTCGCCCCGCGCGTGTTTCCACTCCAGCCGCCGCACGAGCAGCCCCAGCACCACCGCGGGCGCCACGGGCCGCGCCGCCGTGGCCACCGCCGCCACCAGCACCGCCGGAGCCAGGTGCCCCTTCTCCAGGAGCAGGAAGGACGACACCACCAGCAGGACGAACAGCGCGTCCGAGTACATGGCGCCGTAGAAGTACATGGTGAAGGGATACAGCGCCATCAACAGCCCGGCCTTCAGCGCCGTGTCGTCATCCGTCAGCAGCTTCGCCCAGCGCGTGAACATCAGCAGCGCCAGCGGGCCACACAGCAGGGTTATCAGCACCCCGGCCTGATAGACGTTGGGCCCCAGTGTCTCCACCGCGCGGATTACCAGCGGATAGAGCGGGAAGAAGGCCACCGAGCTCTGCTCGCCCGGCGTGTACTGGTAGCCCTCCTGGGCAATCCGCATGTACCAGCTCGAATCCCACGCCACCCAACCCATGGTGACGTACTCGTCCAACCGGACGACGGGGTTCTGCGGATTCTTGTGGAAGTAGCGCCACGCCCCCGCCGCCGCGGCTGCGCCGCAGAGCAGGACTGCGACGAGGACAACCAGGGCGATGGTGCGGGACGCGGAGCGGGCCATGCGGGCGGCAGGCTGTTCCTAGAACACCGCCCCGGTCAAGCACCGGGGTGGGAAGTCGCGCCCCCCACCCCGGTCACCTCGCGCTCAGCGCGGGTAGAACGTCTTGCCTGCCTTCACCATCTCCACCAGGAGCGGCGCGGGCGTGAAGCGCTCACCGAGCTTGTCCTGGTAGTGCTCCAGCTTCCGCAGCAACTCCGCGGGCCCCATGCTGTCGGCGAAGTGGAACGGGCCCCCGAGGAACGGCGGGAAGCCCAGGCCGAAGATGGCGCCCACGTCGCCGTCGCGCGCGCTGCGGAGGATTCCCTCGCCCAGGCAGCGGATGGCCTCGTTCACCATCTGGAACACCAGTCGCTCCGCCATCTCCGAGGCATCGAACGACTTGCGCTCCTTGCCATGCGGTAGGAGCGCGTAGACGGTGGGGTCCACCTCCTTCTTCTTGCCGTTCTCGTAGAGGTAGAAGCCCTTCTGGCTCTTGCGGCCCAGCCGGCCATCGGCCACCACGCCATCCAGCGACTTCGGCGCCGACATGCGCTTGCCGAAGGCCGCCTCCATGATGGGCCCCACCTTGTGGGCCACGTCGATGCCCACCTCGTCCAACAGCGTCATCGGCCCCACCGGGAAGCCGAACTCCACCAGCGCCTTGTCCAGCGCGGCGATGTCCGCGCCCTCGGCCAGCAGGTGCGCGGCCTCGTTCATGTACGGCGCGAGGATGCGCGAGGTGTAGAAGCCCGGCCCGTCGTTCACGACGATGACCGTCTTGCCCTGCTTGCGCCCCACCTCCACGCAGGTGGCCGTCACCCAGTCCGCGGTGCCCGCGTGGGTGATGATCTCCAGCAGCGGCATCTTGTTGACCGGGCTGAAGTAATGCATGCCGATGACCTGCGCGGGCCGCTGGCTGCCCTTGGCCAGCTCGGTAATCGGGATGCTGGAGGTGTTGGACGCGAAGATGGCGTCGGGGCCGGTGACGGCCTCCACCTCCGCGAGCATGCGGTGCTTGAGCTTCAGGTCCTCGAACACCGCCTCGATGACCAGGTCCGCCGCCTTGAAGCCGCTGTAGTCGGTGCCGGCCGTAATCCGCGCCTGCTTCGCCGCAGCCTCGCGCCAGGTGAGCGAGCGCCGCTTCACCCGCTCGTCCAGGATGCCCTGCACCTGCTTCATCGCGCGGCTGGCCCCCGCGTCGTCCTTGTCCTTCACCCGCACCTGCGCGCCCTGGAGCACACCGGCCACGTAGGCGATGCCTCCACCCATCAGCCCGCCGCCCAGCACCGCGACCTTCTTCACCTCGCGCGGCTTCACGCTGGCGTCCGCCGTGCCGTTCTCCTTCTTCAGCGCCGTGGTCGCGAAGAAGACCTCCACCAGTCGCTTCGACACGTCCGACATCACCAGTTCGCCGAACGCCTTCGCCTCCGCCTCCAGGCCCGCCTTGCGCCCGGACTCCAGGCCCACGCGAATGACTTGCAACGCCTTCTCCGGCGCCGGGTACTTGCCGCGCGTCTTCTTCCTCAGCTGCTTGCGCGCCTGGTCGAAGAGGACCTTGCGGCCCAGCGGGTTGTCCTCCAGGGCGACCTCCGCCCACAGCTCCTTGTTCGCAAGTCCCTGGAAGAAGCCCGCGACGCCCTTCTTCTGCCCCACCGCCTTGAAGCCCTGGCCGTGCGCGCGCTCGGGCGTAAGCGTGCCCGCGGCCAGCTCCCGGGCGCGCTGGAGCGCGATGGCGCGGAGGATGGGCGTGGGCACCACCTCGTCGACGATGCCCAGCTTCTTCGCCTTGGACGGCTTGACGCTCTTCCCGGTGAGGATGAGGTCCAGCGCCGCCTGCACACCGATGAGCGCGGGCAGCCGCTGCGTACCGCCGGCACCCGGAATCAAGCCGAGCTGCACCTCCGGCAGGCCGAGCGTCGTCCTGGGGCTGTCCGTGGCGATGCGGTAGTGGCACGCCAGCGCCCACTCCAGGCCTCCGCCCAGACACGCGCCGTGGATGGCCGCGACAACGGGCTTGGGGAACGCCTCCAGCCGGTCGAAGCCCACCTGCCCCTGCTGGCTCATGGCGGTGGCGTCCTCCGCCGTCTTGAGCGTCTGCAGGTAGTCGATCTTCGCCCCGGCGACGAAGTTGTCCTTCTTGCCGGAGATGAAGACCACCGCCTTCACCTGGGCCTCGCGCTCCACCTCCTCCAGCAGGAGCGTGAAGGCCGCGCCCACCTCGGGGGACAGCGTGTTGACGGCCGAGTCCGGCAAATCGAACGAGACGACGGCGACGCCGTCCTCCACGGTGAGGGAGAAGCCCTGCTTCGCCTCCAGCTCTTCAATCTTGATGGCCATCACGCACGCTCCAGGACCACCACGGCGCCCAGGCCGCCGGCGGCGCAGACGGTGCACATCACCGTGTTCTTGTTCCGACGCTTCAGCTCGTTGAGGGCCTGCGTGACGATGCGCGCCCCCGTGGCCCCGAAGGGATGGCCAATGGCGATGGAGCCGCCCGTGACGTTGAGCCGCTCGCGGTCAATCTCCCCCACCGGCTCGCTCCAGCCCGCCTTCTTCGCGAACGCCTTGGACGCGAGCGCCTGGAGGTTGCTGCCCACCTGCGCGGCGAAGGCCTCGTGCATCTCCACCAGGTCGATGTCCGAAAGCTTCATGCCCGCGCGCTTGAGCGCCGTGGGCACCGCGTACACCGGCCCCTGCAACAGCTGGTCTCCCGGGTCCGTGGCCGCGTACGCGTGCGAGCGCAGGTAGCCCAGCGGCTCGTACCCCAACGCCCTCGCCCGCTCCTCGCTCATCAACAGCAGCGCGGCGGCGCCATCCGTGAGCGGCGACGCGTTGCCCGCGGTGACGGTGCCATACTTGCGGTCGAACACCGGCTTGAGCTTGCCCAGTGCCTCCAGCGTGGAGTCCTCGCGGATGATGTTGTCGCGAGTCACCGTCTGCTCGTACTGGGGCGGCACCGAGACGTGCATCACCTCGTTGTCGAAGCGCCCGTCCTTCCAGGCCGCCGCCGCGTTGCGGTGCGACGCCCATGCAATCCGGTCCTGCTCGTCGCGGGAGATGCCGTTCTCCTTGGCCATCTTCTCCGCGCTCTCGCCCATGGACAGGCCCGTGGAGTACTCGGCGATGGCGGGCGGCACCGGCACCAGATCTGTCGCCTTGAGCTTCTGGAAGGGCCTGAGCTTCTCTGGCAGCGAGCGCCCCTTGGAGGCCGCCGCCAGCGCATGCGCCAGGGGCCGGCTGGTGAACACGGGCGCGTCCGACATCGCCTCGGTGCCGCCGGCGATGGCCACGTCCACCTCGCCCACCGCAATCGAGTTGGCCGCCGTCGTCATCGCCTGGATGGACGTCGCGCAGGCCTTCGTCACCGTCGCCGCTTCAATCTTCATCGGCAGGCCCGCGGCGATGACGACTTCGCGGGCGATGGACGGCGCGGTCAGCGACGGAATCACCGTGCCGAACACCAGCTGGTCGATGACGTTCGGGTCCAGGTCCGAGCGCTGCACCAGCTCCTGGACCACCATGCGGCCCAGGTCCAACGCGGTGAGCCCGGCGAAGACAGTGCCCGCCTTGACGAATGGGGTCCGCAGGCCGCGGACGATGGCCACCCTGCGGTGACCGTTACGCTTCTCGCTTGCCATGTGTGCCTCACCCTCCTGCGACGACGAGTGAGGCCCATCTAACGGGCGGTGATGCGCCGCGTCAACCCGCGATTGACTCAAGAGTCAATCCGCGAGCACTTGTCGCGAGGCGCGTCCGGCCCTCCATAGAGCGAGGGGGCGAAGGACCCATGACGGGCACCTCCACCCCCTCGTCCGACTACTCACGGGGCCGGGCCCCGTTCACCTACTTCTTCGCGTTGGTGCCCGCGCCGGTGTCCGACTGCGGACCCACGGTGATGTCGAAGCGCACGCCACCCGCCTCTTCGACCTTGTCCGGCTTCTCCTCGCTGGCCGAGTGCTGGACCAGGTCCACCGCGAACTTGCCCTGGTCCGCATCAGTCACCTGCGCGACGAAGCGCACGCCGACATGGTGAGCGCCGTTCGGGTCCAGAATCAGGCCCTCCAGCCGCGCGCCGTTCGGGTTGACGATGCGCACCTGGCGCTCGCCCACCACCTCGAAGCCCGTGCCCTGGTGCTGCCAGCGCGCCCACAGCTCCTCGGGCAGGGTCAGGAAGAGCTGGCCGCGATCCAGGAAGGACGGGCCGCCGGTGCGGTCCGGAATGCGAACCTCCAGGGCCGCCGTGCCGTGGGCGTCACGCAGCAGGTTGCGCAGACGGAAGTCGTACTCGCTCGCGGGCGCGAACGGCGTCAGGTTCACCACGTTGATGTTCTTCCACGCCAGGTTGTTGTTCCAACGCGTGTTGTTGAGCGTGTTGGAGCCCGCAACCTCCACCAGCGTCATCGGGTCCTGCGTCGACACCCACCGCGACAGCAGGCAGTAGTGGCCCGGCGCCGGCACGCCCGTCCAGGGCACCATGAACTCCTGCGTGGCGCCCGCGGGGATGCTGACGGCGATGGTGCCAATGGGCGCCCAGTCCGTGGGCCACACGGCCGCGCCACCGGAGCCGGTGTAATAGACGAGCAGCGTGCCACTCGCCGGGTTGCCCGGGGGTACGAGCGGACCGTTGTTGCGCAGCGTCACGTAGACGAAGTTCGTCTGGCCGAACTCCGGGTTCTGGTGGCCCACGCAGCCGGCCGTCTGGCAGACGCGGATGTCGGGGCTGATCCAGATGGGGTCCACCGTCGGCGTGAGGCCGAAGTCGCTGCCGTTGTCCTTGGAGTACACGTCCACGCGGCACTGGGTGATGGTGAGCGAGACGAAGTCCACCGCGGAGTCGTCCTGGACGATGACATCCACGAAACCCTGCGCGTTGAGGGTGGGGATGAGGTTGACCGCGCCGGGGAGCGCCGCCAGGTTGAGGTTGATGGTGCCCGTGGCGCCAAAGGCGATGCCCAGGTTCGTCAGGGAGTCGCCAAAGCCGGTGGCGACCTGCGTGCCCGCGGGGCCCATGAACAGCAGACCCATGGAGTCATTGCTGCCCAGGTTGCGCACCGACATGCGCAGGGTGGCGCCACAGATGGGGCCATTGCGACGCAGGTTGGTGAAGGTGGTGGCGAACCACCGGTCGATGCTCGTGTCGTCGAAGGCACGCGAGCCGGGGAAGGTGTAGTTCGCCGCGATGTAGTTGAGCATGCCCGTGCTGGGCGACACCGGCTCGGTGGGCAGCACGAAGCCGTCCGCGACGCCGTGGGTGAAGGTCTGCGCCTGGGCGGTGCCGCTCCAGGTGAAGGCCATCAGGGCCAACAAGGTGATGGCTGAGCCAAGGGTGGTTCGGGGGTGTGAGTGACGATGTTGCATACGCTCCTCGTGGTGCCGCGGGTTCAGCCGCACCGGTCCGGGTCGAAGAGGTCAGAATCGAGATGAGTGAATGAATGGCGGGCTGCGGCCGGCGAGGGAGCAATGCTCGTGCCCAAAACCAAACAAAGACATTGCGGGGATGACGCACCGCTCAATGCCTCGCGCAGAGACCTTTCACGCCACAAGAGTCGAACTCCGTGTGGCGTGAAAGGTTACGTCGGGCCGCGCGCATTCCCAGACGGCGCGCAGCGGCCCTGAAGCTTTACGGCGTCAGCGTTCCCTGACGAAGCGCGAAGCCGTGGCGGTGCACGGCCTCCACGGCGAACTTCGCGGCCTCGGGGTCCGTGGGCGGGAGGATGCCGTGGCCCAGGTTGAAGATGTGCCCCACGGGGCCCGCGCGCAGGAGGATGTCTTTGACGCGCCCATCCAATTCCTCACGCGGAAGGAACAGGTGCAGCGGGTCCAGATTGCCCTGGACGGCGATGTCCGGCCCCAGCACGCGCCGGCCTTCGTCCATGGGCAGCGTCCAGTCCAGGCCCACCACGTCCGCGCCCGTGCGCTGGAGCAGCGGCAGGTGCGTGGACATGCCCACGCCGAAGACGATGACGGGCACGCCGGTGGCCTTCAGCTCGGACACCATGCGCGTCAGGTAGGGCAGACAGAAGCGCTCGTAGTCCCACGGCGACAGCTCACCGCCCCACGAGTCGAAAATCTGGACGATGCTCGCGCCCGCCTCCACCTGCATCTTGAGGTAGGGGATGAGCGTGTCGGTGAGCTTGCCGAACAGGCGGTGCGCGAGCGCGGGCTGCTCGAACATCAGCCGCTTGATAAGGATGTAGCTCTTGGAGCCGCCGCCCTCCACCATGTACGCGGCCAGCGTGAAGGGCGCGCCCGCGAAGCCGATGACGGGCACGGAGTCGTTGAGCGCCTTGCGCGTGCGGCGGATGGCCTCCGCCACGAAGCCCGTGCCCTCCACCGGGTCCGGCACGCCCAGCTTGTCGATGTCCGCCGCGGTGCGCACGGGCTCCGGGAAGTGCGGGCCCTTGTCCCCCAGCTCCAGCGTGATTCCCATCGCCTCCACGGGAATCAGGATGTCGGAGAAGATGATGGCCGCGTCCACGCCCAGCCGTGTCACCGGCTGCACCGTCACTTCGGCGGCCAGGTCCGGGTGCTTGCACAGGTCCAGGAAGGCGATGTTGCCGCGGATGGCCCGGTACTCGGGCAGGTAGCGGCCCGCCTGACGCATGAGCCACACGGGCGTGGTGTCGGTGGGCTGGCGGCGTGCGGCGCGGAGGAGTCGGTCGTTCACTTCAGGCTCTGGGTCAAAGCTCCGGTCGGGAGCGGAGAAGGATGGGACGGATGAGGGACCACGGTGCCGCGGCAGCGGGGCGCTGCTCCCAGGCCACTTCCACGCGAAGGGGCTCCTGGCTCGCGACGTCGGACTCATCCGACTGGGGAACGTAGAGCAGACGGTTGGGTCCCGCTTCCCAGGAGAACTTCCCCGGGCCGTCGTCGCGGACGAGCTTGTACTCGAAGACGCCCCCCACGGGCAGCGACAGTGTCACCGCGCCGGCCTCGGGGCGCAGCGAGCGCTCGGCCTTCCACCCGCCCAGCTCCGGCCCGCCGCCCACCACTCGCACGGACGCATCGCCCGTCGCGAGCACCACGGTGCGCCGCTCGCCTTCGCCGCGCGACCACGCCCGCGCCTTCTGGGCGAGCGCCGCGAAACCACCCGGAGTGCGCGGCGTCAGCCGACGCAGCGTCACCTGACCGGGCGGATTCGTGACGTGGAAATACGCGGACTCGGCGAGCCGCCCCAGCATGCCCAGCGAGCCCGTCAGCGGGTCCACGCCCTGGCCGGCCTCGCCCAGCGCCTCCGGCAGGAACACATCCCGGGGCTTCGTCCCGGAGTTGATGCCGATGAACACGGCTTCGTCGGGAGTCACACGGGCGTAGGCGAAGAGGTCCTCCCGGGCGGCGAGCACCAAGCTCTCGCCACGCTGGAGGGCCTCACTGCCCCGCCGCGCTTCCAACAGCCGACCAATCCACGCACGCAGCGGGTGGTCCGGCGTGAAGCGCATGTCGCCCCGATTCTCCGGCTCCTTCGCGCCGGTGAGCCCCTCCTCGATGCCGTACGTCAGCGCCGGCACCCCCCGCGCGGTGAGCTGCACCGCCAGCGCCCGCTTCACCTTCTCCACGTCGCCGCCGCACTCGCTCATGACGCGGGGCAAATCGTGGTTGTCCAGCAGCGTCACCAGGGAGCCGGGCGCCGGGTTCAGCCGGTCGTTGAAGAGGACCGCGCCCAGGTGCGCCGGCGAGCGGCCCCGACAGAAGACATCCACCAGCGCGAAGGCCAGCGGGAAGTCGAACATCGTCCCGAAGCGGCCCTCCTTCATCACCCGCGCGAGCAGCACCGGGTCGCCGTCCAGCAGCTCGCCCAGGAGGAGGAAGTCGTTGCCCGCGTGCGCGCGCAGGTCGTCGTTGTAGCGGGCCCAGAAGTCCATCGGCAGGTGCTTGACGGCGTCCAGGCGGAAGCCCGCGGGCTTCACCGCGTCCACCCACTTCAGCGACTTCGACAGCAGGTGCGCGTAGACCGCCTCCTGCTCCACCGCCAGGTCCGGCAGCCCGTGCACGTCGCGCATCACCAGCTCGCGCGAGTCATTCCAGTTGTCGATGGGCCCCAGGCCGTGGAACCACTCGGGCTTCTCGCGCGTGAGCCGCGTCTCCGGGCCCACGTGGTTGAGCACCACGTCCAGCACCAGCCGCATATCCCGGCGGCGCAGCTCGTCCGACAGCCGCGTCAGCAGGGCCTCGTCACCGAAGCGCGGCTCCACCCGCCCGAAGTCCTCCACCCAGTAGCCGTGGAAGGCGCCGTAGCCGTAGAACTTCTCCGTCCGCATCTGGAAGACGGGTGAAAGCCACACCGTGCGGACACCGAGCGACTTCAGCCCGTCCAGTCGGTCGATGACACCCCGCAGGTCTCCGCCGTGAAAGGCCTGCGCGTCCTTCGCATCCACCGTCCCGTCATTGCCCGCGTCCCCGTTGGAGAAGCGGTCCACCATCACGAAGTAGATGGCGTCTCCGGCTGGCGGCGTCCACAGGCCCCTGTACGGCGCGGGAGAGGGAGGCGGCACGGGAGGAGCCTCGGGCCCGGGAGGCGGCAGCTCCGTCGGCGTGCTCTTGCCCGGCTCGATTCCCTCGCCGGCTGGCGCGTCCAGGCCGGGCACCACGCCAGGGCCCCCTTCCGTGTTCGGCACGAGCATGGGAGAGGCGAGGAACGAGTCGAACAGCGCGGCTGCCTGTCCCGAAATCTGCCGGGACACCTCGTTCTGCGCGTCGTCCTCGCGCTGCTGGTCGAACTGGAGCGCGGCGCCGTAGTCCTGCAAATCACTGGTCGGCTCCAGCGTGGACGTGGCGCGGTTCGCCGTCGTCTTCACATACACGTCCCAGGAGAAGCGCCCACCCACCTGGCCGAAGAACGACACCCGCGTCTCCACCAGCAGCAGCAGCGGAGCCTCCGGGGCCTGCGCCTTGAGCATCGCGAAGCGGCGCTGCGAATCCGTCACCTTCGCGAAGTCGGTGGCGTACCGCTCGTAGGGCACCTCCTGCACCTGGAGGTTGCGTTTGGCCAGCGCCTCCAGAACGCGCTGACGGACGCCTTCGGGGACCTGCGCCACGGTGCCGCGTCGCTGCGCGTCGTCCCGGATATAGGCCACCGCCACCACGGTGCCCTCGGGCGCCAGCACCGGCGGCCCCTGCCGCTTCAGGCAGCCCGACGCCATGAGCGCCAGGAAGAGGACGACCACCCACCGCTGTCTCAGAACCATCCTTCGGCCTCGATGGCGACCACCGAGTGCCAGTGGCGCTCGGGGCCGATGTACGTGTTGTACTGGTCCAGGCTATCCACGAAGGAGTTGCCGAACGCCGCGTGCTGCGAGGAGTGCTGCAAGCCATACAGCAGCCGCAAGCTGGGGCGCGCGTAGATGCCTCGTCCCGTTGGATTGAGGACGACACCCACCTTGCCCTGCCACGTGTTGCGCGTGTCGCTGTCGCCGTACTCCAGGCCGCGCGAGTCCGGCACGCCCCCGGAGTTGGTGAACACCGAGTCCACGTGGTTGCGATACAGGTTGCCGTTCTTGCTGCGCTCCGTGGCGATGCTCGTCTCCACGAGGAGATGGACGCGCTCGGTGAGGAAGTACTGGAGCCGCAGCACCGTGGACGCGATGAGGCGGTCGTCGTCGCCGGGCTTGATGGCGTTGTCCTCGTTGAACGCGTACCCCACCCAGACGCCCCACAGGGCCTCCAGCTTGTCGGGGATGAGCTTGATGTAGGCCTCGTTGCCCAGCGCCGCCTCGTAGCGCTCGTCGGTCTGGTCCGCGATGAAGACCGAGAACTCCCTGTCGCGAACGCGCTCCGTGTAGGCCTGGTCCGGGTGCTTGCGCTCGAAGGTGAGGTACAGGTTGTCCCAGATGAGCGGCCCCACGTTGCCGAAGCCCACGTAGCCCATGGCCCGGTAAGACAGCGCGCTGCGCGGAGTCAGGTTGCCCACCGCGTAGTCCGCCTGACCCGGGTTCTGCTCGAAGTAGCGCTGCACCACCTCGCGCCGCACATAGTCTTCGTAGTTGGTGTTGGGCGACGCGTAGAGCGCGTTGCGGTTGCCCCGCACCTTCGGCTCGTAGCCGAGCTGTCCGCGCACCCCCAGCTCCAGATGCCCCGGAATCAGGCGGTAGCGGAAGGACGCGGCGCCGGTGAGCACCGTATTGTACTTCTGGGGACGCAGCGTGTAGCCGCTGTCACCCACCGCCAGCAGCACGTCGTAGCGGTCTCCCTGGTACGTGCCGGACAGGCCCACGGTGTCCCAGAGCAGCGTCGCCGGCCGCTGGTCGTAGATGTGCAAGTCATTCCAGCGGTCCTCGAGCGTGCCGAGCTGCCACGTCACCCTGTCGAGCAGGATGTTGCCGGCGCGCACGAACAGGTAGTCCGCGCGGAAGTTGACGAAGGAGCCGTTGCCCGGGTCCGCCGAGCGGAACGAGGTGCCGGAGAAGCGCGTGTGCACCTCCGCCCAGGCCTCGTCGGTTCCCGGCGCGGACTGGAGCACGTCCAGCCTCAGGTTCAGCTCGCCGTAGGGGCTCTCGTTGAGGAGCCGGCCGTACAGCCAGTAGTACCCGAGCTGGCCGGAGCCGCCCGAGAAATCCGGGCGGGTCATGATGCGGAAGTAACCCGCGGCGCCGAAGCGATCTCTCGACGCGTCGGCCAGGGTGACGAGCGGGATGAAGAGCAGCAGGAGGGCGCCGAGGCGCGCTGGCAGGACTCGCATGGACGGGCCCCGCTTATAGCGCACCTCGCCTGCCTGCCCCTACTCCGCGCGCAGGACGACGATGGTGCGCTCGGGCACCCCGTAGGTCACCCCCGTCACGGGGGACGGCGCGTCCAGCCAGGAGTTGCCCGTGACTCGGGACTCCAGGCCCGTGGCGGACAGGTACTCGGGACTGTCGAAGTACGCCTGGGTGTCGATGAGCCGCTTCCACTGGCGCCCCGGAGGCAGGGTGAACTCCACCGCGCGCGGCTCCATGTTGATGAGCACCACCAGCTCCGGGCCGAACGACGTATCGGGGTAGTGCATCATCAACTGCTTGGTGTCCCAGCCCACCTCCTCGGTGTTCTGGGCGCTCTTCCACACCAGGGGCGAGCCCTTCTCGTAGTCGGGCGGCGCGAAGGCGTAGGCGTGCTCCTTGCGCAGGCGGATGGCGGCCTTGACGAACTCGTACATCCGGTGCCGCTCGTCGCGCGCCAGGTAGGCGCCCCACTGGTACCAGTTGAAGGAGTTGTCCGCGCGCGTGGAGTAGGCGTTGTTGTTGCCCAGCTGCGTGCGCATCCACTCGTCGCCGCCCAGAATCATGGGCGTGCCGTGGCTGATCATCATCGCCATGAAGGCGTTGCGCATCATCTGCCGGCGCATGCTCTCCCCGCGCGGGTCACCCACCGGGCCCCAGTTGCGCGAGCGGTTGTGGTCCTCGCCGCTCACCTTGTCGCAGAAGGGGCTGTTGGGCGTGTCGCAGCACACCGGGTTGAGGGGGCCGCACTTGTTCTGCTTCACCTCGTACGTGAACAAGTCATACATCGTGAAGCCGTCGTGCACGGTGATGAAGTTCATGGAGTGATACGGGCGCCGGCCGTTGCGCGAGTACCACTCCTTGCTGCCGTACATCAGGAAGGCGCCGTCCGCGGAGCCCGGCCTGCCGCACAGCGAGCCCTCGTTGGAGTTGAGCTTCCAGTCGTCGCGGTTGATGAACGCGCGCCACCAGTCGCGGAAGCGGCCATTCCACTCGTACCAGCCGTTGCCGGGCTGGGTGAGCGAGTTGGGGAACTCGCCCATGGGCATGCAGTACCAGCCACCCGCGCTCCAGGGCTCCGCGATGATGCGCGTGTTGTAGCGCTGGAGCACCGGGTCATCGACGATCTCCTGAAGCACCGTGTTCTTCGGGTCGTCCCAGCGGTTGTAGTCCTGATCCCTCTCGCCCAGGATCGGCGCCAGGTCGAAGCGGAAGCCATCCACGTGCAGCTCTTCGACGTAGAAGCGCAGGCTGTCGATGATGAGCTTGCGCATGGGGCGGTGGTTGGGCCGCGTCTGGTTGCCCACGCCCGTGTTGTTCCAGTACGTGCGCCGGTCCCCGTTGAGCCCGTAGTACGCCTGATTGTCGATGCCGCGGAACGAGTACACGCCGGCGACCTCCGCCGGGTCCAACGAGTCCAGCGGCTCACCGGGCAGCACGTCGTCCGACTCCAGCTTCTCGCGCCAGAGGCCGCCCTCGCCGGTGTGGTTGTAGACGACGTCGACGATGACCTCGATGTCGCGCTTGTGCAGCTCCTCCACCATCCACTTGAACTCGTCGACGACCTCGTTCGGCCGCTTGAAGGCGGCGTAGGACAGCTCGGGCGCGAAGAAGTTGATCGTCTGGTAGCCCCAGTAGCCGCCGTCCAGCGGCTTCTCGTGGATGGGGAGCAGCTCCACGGCGGTGATGCCCAGGTCCTTGAAGTAGTCGGCCTTCTCGCCCAGGCCCCGGTAGGTGCCGGGGAAGCGCACGCCGCTGGCGGGGTCCGCGGTGAAGCCCTTGGCGTGGACCTCGTAGACGATGAGGTCCTGCCACTTGTGGCCCGCCCACTGCTCGTTCTGGCGGTTGTCCCGCCACTGCCGCTCCCCGTCGCCCCACTGGTAGTCGCTCTGGACGAGGACGCTCTTGGCGGAGGCCGCGTACGTCACCTCCGTGCGCGCCGGCCCGCTGGCGGTGCTGCCCTTGCTCCAGTCGTGGTCCCGGTGCAGCGCCTTCGAGTACGGGTCCGTCAGCAGCTTGTTCGGGTTGAAGCGGTTGCCGTCCACGTCCGCGTCCGCGCGGAAGCCGTGGATGGAGCCGGGGAACCAGCGTTGATCGAACTCCCAGTTGGGGCCCCAGGCCCGGAAGCCGTAGTGCTGCCCCAGGCCCACGCCCTCCACGTAGACGTTCCACACGTCCCCGTAGCGCGTCAGCTCGTAGGTGCGCGAGGGCCGGTTGCTCTCCGGATCATCGAACAGGAGCAGCTCCAGCCGCGTCGCGTTCTCCGAGTAGAGGGCGAAGTTGACCCCCTGGTCGGTGAACGTCGCGCCCATGTGCTTCATCGACTCGACGTCCTCGACGGTGTAGCTCGGGGCGCGGGCCTCGCTGTGGTAGAGCCGGACGTAGTCGCTCTCGCTGCAACCGACGGCGAACAGAAAAGCGACCAGGGTCGCGCCCCTCGAGAGGGACCAACGGGGAGTGCTCATACGGTGGGGTAGACCTCGACGGACCGGATGTCAGCTTCCATAACAAGCGCCTTCTGGGGCTGACAAGGCGGCCACCCCAGTTGTCCCTCTACGGACCCCGGAAACTTCCGGATGGCCCGGCGCGAGAATAACGCACCGCGCCCAACCGGCGAGGTTTGGGGAAAGCGCGACGCTCCGGGTAATGTGCCCCGCCGTTCTCTCCCCTCATTTTCGAGCGCGTCTTGTCCGAAGTCACCTTGAGCGGAATCAAGAAGTCGTTTGGCCCGAACCTCATCGTGAAGGGCGTGGACCTTCAGGTGGGACAGGGCGAGTTCCTGGTCATGGTGGGGCCGTCGGGTTGTGGAAAGACGACACTCCTGCGGCTCATCGCGGGGCTGGAGCAGGTGGACTCGGGCGAGGTGCGGATCGGCGGGGCGCGCGTCAACGACGTGCCCCCGAGGGATCGCGACGTGGCGATGGTGTTCCAGTCGTACGCGCTCTACCCGCACATGACGGTGCGGGAGAACCTGGCCTTCGGCCTGACGCTGAGGAAGTTCCCCCCGGCGGAGATCGCCTCCCGGGTGGCTGAAGTCGCGACGATGCTGGAGCTGGGCCACCTGCTGGAGCGCAAGCCCAAGGCGCTGTCGGGTGGACAACGTCAGCGGGTGGCCATGGGGCGAGCCATCGTCCGGCGCCCGAAGGTCTTCCTCTTCGACGAGCCCCTGTCCAACCTGGACACCGCCCTGCGGGTGCAGATGCGCGGGGAGCTGGCGCGGCTGCACCGCCGGCTGGGCGCGACGATGATCTACGTCACCCACGACCAGGTGGAGGCGATGACACTGGCCACCCGGGTGGCTGTCTTCAACGCGGGCGTGTTGCAGCAGGTGGGGCCGCCGTTGGAGCTCTACAACCGCCCGGCGAACCGCTTCGTCGCGGGCTTCCTCGGCTCGCCCGCGATGAACTTCCTGGAGGCCCGACGCGAAGGCGCGAACCTGGTGGGCAAGGGCTTCACGCTGCTGTCCCCCTCGGACCTCGCCCCGGGTGCGACGAACCTCCTGGTGGGCCTGCGGCCCCAGGACCTGCGCGTGGCGGCGCTGGGGCCCCTGACGGGCACGGTGGACGCGGTGGAGCGGCTGGGCTTCGACGGCTATGCCTTCGTCAGCACGGAGGCGGGCCTGGTGGCCGCGCGCTTCGACAAGGGCTCCCAGGTCTCGGTGGGGGACAGGGTGTCGCTGTCGCCGGTGGCGGACGCGCTGCACGTCTTCACCGAGGATGGGTCCGTGGCCCTTCGCCACCCGGTGGACCGCGAGTCGCTCGAGGTGGCGTCTTGAAGAGGCTGCTGGCGCTGGTGCTGCTCGCGACGGCGTGGAGCGCGCACGCGGCGGAGCCCCAGACCGCACCCCTCAAGCTGTGGCACGCGTACCGGGGTGGCGAAGAGGCCGCGCTCCTCCAGGCGACCACGCTCTTCACCGAGAAGACGGGCGTGCGGGTGGACATGCTCGCCCTGCCCTATGACGTCTACGCGGCCAAGCTGACCAACGCCATCCCCCACGGCGCGGGGCCCGACGTCTTCATCTTCAACCACGAGCGGCTGCGCAACTTCCAGGGACAGAACCTGCTGGCGCCCACGACGGCGACCCTCGTCCGGGCCGACTACTTCGCCAACACGGTGGAGGCGCTGGAGGTGGATGGCCAGGTGTACGGCTATCCGATGTCGCTCAAGTCGCTGGCGCTCTATGTGAATACGAAGCTGGTGCCGCGCCCGCCGACCACCACCGCGGAGCTGCTGGCGCTCCTGCCCACCCTGTCGAAGCCCGAGGAAGGGCGCTTCGGGCTGGCGTACGAGAGCGGCGACTTCTACTTCCACGCGCCGTTCCTCTTCGGCTTCGACGGGCCGCTCTTCGACGCCACGGGCCGCGCGAGCTTCGACACGCCGGGGATGGCGCGCTCGCTGGCCTTCGTGAAGCGGCTCCAGGACGAAGGGATGATGCCCCAGGAGGTTTCGGGCGCGCTGGTGAAGACGCTCTTCAACGACGGCCGCGTGGCGATGACCATCAGCGGCCCCTGGTTCACGGGAGAAATCGCGCCGTCCGTGCAGTTCCGCGTGGTGGCGCTGCCCACGGTGAGCGAGACGGGCACGCCGATGAGGCCCTTCCTCGGCGTGGAGGCGGCGTTCGTCTCCTCGCGCACGGAGCAGGCCGCGCGGGCGCACGAGCTGGCGCGCTTCCTGTCGCTGGGCGAGGCGTCGCGGGTGCGCACCACGGTGGGCCGGCAGATTCCGGCGGACGTGGCCGCGTACCAGCTCCAGGAAGTGAAGGACGACACGCTCATCTCCTCCTTCCGCGAGGCGGCGAAGGACGCCACGCCCATGCCCAACACGCTGGAGATGGCCCGCGTGTGGGAGCCGATGAAGCTGACGTTGCGCGCGGTGCTCCAGGGCGGAACGCGGCCCGAGGACGCGGGTGCGCTCGCTGACCGTCGCTACCGGGCCCTGCACCGGGAGCGCCCACCCGACGCCAGCCCCATGCCCTGGCTGGGTCTCGCCGGAGTGATGGTCCTGGGCGGAGGCACGGCGTGGGTGCTGCGGCGGCCGGCACAGAGCCAGACATTCCGTCAGCGCTATCCGGATGTGTCGCGCGCGGTGGCGTATGTCGCGCCCGCGGCGGCGGGTCTGCTGGTGCTGGTGTTCATCCCCTTCGTGGTGGGCCTGTCGCTGTCGCTGTTCCACCACGACGCGGGGCAGTACACCTTCGTGGGCCTGGCCAACTTCGTCGACATCCTGGCCAGCCGTGGCTACAGCATCACCGAGCCGCTCTCGTTCTACTTCACGCTCGCGGTGACGCTCCTGTGGGCGGTGGTGAACGTGGTGCTGCACGTGAGCATCGGCCTGGGGCTGGCGCTGGTGCTCAAGGACCCGCTGCTCAAGATGCGGGGGATTTACCGGGTGCTGCTCATCATCCCGTGGGCGGTGCCCAACTACATCACCGCGCTGATGTGGAAGGGGATGTTCCACCGGCAGTTCGGCGCCATCAACGGCCTGCTCGTCGCGCTGGACCTGGAGCCGGTGAGCTGGTTCACCCGCTTCTCCACGGCCTTCGCGGCCAACGTGGCGACCAACACGTGGCTGGGCTTCCCGTTCATGATGGTGGTGGCGCTGGGCGCGCTGCAGTCCATCCCCCCGGAGCTGTACGAGGCGGCGGAGGTGGACGGGGCGAGCAAGTGGACGCAGTTCCGGCGCATCACCCTGCCCCTGCTCAAGCCCGCGATGTTGCCCGCCGTCATCCTGGGCAGCGTGTGGACGTTCAACATGTTCAACATCATCTACCTGGTGTCCGGAGGCGAGCCGGGCGGCGCCACGGACATCCTGGTGTCGGAGGCGTTCCGCTGGGCCTTCCAGCGCAATGAGCAGTACGGCTTCGCGGCGGCGTACTCGGTCCTCATCTTCGTGGTGCTGATGGGCTGGTCCGTCTTCACCCGGCGCCTGATGAAGCCCGAGGAGGCGTCATGAAGAAGCCCTCCGGCTTGAAGATGGCCGTCATCCACATGGGGCTGAGCCTGATGTGCATGGTGACGCTCTACCCGGTGCTGTGGGTGGTGAAGATGGCGCTGTCGCCGTCGGACGGCCTGTCGCTCACCGCCAACCCGTTCCCGGACGCGGTGACGTTCGACCACTTCCGGGACGTGCTGCTCGGCTCGGATGCGCAGGGGCGCTGGGTGTTCGGCCGGCAGGTGCTGTCGAGCTTCATCGTCTCCGGCGCCACGACGGTGGTGGGGCTGACGCTCGCGGTGACGGCGGCCTATGCGCTGTCGCGCTTCAAGTTCCCGGGCAAGGAGGGCGGCATGCAGGCCCTGCTCGTCACCCAGATGTTCCCGGCGACGCTGATGCTGGTGCCCATCTACGGCATCCTCCAGAAGCTGCGGCTGCTCGACAGCCTCACCGGGCTGGTGCTGGTGTACGCCACCACCGCCCTGCCCTTCTGTATCTGGATGCTGAAGGGCTACTTCGACACGCTGCCGCGCGAGTTGGAGGAAGCGGCGGTGATGGACGGGGCCTCGCCCTTCCAGGTGTTCATCAAGGTGGTATTGCCGCTGGCCCGCCCCGCGCTGGCCGTGACGGCGCTGTTCTCCTTCATGACGGCGTGGAACGAGTTCGTCCTCGCCGCCACGTTGATCAATGACCCGACCCGCTTCACCCTGCCCGTCGCCCTCCAGCGGTACGTGGGCGAGTACAAGGTGGAATGGGGCAAGTTCGCCGCCTGCGCGTTGATTGTCTCCGCGCCGGTCATGGCGTTGTTCTTCGCTCTCCAGAAGCACCTCGTCGGCGGGTTGACCGCTGGCGGCGTCAAGGGGTGATGGCCGATGTCGTCGCGTTGTCCGCGGTCCCTTCTTCTCGTGTTGTCGTTGCTCGTCGTGGCCTGTGGTGATGACCCGGAGGGAAGCCAGCCCCCCTCGCTCACCCCGCCCACCGTGAGGGAAATCACCCCCACTGGTGGCCCCATCGCGGGCAACACGCTCATCAACGTCTATGGCTCCGGCTTCGAGCCGGGCGCGAAGCTCTACCTCGGCACCCAGGAAGCCCTGCGCGTCGTCGTGGTCAACGCCTTCCGCATCTACGGCTACTCCCCTTCCGCGAGCACCGCGCAGGTGGATGTGCGCGTGGTGAACCCGGACGGCGCCTATGGCGTGCTGGTGAAGGGCTTCCTCTACGAAGGCCCCCCGACGGCGAACATCGACCAGGCCGAAATCATCAACGGCAACACCGACGCCGTGAGCGGCGGGCAGCCGGTGGGCGTGCTGGTGCGAGGCGCCATCACCGTGGCCGGCCTCACCCGAGGCGTGGGTCAGGGCGGCGGCGTGCGCGCGCAGGTGGGCTTTGCTCCGGCGAACGGCGAGCTGCTCAAGACGGAGAGCTACACCTGGGAGGAGGCCACGTACGAGGGCGACTCCGACAGCGGTGAAGCGGACATCTACAAGGGCAACGTGCTGTTGCAGCCGGCCATCGGAGGAGAGAGCCGTGAGTGGGTCATCACCATCCGCTTCTCCATCGACGGCGGGAAGACGTGGGTGATGGCGGATGGCGATGGCACCGCCAACGGCGTGACGGAGGACATGCTGCGCCGCGTGTTCATCACCCGGCCGCGCGTGGACTACTGCAAGCTGGGTCCCGACGGGAACCGCGCCAACCCGGAGCTGTTCTACCGCCCCACGGACTCGACGCTGATCAAGGTGGCCGGCCAGGTGTACGCGGCGGGCATCACCCAGGGCGCCGGCGGGGGCTCGGGGCTGGTGGCGCAGCTGGGCATGGGGCCGGTGGACTCGGACCCTCGAAACTCCGCCGCGTGGACGTGGGTCCCCGCCGTCTACAAGGCCGAGCACGGCAACAACGACGAGTGGGAAGCGGACCTGCCCAACCCGGGCACGGTGGGCACGTACAAGCTCGCCTTCCGCTTCAGCATCAGTGAGAACGCATGGCGCGTGTGCGACGCGGACGGCGTCAACGACAGCGTCGAGGGCGAGCTGACCTTCAGCCTGGCGAAGCTGGGCACGCTCACCGTGGGCACCGAGGCGCCGAAGCCGCCCGTGAGCTGGTGCAAGATTGGCGAGGACCAGAAGGCCCCCGAGGTCATCAACTACCAGACCACGCAGACGTCGGGACTCAAGACGGTCTTCGCCCAGGTCCACATGCCGGGCGTGACGGACAAGGTGGGCGCGGGCCCGGGCATCTCCGGCCAGCTCGGCTGGGGGCCCGCGGGGGAGGACCCACGCACCTCGCCCTTGTGGAACTGGGCCACGCCGCTGGCCTGGGCCAAGGACAACTTCGAGGTCAACGATGAGTGGAAGGGCACGCTGCCCAACCCCGGCCTCAATGGCGACTACCGCTACGCGGTGCGCTTCAGCGCCAACGGCGGTCCCATCCGGGTCTGCGACGGCAACGGCGTGGATGACGGCGGCCAGGACTTCGAGCTCGCGCAGCTCGGCCAGCTCACGGTCGCGGGCGAAGTGGTGGTCCCCAAGGTCATCGGCTACTGCAAGCTGGGCCCGAACGGGAACGACACGCCGGAGACGGTGACGTACGCGACGGACGCGGTGGCCAACCGCAAGGTGGTGGCGCAGGTGTTCGTGCAGGGCGTGACGAGCGGCGCCGGCGCGGGCACCGGACTGGTGGGCCAGGTGGGCTGGGGGCCCGCGGCGGAGGACCCCGCCACGTCGGCGCAGTGGAACTGGACGACGACGGCTTCGTACAAGGACGAGGTCGGCAACAACGACCAGTTCGAGGCCACGCTGCCCAACCCGGGCACGCTGGGCAGCTATCGCTTCGCCTATCGCTTCAAGGTGAACGACGGTGCGTATCTGCTGTGCGACTCGGACGGCAACAGCGGCGGCCCCACGGGCTTCGACCCGACGAAGATGGGCACGCTCACCGTGAGCGCGGCGCAGGACATCTCCATCGGCTGGTGCAAGCTCGGCGGTGAGGCCATCGAGCCTCCGCCCAGCGAGGTGTACCGCGTGGGCCAGGCGACGAAGGAGATCTACGCCCAGGTCTACATGGAGGGTGTCACGCCGGGCACGGGCGCGGGCACGGGCATCCAGGGACAGGTGGGCTACGGCCCGGAGGCGGACGCGCCGGAGACGGCGAGCTGGCAGTGGACCTCCACGGGCGCGAGCTTCAACCGCGAGTCAGGCGGAGGCGGGAGCAACGACGAGTGGAAGGCCGCCCTGCCCAACCCGGGGACGGTGGGCCGCTACAAGTTCGCCATCCGCTTCAACGTGAATGGCGGCGCGTACCGCTACTGCGACGCGGACGGCCTCGGCAACGGCTTCACGCTCGCCCAGGCCGGTGGCCTGGAAGTGAAGCCCGTGGCCGTGGACGCGTGCCAGTTGGTGGGTCCGGCCACGTTGAGCGCGACGCCGGGCGGCGCCACGCAGGTGGTGCACGGCAAGGTGCTCGTGACGACGGTGACGGACGTCACCAGCGGCGCGGCGGGCGCGGGAATCACCTCGGAAGTGGGGTATGGCCCGGCGAGTTCGGACCCGGCGACGGGGACGGGCTGGAACTGGAAGGCCGCGAGCTTCTCGGGCGAGACGGACAGCGGAGCGCAGGACGCCTATGAGACGTCGCTGACGGCGCCCGCCACGGAGGGCACCTACGCGGTGGCCGTGCGCTTCCGGTATCAGACTGGGGCCTGGGCCTATTGCGACCGGGACGGCAGCGCCAACGGCTACCAGACGGCGCAGGCGTCGGTCCTGACGGTGGCCGTGGTGGTGCCGCCGCAGGTGGACTGGTGCCGCCTGGGCGGTGAGACGCAAGCCGCGCCCCCTGTCGAGGCCTACGCCATTGGTGAGGCGGCCTCGAAGGTCATCGCGGTCCAGGTGCACGAGGCGGGCGTGACGCCGGGCGCTGGCGCCGGTGCGGGCATCGTCGCGGAGCTGGGCTACGGGCCGGATGGCACCGCCCACACGAGCGGAGGCTGGCAGTGGACGGCCGCGACGCATGGCGCAGACACGGGCAACACCCAGAACGACGAGTACCGGGCCACCCTTCCCAACCCAGGCACGGCGGGCAGCTTCCGGTTCGCCTACCGCGTGAAGCTGGGCACGGGCCCCTACGTGTACTGCGACGCGGACGGCACGGATGACGACTTCGACATCGCGGACGCCGGCACGTTGACGGTGCAGGCGGCGGCCACGGGCGTCTGCCGGTTGCAGAGCGTGAGCGGGACGACGGTGGGCAGCGGCGATGCCGTCATGGTGACGGGCCGCGTGCGCATCCCCGGGGTCACCAACGGCCCCGGTGCGGGCACGGGGCTCCAGGTGCAGGTCGGCCTGGGCAACGCGGACGTGGACGCCTCCACCACCCCGGCGTCGTTCACCTGGAAGCCGGCGACGTACGCCGGAGAGGCCTCGGGTGAGGCGGACACGGACGAGTTCACCACGACCATCCATCCGGCCTACCAGGGCAGCCGTGCCGTGAGCCTTCGCTACACCACGGATGGTTCGACGTGGGCCTACTGCGACAAGGACGGCAGCGACGTGGGGGGCTACACCCAGGGCCAGCAGCATGCCCTCACGGTCAACAAGCACTCGGACATCGAGTACTGCAACCTGCAGTGGCCGTTCTCCGCGACACCCGGAACGACCATCTACGGGCAGGTGTACCAGGGGGGCGTCACGACCCAGGGGGGCCCTGGCCCGGGCCTCGTGGCCGAGCTCGGCCATGGCACCCTGCAGCAGGATCCCGGTGTCGCGGGCTGGACGTGGATCTCCGCGCCGTTCCTCAGTGAAGAGGGAGGGGGCAACAACGACCAGTTCTCCGCGACCCTCCCCTCGGGCGTGGCCGCGGGGGCGGCGTACACCTACCGCTACTCTCTGAACGGCGGCCCCTACTGCTACGGGGAACGGGAAGACCGCGGAGGCAACGGCAAGAACACCGACGGCTTCCTGGGCACCGACGTGGGCACCGTCGTCGCTCCCTAGGCCCCTAAGTCACCGGCCGCACGAGCGTTTTCACGCTCCGCGCGGCCGGTGACGGAAGATCCTGGGTCTTCGAAACAGGTGCTTGACAGTGGAGTGAGCCACTTATAAAAGCCCGCTCGTCGCAACGCGGAACACGCCTGCGGGCGGATAGCTCAGCGGCAGAGCGTCGCCCTTACAAGGCGAGGGTCACAGGTTCAATCCCTGTTCCGCCCAAGGTTGTGGGGAGTTAGTTCAGTTGGTTAGAACGCCGGCCTGTCACGCCGGAGGCCACGGGTTCAAGTCCCGTACTCCTCGCCAAGAGAAGGCCCCCAAGTCCAAAAGACTTGGGGGCTTTCGCTTTTTCAGGCCCTCGTATCGCCGCCGAACCGTTCGGCCCATTCACGGGCTGGATGCGACGAAGCCAGGCGTGGCGATGCCGCTCGCACCAATACAGGCCCTGATGTCGAACCCGATGAGGATGACCTCGGGTGACTCGGCCCACCGGCCCGCGAGACCTCACGCGGCGCGGGCACCGGCGACAACGAGGGTGTCCGTCGTGACGACTTCCCATCCATGAACACAGCGGAGGGCCGTCGAGCTACGCGAACAAGGCATGCCGGGCACGCCTCGGGCTCGTGCTGCGAAACACGCGGCGCGAGAGCGAGTGGGGAGACACGGGCCCGTCCTGCTCAGGCATGGCGCGACGAACCACTTCTACGCGACATGCGGAGGAGAGGTGCTCTTCGCGATTTACAATCATGAAGGCGGCGCTCGTCTCCTGGAGAGGCTTTGGAGCAAGTGTCCCTCCGCCCCGAGGAGTTGGATTCACGGATGGTCGAACAACCTGAGCCGTGCTACGCCGGGCTCTACATGCCCAGAGCCCGTCGCGTCACCCCCTCCCCCCGAACCCCTCGCTCTCTTCCCGCGCGCGGCGCTTCCTCGGCGACGCCGTCACTGGATGAGGCCTTCCAAGCCATCGTGCACGGCGCCGTGCAGGAGTCGTTCGCCCCGCTGATGACGGCCATGCGCCGCCTGTCCGAGCGACTGAGCGGCCAGCCCTACTCCGCCCCGCCCGTACAGCAGCGCAAGGCTCCCGCGCCGCAGCCGCCTCCCCAGGTGCAGGCCGTCGTCGAGCAGCCCGTCGCCTGC
This sequence comes from Myxococcus llanfairpwllgwyngyllgogerychwyrndrobwllllantysiliogogogochensis, assembly GCF_006636215.1. Lineage (GTDB taxonomy): Bacteria > Myxococcota > Myxococcia > Myxococcales > Myxococcaceae > Myxococcus > Myxococcus llanfairpwllgwyngyllgogerychwyrndrobwllllantysiliogogogochensis. Next base: position 40,275 of record NZ_VIFM01000009.1, on the reverse strand, counting down.
GCGGTCATCGGTTGTCGACAGCCCGTCCGCACGCTCGGCTACTGCTCGGCGCACTACCAGAAGCGTCGGCAGATGGTGGCCACCGGTCGGCTCCATGCCGCCTGGATTGAGCACGCCGCGCCCCACTCCATTCCGGATGTCATCCTGTCTCGCCGTCGTCGCTCGGATAGCTCGGCGGCGACCCCCGCGAGCACCGCGACTCCCGCTCCGAGCGGTCCCCGCGTGTGGGTCCGCAAGAAGGGGCAGACGCAGTCCGTGGGTCCCCAGGGTGAAGAGGGCCCTTCCGCGCCGTCCATCCTCCCCACCCTCCGCCCGGCCGAGGGCGCCGACGCGGCGGACACCGTGAAGCGTTGGGCCGCGGAGTTCCTCGCGACCAAGCGTCGCAGCTGAAGACTGTCTCAGGACCCCGCGCTGCACCCGGGCAGACGTCCCGCTCCTCGCGAGTCGGGACCCCCGAGGGGAGCGCGGGGTTCATCCCCGCGTGACACACGACAGGGATGAGCCTGTTTACTCCCCCCGGGTTTGAAGCCGGCCGCGCCTGAGAGCCTTTGCGCTCAGTGGCAGGTCCAGGACTCCTCGGTCCAGTCCCCACAGACACTCTTGCGACACAGCGTGTAGTTGCACGTGTCGCCCATATAGCCACAACACGCCACGTCCGCGTCGCTGGTGCCAGAACAGTGCACCCGATTGGCCGACTTGTACGTCTCGGGCGACTCGTTATCACCACACGACTCGCCGTCGTCACCACCACAACCCACCAACAATGGAACCGCGATGAGCATGCACAGAAGGGTACGCATGTTTCACAGAGGAACATGAGGCACACATCCAGGGCCACGGAACCCGAGTGAAACATCCACCCTGTCTCATGTATCAATCACCAGGAAAGTGTTTCTCGCGGCCCGAGAGCGCGGTGTTCATCTCGTCTGGATTTCCAGAACACCGCGCAAACATTCGCCTCGCTCAGTAGCGAGCCTGGAGCATCACCGTCGCTCCGAAGGTGCTCGCATCCTTGAAGACAGGCACCGCCACGCCGGTCACGTCGTCGGTGAACTCCACCTTGTTCGGGTCATTCGCGTAGGAGACCTCCGCCACGACGCCCGCCAGCGAGCCCAGGTCCCACCGGGTCGTGGCCTTCAACGTCAGTACCGTCATCCGGTCCTCGCCTGCCGGGAGGACGCTTATCTGATTGGGCCCTCGGAGCAGCAGGTGATTGGACTGGCTCGGCCCCAGGAGTCCCCCTGCATTGAGCACCGCGGGCAGCGTGAGCCGGGCAAGGAATCCTGGCGTCAGGCCCCAGCGCTCGAGGTGGTAGTCGGCGCCCAGCGAACCCGTGACTTCCGCCCGGGGCTTCGCGGAGCGACGAAAGGCCTCGTTCGGGAAGACCCACGGAGCGTCCAGTTGAATGAAGCTCGGAGTCCGGTAATAGGCCAGTCCGTACACCCGCAGGAAGTCGTGCCGCACCCGAACCTCCAGGGCCGCGGCGCTGGCGCTCTGGGTACGACGCCGCTGAGCCGGCCACACCTCCGGATCCAGGAGGTCCTGCGACACCAGGCTGCCTTCCAGGGAGACCGAGGCGGCGAACCCGGCGGAATACGTCCCGGCCGTGAAGAACCGTTCAAAGAAGACAGGGTCGCCTCGATAGAGCGACAGGTCCACGTTGCTCCCGATGGGCTCGCCGTGGTGCCACAAGGCCCGAAGTGAGGCTCCCCTCATGGTCATGGGAAGCTCCGCCCCGCTCGCCGCGGCGGTCGGATTCTCCCCCTGGTTCCAGGACATGCCCTTCAGCTCCACCTGGAGTTGGGGCGACACGTCCACGAAGCCACCCGCGAGCAGCGCGTAGTAGCGCCCCGAGTCCCCCAGCACCTCGTTGACGACCGCGGATTTGAGGGCCGCGAACACGCCCCACTGCCGCCGCGCGAGCCGCAACTCCAGTGCCGGCTCGTTCCCCGGGCGGCGCGGGAAGGCCTCCCGCCCCCACGTCACGGGGTACGTCGAGCCCAGGTACAGCCGGATGGAGCTCAGCGGATAGACCCCCAGCGCCAGGCCTTCATCGGCGGCCCAACTGGAAGGCCGGTAGCGCAGGCGGAAGGCACTGCCATTGTCCACGAAGATGGCCCCCCGACTGGCACCACTCGACGAGAGGAAGAACGACAGCGCCGCCTCGGCGCGCAGGCCCGAGGTCAGCTCGGGCGTGTGTGCGTCCAGCGCCGCGTTCCACAGGGTGGCCGAGCCCGCGGTGTCGACATCCTCGTCACCCGCGAGAAAGGAGAGTCGCGCCTGGAAGGGCCGCTCCGCCGGGGGTGATTCGGGAGCCTGCCCCAGGGTGAAAAACAACGACAAAGACAAGAGCACAGGAGACATGGGGCGCCGCGTCTATCATGACTCCCCGCCCATCGCGCCTTCCCTGTGTCACTGCTTGGAGTGCCAACGGCGGCCGCGCCACCTTCCCCTTCTGTCCGCGGTGCGGAACCACCCTGTCCTGGGAGTTCGACGGCCTCCCGGAGTTCCTCGCCATCGCCGTGGGCCCTGCCCACCCCCCTGGAGCTTGAACACCTCGCATGACATTCCGCCCCGCGAAACAATGACAACCATGTTTCGCGTCGCGGAACAAAACGAGGAAAAACCTAACAGTACGAAAAATCAGATAGACTAGGAGACATCCTCGGAGTCTTAATCGTGAGAACGGGGCCGCCTGTGAATGCAGCGTCGGCTCACGTCGGTCCGGGTGCCTCATGCCCCGGGCATGAAGTCCCACGTCACCCACGAGGAGAAGTCATGAATCAGAGAGAGCTGACCTTCCGTCTCGGATTGCTCCTGACCCTGGCCTGGACGACCACCGCAGGAGCGCAGTCCCTGAGCAGCTTCACGGCGACATACCGGGGCGGCGGCACGTCGCTGTGCAGCTCCACGTACAACCTGCGCGGCCAGGAGCCGTCGGCCTCGGGCAAGTATCCGGTGTTCATCTACACGGTGGGCACCACGGAGCCGTACGAGCACTCCTCGGCGCTGGCCGCCGTGGAGGAGATGGCGTCGCGCGGCTATGTCGCCGCCACCGTGGAATACGACAACGCGACGTTCGGCTCCTGCTCCTCGATGACCGCCCGCTCCAAGTGCATCTACGACGGCAGCCGGGCCACCAGCGCCGTCGGCACGCTGTGTGCTCGCGCCAAGGCGGACTGCTCCAAGGGCATCGTCGTGGCGGGCTTCAGCCAGGGCTCCATCATGGCCATCCTCGCCAAGAACCATGACTCGCGAGTCCAGGCCGCGTACGGACTGGGCGCCGGCGTCCAATACTCCATCTACAACCTGCGCTCCTGCGTGGCCAATGGCAACCGGACGCTGCCGAGCAGCCGCCTGCGCATCGTGAACGGCGAGCAGGACATCTTCGTCGGCCCCACCGAGTCCTCCGTCCGCTCTCAAAACACGGAAACGACGGGCCAGTCCTGCCCCCTGGCGACGTCCTGCTTCGCGAGCAACAACAGCGGCTGGTACATCATCAAGGACATCCAGCTCGGCGACCTCAACGCGGACCACTGCTACATGCGCTCGGGAGGCTGCACCGGGCTCTTCCTCGACTCGACCTGGCGCACCGGCTCCGCGCCCTGGTCGCTGCGGACCAACCTGGACTGGCTGAAACAGTTCACCACGCCGTAGTTGACGCCTGGCGCCAGCCTCCGGGCACTTGCGTGAGGCTGGCGCGACGACGGACAGCGAACACTCCGGCGCCGGGAATGCTCGGGACGTGTTGAGTATCCGCACGGACGCCGAGCATTTTCCCCAGCCGGGTGAGGTGCGCGTGTTTGCGTCGCGCCATGACCACTTCGAGCATCCTCATCCTGGGCGCGAGCGGGACCACCGGACGACGCGTCACCCGGCTCCTCCAATCACAAGGTCACTCGGTAAGGGCCGCGTCGAGACACGCGGACGTGCGCTTCGACTGGAAGGACCCCGGCACCTGGGAACAGGCCGTGGGCCCGGCGTCGCGCATGTACCTCATGGCGCCTCACGAGCAGCCCATCGACCCCGCCTTCGTGTCCCTGGCCGTGTCCAAGGGCATCCGCCGCATCGTCCTGCTGTCGAGTCAGGGCATCGAAATCATGGGAGACGAGCGCCTCATGTCCGCTGAGCGCCTGGTGCGCGGCGCGGGCGTGGACTGGACCCTCGTCCGCCCGGACTGGTTCAACCAGAACTTCGACGAGGGCTTCTTCAAGCCCGCGGTCCTCGCCGGACGCATCACCCTCCCCGTCGGGGACACGAAGCAGGCCTTCGTCGACGCCGACGACATCGCCGCAGTGGTGGCCGTGGCGCTGACGAAGGACGGCCACGAAGGCCAGAGCTACGACGTGAGCGGACCTCGCGCGCTGAGCTTCGGCGAAGCCGCGGCCATCATCGGCCGCGCCGCCGGACGACAGGTGAGCTTCGCCGGAGACGCCGACACCTATCTCTCCGAGCAGCGGGCCCTGGGCCGACCCGACGAGGCCATCCAGGGCGAAATCAAGGCGTATGGCGCCCTGCTCAAGAGAGGCGACGCCACGCCCACCGACACCGTGCGCGCCGTCACCGGCCACGCGCCCAAGTCCTTCGAGACCTACGCCGCGCACGCCGCGGCCTCGGGCGCATGGAAGTGAGTTCGGCCCGCGCGAAGCGCCAGTCCCCTTGACAATCATGCGGACCAATCGCACGATTCAATCAGACGATTGACCCATCCTCGGAAGGCACGGGACACCCCGTGGCCTTCCCGGTTTCGTACGTGTTTCTGCACGAGGCTCTCGGTGTGCCCGCGGTTCGCCGGGCACGCGCGAGACCTGACGCCCGGCCTTGCCCTCTCGTGCTTCAGGCGCGCGGCCCTTCGTCTGTCTTCAGCAGACCTGGCCCTCTCGGTGTCTGTGATTTGAAGACCGCGATGACAGAAATAAAGACCCGCGGTGTTCGAGCCTTCAATCCCTCATCAGGAGGCAGCACACCATGGGTTTCACCCTGAATCGCCGTTCCCTGCTCCACGCGAGCCTGGGTCTCACCGGAGGTCTCGCGCTCATGCGCGCGCCATCCTCACTCGCGGCACCATCACCCGGCGCGGCCCCGGCCCCCGGCGCCCAGGAGCCCTCGCGGCCCTGGTATGAGCTGGGATTGCTGTCGGACCCCGTCATGGAGAACCAGCTCCTGCATTTCCTGGCCGCGACGTACAGCGCCCAGGCGGATATCGGAGAGGTGCTGGACACCGCGAGCCGCATCCACCCCGAGGACGAATGGAGCTGGCCCACCGAGTGGGTCAGCACGGCGGACCGCCTGAGGGCCATGGGGGATGCGAGCCTCGCCCGCCACCACTCCCGCAGCGCGGGCCACGCCTACCTGCGCGCGGCCAATTACTACCGCGCCGCGCTGATTCACCACCCGGAGCCGGGCCACCCCAGCGTGCTGGCCACGGGGCGGAAGTCCGTGGACGCCTACGACAAGGCGCTGACGCTGCTGCGGATTCCGGCGACTCCCGTGCGGATTCCCTACGAGAACACCACCCTCCCTGGCTACTTCTTCCGCGCCCCCCATACGCGGGGGCCCGCGCCGCTGCTCATCTTCCAGCAGGGACGCGACGCGTGGCCGGAGGAGTCCAAGTATGTGATTGATGCCGCCCTGGAGCGGGGCTACCACTGCCTCATCGTCCATGCACCAGGACAGGGCATGGCCATCCGGGAGCAGCACCTGCCGTTCCGTCCCGACTGGGAGAAGGTCATCACCCCCGTCATCAACTTCGCCGTGCGCATCTCCGGCGTGGACTCCCGGAGGCTCGCGCTGCTGGGCTGGAGCATGGGCGGAGCGCTGGTGCCACGCGCGGCGGCGTTCGAGCGGCGCCTCAAGATTCTCATCCCCAACCCGGGCGTCCTCAACTGGGGCCAGTCGCAGTTCGACCAGTTCAACGGCTACTTCCCTGAAATCATGAAGCTGCTCGACACGGACCCGGCGGCGTTCGACGCGGCGCTCTACGAGCTCATGTCGCAGGTGTTCCTGTACCGCTGGTACATGCGCGACGCCATGTCCAAGCACGGCGCCAGCTCACCGTCGGACCTGCTCTTCAAGCTGCGGGAGTTCAACAACGAGCCCGTCGTCCACCGCATCCGCTGCCGCACGCTCATCATGGACGGCACCGCGGAGGCGTACTCGGGGGGACAGGCGAAGCAGCTCTACGACGCGCTGACGTGCCCCAAGGACTACCTGCTCTTCACGGAGGAGGACACCGGACTGTTGCACTGCCAGGAGGGCGCTCAGGCCGTCGCCAATCACCGCATGTTCGACTGGCTCGACGAGTACATCTGAGGCCGCGTCCCAGACAGCGGAACGTCGGGCCGGTGAGTCCCGGCCCGACGTCTCACACCTGACGACTAGAAGCGGTACTGCGCGCGGACGCCGCCGTAGATGAAGCCGTGGATCTTCTTCGTCTCCAGGTCCTCGGTCTCATCGAGTTCGTCGCTGCCAGGGATTTCCACGCTCGAATCGACGGACAGCGAGGTGGAGGAGTACTGGCCCGCGGTGACGGTGGCGAACGGACCCACCGAGAACTTCGGGGAGATGCGGTAGTCGAGCCCCACCTGGGCGGCGACGAACTCGAAGCCCTTCACGGAGGCCTTGGCGGTGATGGACTCGCCATCCTGCTCGCCCTTGACGGCCGTGTTGAGGAACTCATAGCCGACACCCACGCTCACCCAGGGGTCGATCTTGGGCGTGACGTTGAAGTGATAGGCCACGTTGACGCCCAGGCGGAGCTGGCTCGCGCTGCAGCTCACGCTGACAGCGCCCTGGTCCTCGCAATTGGCATTCTCGTCATTGAAGCTCGCGATGCCGTACTGGAAGGTCGCGCCCAGGTATACGTTGGGGTTGAAGAAGTAACCGGCCTCCAACTGAATCGGGATGACGCCCGTGACCAGGTCACTCACCTTGTTGGTATCGTCGTCGTCCGCTTGAACCGAGCCCAGCTCGCCGTAGGGCGCGCCGTACCCCAAGCTCAGTCCCAGCGCGAAGCCCTTGCCGCCCCCAGAGTCGTCCGCCGCCGACTCCTCGCTGGAATAACCTTCCTCGGAGTAACCCTCCTGAGCGGAGTCATCCTGCATCTGGAAGGTCTCGCCAGCCAGGGCCGGAGAAGCAACGAGCGCAAAGGACAGAGAGCACAGCATCATCTGGGTGCGGCTTTTCATGACGAGGGTCCCGAAAAGAAGTGGTGAGAAGTTGAGCCCCACACCCTCAAGGTGTCGGACGCGCATTAAGACGCACGTCCTCGTCACATATTTAAAGTAACAAGGCCACAAAAGTGCTGGGTTCCAGGTGACCCGGCCCCTCCTGAGCCCCGTCCAGTGCGCTCCCGGACGGTGCGGCCCTCAGGGGACGACGAAGTTCTTCCAGCCGCGCAGATAGTCGACGAAGCCCGCTGACGCGCCCTCCGCGCGCAACACGGCTCCAGGGAAGGGTGGGCGTTGGATGGCATCGCCCCGCCGGACGCGCTCGGGCCAGTCGTGGTTGGCGATGGCGGAGCGGCCGAGGGCCACTGCGTCCGCGCCGAGCGCCAGTTGCGCCTCGGCGTCCTCCTTCGTCCAGATGGCGCCCGCCACGACAATCTTCACCCGCGAGGGCACCGCCGCGCGGAAGAGCGCCGTCGCGTGCTCCTGGGGCCGCTTGTTCGTGTTGAGCGCCGAGCGCCAGAGCGACAGGTGGAGGACGTCCATGCCTCCGTCCGCGAGCATCCGCGCGACCTCCAGCGTCTCGTCCAGGTCCAGGCCCTTGGCCTGCCCGAAGTCCTCGGGCGACAGCCGGACCGCGAGCACGCGCTCGGGCACCGCGCGCCGGACGGCGGCCACCGTCTCGCGGATGAGTCGCGAGCGATTCTCCAGAGAGCCGCCCCAGCGGTCCTCACGTCGGTTGTAGACGGTGCTCAGGAACTGCGACAGCAGATAGCCATGCGCGCCGTGGAGTTCCACGCCGTCGAAGCCCGCCTGGGCGCAGCGGCTCGCCGCGTTCGCGAAGGCACGGATGGCGCCCTGGATGTCCTCTTCGGTTCCCTCCCGGCACCGGTCCGCCGCGTCGGTGTGCGCGCTCGCGCTCCAGCGCTCCAGCCCGCTGACGGCGGGGTCCGCGCGCAGTCCTCCGTGGAAGAGCTGCGCGGACAGGAGCGCGCCCCCTTGGTGGATCCGCGCGGCCAGGCGGCGCAGGCCCGGCAACATCGCATCGTCGTGAACTCCCAGCTCGCCCGGCCATGCCTTGCCGTCCTGCTCCACATGCGCCGCGCACGTCTCCACCAGCCCGAAGCCTCCGTCCGCGCGCAGGGACAGGAAGTGGAGTTCAGCATCCGACAGCGTGCCATCGGCGTGGCTCTGCTGGTTCGTGAGCGGCGCGAGCCAGATTCGGTTGCGCGCGACGACATTCTCACGGAGTTCCAGGGGGTCGAACAGTCCTGCCATGTGGTGCATCTCCCACGTGTGGGCCAGAGGAGGCTGGGCCCTCGGATGCCTGGAGCGCGGGGCCGTCGCTTCCCTCACGATGATTTTCGCATGCCAGCAGGCCAGCGACCCGACCGGGCAGGCAAGTGCCCTCCCATGCCGGCTGCGGGGGGCGGCGTCGTGGACAGATTTCGAGGGATGGAGAACTCGACCTCGCCGGGTGCCCCAGGCAAGGGGCCCCGCTCATTTCTGTCGAACAACAGTCTCTCCCTCGTCCTTCTCGCCGCCTTCCTCCTGTGCTGGGTGGGACAGGCCATCTCCGGCTTCCTCCACCACAACGAGGAGCAGCGGGAGCATGGCCAGCCACCCCTGACGTTCGGAAGGTATCTGCGCTCGGGCGATTTCCTGGAGGCCACCTTCGAGAACTGGGAGAGCGAGTTCTTCCAGATGGGGGCCTTCGTCATCCTCGCGGCCTTCCTCCATCAGCGCGGCTCCGGCGAGTCCAAGGACCCCGACGCCCACAAGGCAGAGGAGGACAAGGACCTGGAGCCGACACCGGACGCGCCTCGCGTGGTCCATCGTGGCGGACTGGCCCTCAAGCTCTACAGCCACTCCTTGTCCCTGGCCCTGCTCGCGTTGTTCGTCGTCTGCTTTGGACTGCATGCCGTCACCGGGGCCGCGGCCCGGAACGAGGAGGCCCAACTGCACGGAGAGGCCGCCGTGACGGTCCTCCAGTACATGGCCTCCTCGCAGTTCTGGTTCGAGTCCTTCCAGAACTGGCAGAGCGAGTTCCTCTCCGTCGCCGCCCTCGTCCTGCTGTCCGTCTGGTTGCGTGAGAAAGGCAGCCCCGAGTCCAAGCCCGTCAACGCCCCCCACTCCCGGACCGGGAAATAGTATCTCGCGATTCTATTGTATCGGAGAAACCGGAGTGGCGCTGTTCACGACGCGGCATCCCGGGGTGCTTCGAGCCGCCTTCGAAGCTCGTCCGTGCTCACCGCGGGCGTTCCGTCCCTGCCCACGAGCATCGTCCCCTCCGTGGGCGAATAGAGCGCCGGGCGTGAGTACAGGGTGCGCAAGGCGTGGATGTGGGGGAAGACGGCGGAGGCTCCCGGATGGAGTTCCCGCAGTCGCTGGCGCAACAGCGGTGCGAAGCGCGGGCTCATGGCCGGGAAGATGTGGTGCTCCTGGTGATAGCTGAAGTTGAGATGGGCCCAGTTCATCACCGGGTGCGTCTCCACGCTGGCGGTGTTCACGAAGGGGTTGTCACGGTCCTCTGACGCCGGCAGCAGCCAGTGGTTGGTGGCGATGTAGATCATCAGCGTGACGTTGGCGACGATGAGGGGAATGACGAGCGCGAACAGCGCCCCTCGCGGCCCCATGGCCCAGCCCAGCGCGAACCAACCCCCTGTCACGAGCACCGTGAGGAGCCGCTCCTTCGTGCGATTCATGCGCACGTGCTGGAGCTGGGGCTGGTTGATGTGGTGCCACAGGAACGCCTGTCCCTGCGCGGTGAAGAACAGGCCGAAGCTGACGTAGCTGACCCAGGTGCCCGAGCCCGGCGAAATCGCGTGGAACAGGCGCGCGAACCGCTGGGTGTCCAGGTCCTGCTGACGCGGGAGGATGTCCGGATCCCTCTGGTGGATGTTCGCGGCGCTGTGGTGCGCCTGGACGTGCCAGGCGCGCCAGTTGCCGGGCGTGACGAGGAACGGGCTGAAGCCCGCCCACCCGAGCACCTCCTCCCAGCGCCGGCTGCGAAAGACAGCGTGGTGCAGCGCCTCGTGCGCGGCCAGCCCCACGGTGGTGACCATCTGCCCGAGCAGGAACGAGAGCGGCAGACAGAGCCACCAGGGCAGGCCGCCCCAGCCCAACAGCCCCATCAGGGCCATCATCACCGGCACCAGCGCCAGTGCGATGACGCCCCGGTGGGGCTGTGGCTCGAAGGACTCGGGAGGCATCACCCGGCGAAGCTCCGCGCGGAGCGGCTTGGGGTCATCGATGGGCAGGGTCGCCGTCGAAAGTGCGGTGGAATGCATTGTGTTCACCCGATGAAGAGAGGGTTCAAGCCATGGGACGCGCGAGGCCGCCCTCGAGCAGCATTCGCAGTCGTCCCGCCTCGTCGACCGCCGCGACGGTGCCGCATTGGAGGATGTCCCCGTCCAGCCGGGGACTCAGCGCCTTCAATGACAGTCGCAGCGGCGCATCCGTCTTGCCCACCAGTCCCCGGTCGAAGGTGGCTCGTTCGAACTGGATGGGCGCGAAGACGGCGCTCGACACGCCATCCACGTGCATCGCGCTCAGGCGCAGCGCCGCGTCCAGGACGAGCGCTGGCACAGCGGTCCCCGCGTCTTCTCGCCGCGCTGGCAGCCCCACGCTCGCGAAGCGAGCCGAGCGCTCCAGGCGGATGTCCTCCAGGCAGTCGAACATCTTCGACAGCTCGATGGGCCCTCCTCGCGCGCAGTGGGGATCCTCCGCGGAAAGCCCACGCCCCGAGGGGGTCGCCGCATCGAGCCCCGGGGTGCCTCGGGGCGGCTGGGCCGACAGTGTGTAGCGGGCTTGCGCGAAGACGAGGTCTCGTTCGAGCACCACGCCGGAGGCATGGACGATGTCGCCCAGCAGCTTCACCCGCACGCAGTGACGACCGGGCTCGTCGGTGAGCTGGGTGCACTCGGCCCGCAGGGCCTGATGTCCACCCGGCTTCACGCGGATGAAGCGGGAGAACCTCACGTCCTCGATGGTGACGGTGCGCAGCTCCGGTCGTCCGTCTCCCAACGCGGCCCGCAGCATCAAGTCCAACGCCCAGGCTCCGGGCAGCGTGGGCGTGCCTCGGACCAGGTGGTCTTCCAGGCATGGCACGCTCGCGGCATCGACCATGAGGTCCTTCAGCACGGCGGACGGCTCCGTCGCCGGCGGGGGCTCCGCGGGCAGCAGCTCCAGTCCGTAGTAGGAACGCTCGCTCTCCGTGAGCTGCACGTGGATGGACTCACGCAGGGGGCCTTCGAGGAGTTGGAGGAACAGTGCCTCGCCCTCCTCCGCGCGAATCCCACGCAGCTTCCGGCTGGCGCCGAGCACGCGGTACTCGGAGCCTCGGGTCATTCCGATGCCATCCCAGGCCAGCCACCCCACGCTGCACCAGGGCACGTCGGGATGGGCGTCGCTGGACCAGGCGCACAGCCGGTCCAGGGCCTCGTTCGCCGCTCCGTAGTCCGCCTGTCCGTCATTGCCGATGAAGCTGAACGCGGACGTGAGGACATGGAATGGCACGGGACGCGCGAAGCGGCTCGCGCAGGCGGCGTGCAGGTTGCGGAGCCCGAGCAGCTTGGTGTCCAGGTTCGTCCGCAGCTCCGCGAGGCGTCGGCGGTTCAGCTTCTTGGACGTCTGCGTACCCGCCCCATGGACCACCAGGTCCAGACGCCCGTGCTCTCGCGTGAGTTCGTCCATCACCCGCGCGACGTCGCCGGGACTCGTGACGTCCGCGACGCGGTAGACCATCCGGCCTGGCAGCCGCGCGAGGCCCACCAGGGTGGAGCGCAGCTCCCGGACCGCGAGGTACCGTTCGAAGCGCGCTCGCAGCTCGGGCATCCGCGTGCCCGGCTTCGCCGCGAGCTCCGAGGCGTAGAACTCCCGCTCCACGACGGGGAGCTGTTCCTCCGCGGCGTGGAGCACTCGCTCGGGAGCGGCCTCCGGGTCGCTTCGTCCCAGGAGCACCACCGTGCATCCGTACCGCTTCAGGAGCGCCCCGGCGAGCACCGCCGTGACACCTCGCCCTCCGCCGGTCAGCAGGACCACGGAGCTGGCATCGAGCGTGGAAGCGCCCTTCGAGGGGATGGCCGAAGGACGGAGTCTCCGGACACATCGAGTCACGCCGTCGAAGCAGACCTCGACCGACGGACCACCCTCTGCTTCCGAGCCCAGTTCGGACAGGGCCTGCGCCAGGGCTTCCGGCAACAGTCTCCGGGAGGTGGCGATGGCCCGGACGTTTCGCGCCGGCACCTCGCGAGCAATCGACTTGAGCATTCCCGCGAACAGTCCCGTCACCGGGTGCAGGACACGCCGAGGACCCACGCCTCCCACGCACAGGCTCGCGAGCTCCACCTCACCGGCGAGGAGTCCTTCGTAGGAGCGCCGCGCCGCGAGGAAGAGCAACTCCAGCGCCTCATGGCTCAGCGCCGTGTCGGAGACCACCTCGGCCTCGCTCGCGTCCGGCTCGATTCGACTGACAGCGAGGATGAGCTGGGGCGAGAAGCCCAGCGCTTCCAGTGCCGCGTCGGCCGTCTCTTCGCGTGTCAGGTCGATGCCGCGAACCCGCCCCGTTGCTTCCGAGGCGCCCGCGAAGAGCACGAAGTACCCGGGCCCACACAGTCGGCGCGCCTGCGCCTCCAACTCGTGAGCCTGCGCTTCGTCCCCAGCGATGAAAAGGACCCGACGCCCTTCGAGCCGCACGGGCCGCGTCGACCGGACCTGCTGCTCGACGAGCACTGGCGTGTAGTACCCAATCGGCGCGCTGTGGTCGAAACCACTCGTCGACTCGTCAGTCGCCACCTCACCAGGCTTCGGGGGCGGTTGTGCCAGGGACAGATGCGCCTCGGCTTTCGACTCCACCGGGTGGACGGACGCTTCCGGAAGGAGCTGAAGCTCCAGGCGGGCACCGCTCGCGGCTTCGGGATGGAAGCGCAGCGTGGTGGGGCGTCCCTCCGCGGCCGTCTGCACGGCGCGCAGGACCGCCAGGGCCTCTCGTGCCGAATGCGGTGGCAACGACTGGCCTGCTTCTTCTCGCGAGTCCGTGGCCTCCGACATCCGGAGGCGGCACAGCACCTTGAGCCCTCGCTGGGCGGCCTTCTCGGCGGTGGTGACCGCGAGCAACGCCAGGCCCTCCTCTGGCTGGGACCCACTGGCGACAGCCCCTGGACGAAGGACGTGCGCGCCGCCCACGAGCACCAGCTCGAAGCCCGTCTCCAGCACTCCGCGCGCGGCCTTCAACGCGGCGGCCAATGAAGCGCCTCCGGCATCCACCACGAAGTTGGGCCCCTTGACGTCCAGCGCCCCCGCCACCCGTCCCGGCGTGACGTTCGCCATCATCCCTTGCAGCGTGTAGGCCCCCGAGGGACGCAGCGTTCCCGTCACCACGTCATGGAAGCGCTCCGCCAGCGGTAGCAACGCGGCCTGCTCGGGAGCCTGAAGGACACGCTCTCGCAGCTTGCGGCGCGTGGATGCGGCCAGCACGCGCTGGATGGCCTCCACCCCTCGGCGGGTCTTCCCTTCGAGCCCCAGCACGATGGCCGTCCCCGTACGCAGCCCATCGAAGCCCTCCAGCTTCTGGACGAGCGCGCTGGCCGCGGTGAGCGCGAGCCCCTGCGTCAGGTCCATGTCCTCGGAGATATCCGGCAACAGCCGCACCGACGACGGCAGACGGAAATCCTCTCCGTTGAAGCGAGTGCCAACCTCGGATGGCACACCGACTCGCGCCACGCCGTTCGAGTCCGGGAACACGCCCTCGGCGGCCACCACGACCAGCTCGCTCCGCTTGCCAGCACGCGCCGGGAACCTCGGGAGGACGGGCCCGCCTCGGTACTCCTCGAGCACCAGATGCGCATTCGTTCCCCCGAAGCCGAAGCCATTCGTGGCGGCGCGGCGCGGATGCACTCCGTTCTCCGGCCAGGGCTTCTCACGCAGGCTCACCTCGAAGTCGGAGCCCAGTGCGCGCAGCTCCGCGCCGGGTCGCTCGAAGTTCGCCTGCCTGGGGATGAGTCGATGTTCCAGCGCCTTGCACAGCTTGATGACCGAGGCCGCTCCCGCCGCCCAGCCCACATGGCCAATCAGCGCCTTGACGCTGGCGAGTTGGATGCCCTGGCGCTTGCCTCCGAAGACGCGGGCAATCGACTTCAGCTCGGTGGCGTCACCCGCTGGCGTGGCCGTGCCGTGTGCCTCCAGGTACTGGATGGTCGCGGGGTCGATGTCGGCCGTCGTGTAGCAGGCGGTCATCGCCGCCACCTGTCCCTCGACGCGCGGGACATTCGCGGAGCTGCTGCGACCATCACTGGAGAGCCCCGTGCCCCGGACGATGGCGCGGACCTGGAGTCCCGCCGAGAGCGCGTCCGACAGGCGCATCAGGCCCACCACGCCCGCGCCTTCGCCGAAGATGACGCCATCCGCGCGCTCGTCGAATGGGCGGCTCCCCGTCGCGGAGAGTCCATTGAACTGGGAGAAGAGGCAGCTGTTGCCGGGGCCCGGCGAGAAGACGCCACCGGCGAGGACGAGGTCCGCATCCCCCTGCTGAAGCGACTTCATCCCCAGCGCGATGGCGTAGAGCGATGATGCACACGCGGCATCGAGCAACACCGTGGAGACTCCGCGCCCGACCACATCCGTCACCACCGTCTGGAGCGTCGGATGTGGCGCGAGTTCAGAGGACCGGGCCGTCACGCCCATCACCGAGCGCGCCGCCTGTGCCAGCAACGCGAGGTCTGGCCCCAGCATCCCCTTCGCGCGGAGAAGGGACTCGCCCGCTTCCAGGCTGAGTGCCGCGTCGTACTCGGAGGACCCTTCCGCCGTGGAGCCGAGCAGGCACTGGATGCGTGCGGGTGAGCGCGCGGCGAACTCCTCCAGCCCCACCATCCCCTGTGCGAGCGCGATGGCCAGGAGCTTCTGTTCCCGGACGTACCGCTGGAAGCGCACCGGGTCGATGCCTCGCGGTGCCACCAGGTCAGCGTCTCGAACCGCGCCTGTGAGCAGTGTGTAGGCTCGGTCCGGCGTCCCCGTGGGTCCGACGAAGTCCGTCATCAAGGAAGGCTCGTTGGCGCCCGGATCGACGATGCCACTCACGCCCTGTCGGATGTTGCGCCAGTAAGCCTCCGGGTCCGTCGCGCCGCCTGGGAACAAACACCCGAGGGAGACGATGGCAATCGCCGGGTCTTCCCCTGCGGCCTCGCCGCGCCCTTGGGCCTGTTCCATGGCAGCAACCTCCGAGGGAGGCATCCGCGCCTCACCTCGCGCGCGGGTCTGCGCCGAGGGAGCAGCCCCCGAGGGTGGCATCAGCGCCTCGCCACGACGACCAGCCTGCTCCACAGGAGTCCCTTCCGAAGGAGGCATCCGCGCCTCTCCACCTGCATGGGCTTGCCCCATGGCAGCAGCCTCCGAGAGAGGCATCAGCGCCTGACCCCGAGCACCTGCCTGCTCCACGGGAGCCCCCTCGGAAGGCAGCATTCCGGAAATGGCGCTGACCTCGGTGACGGATGCCGAGGGCAGGATGCGCTGAACGATGCGCGCCAGTCGCCCCTCCGTTCCGCAGTCCAGGAAGCGGGTGCAGCCCGAGCGAGACAACCACTCCACTGCGCCCAGGAAATCGAACGGATGCACCAGATGTGACGCGAGGGCCTCCGCCAGCTCGCCCGGTGCGCCCGCATACACACGCCGTTCGATGGGCGAATAGATGGGCCCGCGGGGCTCCTTCATCGCGACGCGTGCGAGCGCGGTGCGAAATGCCTCCGCCGCGAGCCGTAGCCCTGGATGGTGGAACGGATACCGACTGACGACGAAGGTGAACCCCTGGCCCCGCTGCTCCAACCAGGACCGAAGCCGCTCGAGTTCCGCGCGAGCCCCCGCGACGACGGTCTGCTTCGCGTGGTTGCGTCCCGCGATGACCAGCCCGGCCGCACCACAATCGCTGATGGCGCGCGCGGTCTCCGCCTCTCCCAGCGCGACAGCGGCGAGCGTGCCCAGGTCGTCCGACACCAACTGGAGTGCCTGGCTGCGCAGGCACACCACCTCCGCGCCCCCACGCAGGTCCAGCGCTCCGGCCGCGGTCATCGCGGCAATCTCCCCGAAGCTGTGCCCCACGAAGATGTCGGGGCTCCGCCCCTCGCGCATCAGCCACCGGGCACCGAGCACCCCCGCCAGGAAGATGCCGAGCTGGTCCAACCGGGGCGATTTCTCCAGCGCACGCCGCACCTCGTCCGCGTCGCGCGCCGCGAGCAGGGGCCCTGCGTCGAACCCGTGACGCCTCGCCACCTCCTCAACCGCCGCGAGTTCATCGCGCAGCTCCGGCTGCAAGAGCCTCAGTCGAGCGAACAACCCAGGCTCGAAGGAGCCCTGCCCGGCGAAGAGGAACGCGGTGGCCCCCGTAGGAAGCCTCAAGGTCGGCACTTCCTTCCGCCCTTCTGGAGCGAACCTCTCGGATGCCAGTGCGACGTCCATCGAGCGGGCCGCACCCACCGTGACCGGTCCAGCGAGGAGCCCCAACGTCGGCGCGTCCTTCCGACCTTCTGGAGTTGCTGGCGCGATATCCACCAGGCGGGCCGCCCCCAACGTGGCCGCGTCCGAGAGCAACTGCTTCGCCAGCCCCCGGACGCCTTCCGAGAACAGCTCCGCGATGGCGGAGCCTCCCTTGAGCGCGCGCTCACGGAAGCTCATCGCCGCCGAGGGCTCGAACATGCCAGCCAGCGACTCGAAGCACGGACGGAACGATTCGGGGAACGGGCACAGGGCTCCGGTCTCCTTGTCGGCGCAGAGCACCGTCTGGTAGCCGCAGGCCACGGGCGTGCCGTCCTGCTTCAACGTCCGGAAGCAGAAGCGGACCGACACCTCGCCCCGCTCCTCGAACGAGGTCAGCACCACCAACCTGTCACCCAGGTTCGCGGGCGCGAGGTTGCGCGAGTACCCCTCGTACGTGAGCAGGAGCACCCGGTCGAAGTCCCGACGGAACTCGGGCACCTCGAAGAAGTGCGGGCTGAACAGCAGGTGCTCGCGCCCCGCGCACTGGAACTTGAAGTTGGTGAGGAAGTGATGGCTCCCGTAGGCCATCGTGTCATCGAAGTGGATGACGTACGGGACAGCGAAGTAACCCATGGCGTTCTCCCCGTCGAAGGTGTTCAGGAGTCGAGGGCGAGCAGCGCCCGTACATCGTGTCCGTTGGAGGGCTGCCGGCCGACGGGCAACAGGCCGTCCACCGTGCCGGAGAGCCCGCCGTCCACCACCCAGATGGCTCCGTTCACCCGCTGCGTCTTCGGCCCGAGCAACAGCTCCGTCACGTCGGCCACGTCGTCCGCCGTGCAGAGCTGCCCGCCGGGCGTCGCCGCCTCCCAGCGCGAGACGCGGCCAGGGGCGTTGGGGAACATTCCCAGCAGCTCACCGTGCACCGGCCCCGCCGACACGCAGTTGGTGCGAATGCCCTCGGGCGCCAGCTCCGCGGCCAGGTAGCGCGTGAGGGACTCGACGCCCGCCTTCACGACCCCCTGGCAGCCCAGGTCATGCATGTACCGCTGGGACATGGACGTGGACATCGTGACGATGGCCCCGCCTCCTCGCCGCGCCATCAGCGGACGTGCCCGCATGGCGCACTCGTAGGTGCCGGTGACGCACGTGCGGAACGCCTTGTCCCAGTCGCGCGGCGCAATCCGGTCGAACGGTCCAATCAGGCCGTTGGACGCGTTGCACACCAGGAAGTCCAATCCACCGAGCCGCTCCTCGATGGAGGAGAACAACCGCTCCAGGTGCTCCTCCTGCGCGACGGACCCCCACAGGTGCAGCGCCTTGCCTCCCGCCGCGACAATCTCCTGGGCCGTCCGCTCCCCTTCGTCCCGGGAGTGGAACGAGTTCACGACCACCGTCGCCCCCGCGCTGGCCAGCCGCATGGCGACCACCTTGCCAATGCCCTTGCCCGAGCCCGTGATGAGCGCGACCTTCCCCTCGAACGGAAGCCGAGCCACGACAGGCGGCGGCGAGGCCCGCACGGACTCCTCTACTGGGTGACGAGGAGCGGTCACCGTCCCTCGCGACGCACGAATCGCCTCGCAGATGGCGGAGAGCGTCCGCAGCCGCTGGGAGGGCTTGGGGCCCACCTCCAGCCCCAGCTCCTTGACGAGCACGGCCAGCACCTCCGCCTGCTTGACGGAGTCGATGCCGAGCTCGTCCTCCAGGTCCGCCTCCAAGGTCAACAACTCCACCGGATAGCGCGTCACCCGCGCGAACACGGACCGCACCTGCGACTCGAGGTCCGACGACTCCATGGACGCGGGAGAAACCACCCGAGGTGGGACAGCGACGGGAGCAGGCGCCGCGACGGGAGCGGTGGCTGCCGGTGGAATCGGCGCGACGACCGACGCGGGCGCCCCTTCCGCCAGCAACTCCACCACGCGCTCGGAGATGGCGCCCAGCGTGCGCGCCTTCGCCCCGCGCGGCAGCCGGTCGGCCGCGAGGTTGAACTCCCGCGCGACGACCGCGGCAATCTCAGCGAGCTTCACCGAGTCGATACCCAGCTCATCCTCGAGCTGGGCCTCCGCCGTGAGGATGTCGAGCGGATACCGCGTGACACTCGCCGCGCAACGACGAATCTGCTCCAGGACCTGAGTCAGCGACCCGGAACCCTGATGAAATGACGGGGACATTCTGAACCCTCACAATTCAAGAACCGCATGGAGATGAATGAGCCACGTGCGTTGTGCATCAGGGGTCTGACATTGCCTCTCAAACCCACCACATGCGACACGCAATCAGGAACAAACAGACTCGCGGGAATACGCACCCGCGAAAATGAATCACTCACCGCGCGCGTTCGCTCTCGTCAGCGCTGGGAGGAATTCTTCGAGAACGCCACGGCGAGGGAATGAGCACGCCGCGGAATACACACGCACGCGAACCCCTCCAGACACACGTCTCCCATCAATGGCCATACAAGGCCTGGCGGAGCGGCATCGATGATTTAAAACACATCCATCGCTCAAGCCGAGGGCTCTCGCGACAGGCCTTCCCGGCGGCACGGACCATGCCATTCACGCCAGGGAATAGAATGTCTCGCACGAGCCCCCATCAAAGTGGGGCCGCGTGCGTGTCCAGCGGGGGTGTGGGGAAGCGGTGCGGGGTGCCTAGCTCTTCGTGGCCTGCTCACGCAGACGCGCATCCTGCGCACGCAGCTCGGGCGTGAGCTCGGCACCGAAGTCCTCCATCTCGAAGACCTGTCGGATTTCAATCTCCGATTCGCCGTGCATCGGGTTCGGGCAGCGCTTCACCCACTCGATGGCTTCCTCCTTCGACTTCACCTGGAACAGCCAGAAGCCGGCCACCAGCTCCTTCGTCTCCGTGAAGGGGCCATCCACCACGGTCCGGCTCGTTCCAGAGAAGCGCACCCGCGCGCCCCTGGCGCTGGGGTGGAGTCCCTCGCCCGCGAGCAGCACCCCCGCCTTCACCAGCTCCTCGTTGTACTTCCCCATCTCGGTCAGGAGCTTCTCGTCCGGCATCTTTCCGGCTTCCGAGTCCTTCGTCGCCTTGACCAGCACCATGAATCGCATGTCGTACTCCTTCGGGTTCCCGAGGTTCGTTCGTGCCCGTTGTCCCGGGCTCTACTCCTTCGTCGAACAGGCTCGCGGGAGATCGACACGGCCTTTTAATTTTCTGTGCGCCGCCTTCAACCCCGTGAAATGACAGGCCGCCCCGCGTCCTTCTCTGGAAATTGGGGCGTGCGTCGCCAGAAATCATAGAGCCGGTCGCTCGCCCGGTCCGGTGGCGAGGAGCGCATCCCTCCCCTGAAGCGAGGGGCGCCAGCGCGTGTCGATTTCACCAACGTCCGTTCGTTCTTCCAGCACCACCCGAGACGGAAGGCCCGACAGCCCCACCGTCCCGCCACGAGGGAACCGACGACGATGCGATTCTTGATTCTGCGCAAGGCCGACGCGAGCACGGAGGCCGGTGAGGTGCCGGACGCGGCACTGCTCGCGGCGATGGGGAAATACAACGAGGAGCTGATGAAGGCCGGCATCCTCGTCGCCGGTGAGGGACTCCATCCGAGCGCCCAGGGTGCGCGCGTGAAGTTCTCGGGCGGCCAGCCCCGGGTGTTGGACGGGCCCTTCGCGGAGACGAAGGAACTCATCGCGGGCTTCACGATGATTGACGTGCGGTCGAAGGAAGAAGCCATCGAGTGGCTGAAGCGCTGGCCCTCCATCGACGGGCGCGGCGAAGTCGAGCTGGAGCTGCGTCGCGTGTACGAGCTGTCGGACTTCGACACCGGGCCCACACCCGAGCAGAAGGACGCCAACGCGCGCATGCGGGACCACCTCCAGCAAGCCGGCAAGCCCCTCACGCCTCAGGGATAACCACGAGGCCGCGAGCGGCGTGAGGGAAGAGAACGAAAAGAAGGGATTGACCCGAAAAATGGGGCGGTCCGCTCTCTTCGTTCTCTCCCAGCCGAAAGGCAGACGCCATGCAGCTTCCAGGACACCTCCCCCGGGCGACACTCATCGCCCTGGTGGCCTTCGTCACCCTGCTCAGCACCCTGCTTCCCGCTACCGCCTTCGCGGCGGACCGAGGGGCCTGGGCCCCCAATACGCAGTACACCGTGGGCGACATCGCCTCCTATGGAGGCAAGGCCTACGACTGCCGTCAGTCCCATTTCTCCCTCGTGGGCTGGGAGCCCCCCAACGTCCTGGCCCTGTGGCTGGAGCGTACGGGGAATCCACCACCCGACACCCAGGCCCCTTCCACGCCACCTTCGCTCACGTCCACGGCGAAGACCTTCGACAGCGTGTCGCTGTCCTGGGGCACATCCACGGACAACGTGGGCGTCACCGGTTACGAGGTCTTCACCAACGGCGGCGCCGCCGCGTCCGCGTCCACGTCCGGTGCCACCAGCGTCACCGTGACGGGCCTCGCGGAGAACACCACGTACACCTTCACCGTGAAGGCCCGTGATGCCGCGGGCAACCGCTCCTCTGCGAGCACCGCGCACAGCGTGACGACGTCACCCCGCCCGGCGAACGACACGGTGGCGCCCTCCACTCCCGCCAACCTCGCCTCCGCCGGCGTGAGCAGCAGCAGCGTGTCGCTGTCCTGGGGCGCATCCACGGACAACGTGGGTGTCACCGGCTACGAGGTGTTCGTCAATGGAGGCGCGTCCGCGTCCGCCACCACAGCCGGTGCCACCAGCGTCACGGTGACGGGGCTGGCCGCGAACACGACGTACACCTTCACCGTGAAGGCCCGCGATGCGGCGGGCAACCGCTCCACCGCGAGCAACAGCATCTCCGCGACGACGACGGGCACTCAGCCGGTGGGGAACAAGATTCTGGTCGGCTACTGGCACAACTTCGACAACGGGTCGACGAACATCCGGCTGCGCGACATCTCCGCGAAGTTCAACGTCATCCAGGTCGCGTTCGCCGAGCCCGTGGGCGGCGCCGGCTCCGGCAACATGGCCTTCACGCCGTACAACTCCAGCGTCGCGGACTTCAAGGCGGACGTCGCCCTGCTCAAGAGCCAGGGGCGCAAGGTGCTCATCTCCATCGGCGGAGCCAATGGCACGGTGCACCTGGATGACGCCGGCGCCCGGCAGAACTTCGTCACCACCATGCAGGGCCTCATCGACACCTATGGCTTCGACGGGTTCGACCTGGACCTGGAGGGCAGCTCGCTGTCGCTCAATGGCGGCGACACCGACTTCCGCAATCCCACCACGCCGCGCATCTCCAACCTCATCCAGGCCACGCGCCAGTTGCTCAACCAGAATGGCTCCGGCTTCATCCTGACCATGGCGCCGGAGACGGCCTATGTGCAGGGTGGCATGGCAGCATACGGCGGCCCCTGGGGCGCGTACCTGCCCGTCATCCACGCGCTGCGCGACAGACTGACGTACCTGCACGTGCAGCACTACAACACCGGGACTGTCACCGCGCTCGACGGCCGGGCCTACGCGCAGAGCACGCCGGACTTCCATGTGGCGATGGCGGAGATGCTCCTGCGAGGCTTCCCCGTCGGCGGCAATACCAGCGCGATGTTCCCCGCGCTCCGGCCCGACCAGATTCTCATCGGCCTGCCCTCCTCCCCGCAGGCGGCGGGCGGCGGGTACACCACTCCGGCCAACGTACACAAGGCGCTCGACTACCTCCTCAAGGGCCAGTCCTTCGGAGGCACCTACGTCCTGCGCAACACCGCGGGCTACCCCGGCTTCAAGGGCCTGATGACCTGGTCCATCAACTGGGACAAGTTCACCAACTTCGAGTTCTCCAACAGCCACCGCGCGTACCTGGACACCTACCCGTAGCCACGCGCCTACAGGCCCGGCGCAGGCGAGCATTGCGCCGGGTCCTCCAACGGAGCTAGGGAGGCGGTCCTCGTATGTCCGCGACCGCCGACCTGCTCGAAGCCATCCAGGAGGAAGCGCGCCAGGAGACCTGGTCCGCCGGCATGGGCCTCGCTCGTGCTGGCGCCGTCTCGGTGCAGTCCATCGGTGAAGAGGAGACGGTGCTGCGCGTGCGCGCCACCGGCCGTCCCGCGCCGGTGACAACCGTCCTCTATCCCGAGGACGAAATCTGGGAGTGCGACTGCAAGGGGAAGGTGGACCCCTGTGAGCATGTGGTCGCCGCCGCCCTCTTCCTCCACCACTCCTCGCAGAAGGCCGCGCCAGCCCGCCCCGCCGCGCCCGCGCGTCCACCCGTTTCCGCACCCGCGCGCGCGGCGGCCCCCTCCGCCCCGCGTCCCGGCACAGCGACCAAGCCGGAGCGGATGGTGTACCGCTTCAAGCGCGTGGACGGGGGCCTCCAGCTCGAGCGCCTGGTGGTCCGGCCCGACAACACCGCGAGACTGCTGGCGCGCAGCCTCTCCTCGCTGCTGACGAACCCCGTGGAGGCCGCTCGCATCCAGGTGGAGCCGTGCGACCGCGTCGCCGACGCACTGCTCGCGAAGCCCACGCGCGGCGCCCTGCCACCCGAGCGACTGGAGGCGCTGCTGCGCGCGCTGGAACCCGCGCGCACGGTGCTCTTCGACGGAAACCTGGTCTCGATATCCAGCGAGCTGCTCCTGCCTCGCGTCACCGTGGAGGACCGGGGCGAGCAGACGGTGCTGAAGGTGGACCGCGACCCACGCGCCACCGAAGTCGTCAGCCCCGGCGTGGCGGTGGGCGGTGGCATCCTCTTCCGCATGGGCGAGCAGTCGCTCACCGGCTCACGGTGGGAGAACCTGCCCCAGGAGCGCGTCTTCTCGCCCGACCAGATGGGCGACCTCACCGGCAAGGTGCTGCCGGAGATGGCGCGGCGTCTGCCCGTGGACGTGAAGAGCCAACGGCTGCCACGCATCGACCGCACGCTCAAGCCGCGAATCTCCCTGGAGCTGGACCCGCTGGGCACGGGGCTCTCCGTGCTGCCCACGCTCGTGTACGGCTCACCGCCCACGGTGCGCATCGACAACGGGCGCATGGTGTACCTCACGGGCGCGGTGCCCGTGCGCAACGAGCCCGCGGAGCAGCAGCTCATCCACGGCCTGCGCGACGAGCTGAACATGGTCCCCGGTCGCCGGGTGACGGTGCAGGGCCAGGAGGCCTTGCAGCTCGCCGACAAGCTGCGGCGCTGGCGGGGTGGGCTCACCGGAGATGCGGCGCGCTTCGTCAGTCCCGACGTGAAGCTGCGCCCCATGCTCGACGTGAAGGCGGGGACCACCGAGGCGGGTGCCCCACGCGTGGACTTCTCGTTCGACTTCCAGGTGGAGGGCGCGGGACCGGATGCGCCTCGCACGGTGGACGCGGGCGCGGTGATGAAGGCGTGGGAAGAAGGACTCGGCCTGGTGCCGCTGCAGGGAGGTGGCTGGGCTCCGCTTCCCACCGCGTGGCTGAAGTCACATGGCCAGCGCGT
The DNA here is from genome assembly GCF_006636215.1 of Myxococcus llanfairpwllgwyngyllgogerychwyrndrobwllllantysiliogogogochensis. Classification (GTDB taxonomy): domain Bacteria; phylum Myxococcota; class Myxococcia; order Myxococcales; family Myxococcaceae; genus Myxococcus; species Myxococcus llanfairpwllgwyngyllgogerychwyrndrobwllllantysiliogogogochensis. The sequence goes on along the minus strand of NZ_VIFM01000009.1, from coordinate 16,247 downwards.
GACGGACCTCTTGGCGGCACGCGGCTCGGATGGACGGCTCGCCAATCACGCCATCCCCCAGCTCACGGACCTGTGCGAGGCGCTGGAGCATCCGTCCCCGCCCGGCCTGGAGCGGCTGGCGCCCCTGGTGCAAGGCTTCGAGAAGCTCCCCGACCCGAGGCTCCCGGCGGACCTCACGGCGACGCTGCGGCCCTACCAGCTCCAGGGCGTGAGCTGGCTCACGTTCTTGCGTCAGGCGGGCCTGGGCGGCGTGCTCGCGGACGACATGGGTCTGGGCAAGACGCTGCAGACCATCTGCATGGTGGGCAAGGGCACGCTCGTCGTCGCGCCCACCAGCGTGCTCCCCAACTGGCACGCGGAGGTGAAGCGCTTCCGTCCCTCGTTGAAGGTGTCCGTGTACCACGGCCCCGGACGCTCGCTGGACGAGACGGCCGACGTGACGCTCACCACCTACGCGCTGATGCGGCTGGACGCGGAAGTCCTCGGCGCGAAGACGTGGGACATGGTGGTGCTCGACGAGGCCCAGGCCATCAAGAATCCCGACAGCCAGGTGGCTCGCGCGGCATACGGGCTGGAGGCGACCTTCCGACTGGCGCTCAGCGGCACGCCCATCGAGAACCGGCTCGAGGAGCTCTGGAGCCTGATGCACTTCACCAACCAGGGACTGCTCGGCGGGCGCAAGGAGTTCGAGGAGCGCTGGGCCCGTCCCGTCGGTGACAACCACAAGGGCGCCGCCGAGCGACTGCGCGCGCGCATCCGTCCGTTCGTGCTTCGCAGGCTCAAGCGGGACGTGGCCCCGGAGCTTCCTCCGCGCACGGAGTCCGTGCGTCACGTCACGCTCAGCGAGCACGAGCGCGCCGTCTACGACGCGGTGTACTCCGCCACCCGCGAGGAGGTGGTGTCCCAGTTGGAGGCGGGCGGCAGCGTGCTCAAGGCGCTGGAGGCCCTGCTGCGGCTTCGTCAGGCCGCGTGTCATCCCGCGCTCGTCCCGGGGCAACACGCGAAGACGTCGTCCAAGGTCCAGGCGCTCCTGGAGGCGCTCGGCACGGCGGTGGAGGACGGACACAAGGCGCTCGTCTTCTCGCAGTGGACGTCCATGCTGGACCTCATCGAGCCGGCGCTGAAGGAAGCGGACATCGGCTTCATCCGACTGGACGGAAGCACGTCCAATCGCGGCGCCGTGGCGGAGTCGTTCCAGGACCCCAAGGGTCCGCCGGTGATGCTCATCTCGCTCAAGGCGGGCGCCACGGGCTTGAATCTCACGGCGGCGGACCACGTGTTCCTGGTGGACCCGTGGTGGAATCCCTCCGTGGAGAACCAGGCCGCGGACCGCGCGCATCGCATCGGCCAGCAGCGCCCCGTCATGGTGTACCGGCTGGTGTCCCAGGGCACGGTGGAGGAGAAGATCCTCACGCTCCAGGACAAGAAGCGCGCGCTGTTCGAGTCCGCGCTGGGTGGAGCCTCCGGTGGCGGCGCCATCACCCGCGCGGACCTGATGCAGCTGCTCGACTGACGACAGGCGGCTCCGTCAGGAGCCGTGGCCCCACGAGCGCCCTCCTCCACGGCTTCATCGATAACAGGGAGTGATTGACTGAGGCTCGATTAGTTCCCAACAGAATTCATGGGAGCCCGGTACGGTGGCTGTCGCCCGAAGGAAGAAGGGGGACCCATGAAATCGCTGCTCGCACTGGCCGCCGCCGCGCTCTTCAGCGTCATCGTCAATCCACTGGGCGCGGAGCTGGCCCGCCTCTTCTCGGACATCGGTCCTCAGAACCAGAGCGCCATGTTCATGCTCGCCCCGTATGTCGCCGTCCCGCTGGTCTGCTTCGTCACCGTGGGTGTCGTCGTTGCCTACGGAGTGCCCAGGACTCCTCCGGTGACCTGGGGGCTTCTCACCGGCGCCGTCAGCGCGCCCGTGCTGCTCCTCGCCGGACAGACTCGGGTCTGGAGCCATGTGGGCGAGGATGCCCAGGCCGCCATCGCCCTCATCTTCATGCCTATCCGCGCGGTCATGGCCTCGGGAGCCCTGGCGCTGGGCGCCATCTTTGTCCGTTGGGTGATAGGGCGGTGGAGGAACGCCGTCGACCGCCCCCGGCATGGCTAGGGCGCACGTTCCCGGCGGCCCGCGCAGAGACTCGAGCACGGGCTCCGTCGGTCGGAGCCTGTTCCTCCGCGCCTCCCGGCACCAGATTCGGTAGGACGCCCGGAGGAGCGTCCCTCATGAGCCGACCCCGCCGTCTTCACCTCGCAGGACCGTCCGGTGACACCCGGACGGGCTTCGTCCGCGTCCGGGGTGCCCGCGAGCACAACCTGAAGCACGTGGACGTGGACCTGCCCCGCGACGCGCTGGTCGTCTTCACGGGCGTCTCCGGCTCCGGCAAGTCCTCCCTCGCATTCGGGACGCTCTACGCGGAGGCCCAGCGGCGCTACTTCGAATCCGTGGCCCCGTACGCTCGGCGCCTCATCGACCAGGCAGGCATCCCCGAGGTGGACTCGATCGAGGGTCTTCCCCCCGCCGTCGCGCTCCAGCAACACCGGGGCGCCCCCACGACACGCTCATCGGTGGGCAGCGTGACGACGCTGTCGAACTCCCTGCGCCTGTTGTACTCGCGCGCCGGCACCTACCCGCCGCACCAGCCGCATCTCGACTCCGACGCCTTCTCCCCGAACACTCCGGCGGGAGCGTGCCCGAACTGCCACGGCCTGGGCCGCGTCTACGAGGTGACGGAGCGGACCCTGGTGCCGGACGACTCGCTCACCATCCGGGAGCGAGCCATCGCCGGGTGGCCGCCCGCGTGGCACGGGCAGAACCTGCGCGACATCCTGGTGTCGCTTGGCTACGACGTGGACACGCCCTGGAGGGACCTGCCCAAGAAGGACCGCGACTGGATTCTCTTCACGGACGAGCAGCCCACCGTCCCGGTGTACGCGGGCTTCACGCCCGCGGAGACGCGTCAGGCGCTCAAGCGCAAGACGGCGCCCAGCTACATGGGGACCTTCACCGGCGCCCGGCGCTATGTGCTGCAGACCTTCGCCACGACGCAGAGCCCGCTCATCAAGAAGCGGGTGTCGCGCTACATGGAGAGCGGCGAGTGTCGCGTCTGCCACGGCAAGCGGCTGCGCCCCGAGTCCCTGTCCGTCACCTTCGCGGGACTGGATTACGGAGAGCTGTCGCGCCTGCCGCTCAAGCGTGTCGCCACCCTGCTCCAGCCCTACGCGGAGGGGACGGCGTCGCCCCTGAAGAAGCTCACGCGAGAGCACCCCGAGAAGGCGCTCGTCACGGAGCGCATCGCGAAGGACCTGGTGGAGCGACTGCACGTCCTGCTGGAGCTGGGCCTCGGATATCTCTCACTGGAGCGCGGCACGCCCACGCTCTCCCCGGGTGAGCTGCAGCGGCTCAGGCTGGCCACCCAGGTGCGCTCCAACCTGTTCGGCGTGGTGTACGTGCTGGACGAGCCCTCCGCGGGCCTGCACCCCGCGGACACCCAGGCGCTGCTCAGGGCGCTCGACGCGCTGAAGGGCTCCGGCAACTCGCTCTTCGTCGTGGAGCACGAGATGGACGTCATCCGCCACGCGGACTGGGTCATCGACGTGGGCCCGGCCGCCGGAGAGCAAGGCGGAGAGGTCCTCTACAGCGGTCCGTTGGACGGGCTCAGGGGCGTGGAGGCGTCCCAGACGCGGCGCTACCTCTTCGGAGCCGAGCCCTCGCGTCCCCGCCCTCCGCGAACTCCCAAGGGGTGGCTGCGCCTGCGAGGCGTCTCCCGCAACAACCTGCAGGGGCTGAGCGCCGACTTTCCGCTGGGCGTCTTCACCACCGTGACGGGCATCTCCGGCTCCGGCAAGTCGAGCCTGGTGAGCCAGGTGCTGGTGGAGCTGGTCGCCGCGCACCTGGGCCACGAGCCTCCCGAGGAAGAGGAGGACGGCGAGCCGCTGGAGCGCCCCCTTGTCCTGACCACGGGCGGGAAGATCACCGAAGGACTGGAGGACATCCACCGGATGGTGCGGGTGGACCAGAAACCCATCGGCCGCACGCCGCGCTCCAACCTCGCGACGTACACGGGCCTGTTCGACCACGTCCGCAAGCTCTTCGCCGCGACGCCGGCCGCGAGGTCTCGCAAGTACGACGTCGGACGCTTCTCGTTCAACGTGGCCAAGGGCCGCTGTGAGACGTGCGAGGGCGAGGGCTTCGTGAGCGTGGAGCTGCTGTTCCTGCCCAGCGTCTATGCGCCCTGCCCCACCTGTCATGGCGCCCGCTACAACGCGAAGACGCTGGAGATTCGCTACCGGGGGAAGAACATCGCCGACGTGCTGGGCATGACGGTGGACACCGCCCATGCGTTCTTCACCGAGGAGCCCCACGTGCAGCGCGCGCTGGGCGTCCTGCGCGAGGTGGGCCTGGGCTACCTGCGCCTGGGCCAGCCCGCGACGGAGCTGTCCGGCGGCGAGGCCCAGCGCATCAAGCTGGCCACGGAGCTGCAACGCACCCAGCGAGGCCACACCCTCTACGTCCTGGATGAGCCCACCACCGGCCTGCACCCCGCGGACGTGGACAAGCTCATGGCGCAGTTGGATGGGCTCGTGGAGGCGGGCAACACCGTCATCCTCGTGGAGCACGACATGCGCGTCGTCGCCGCGAGCGACTGGGTCATCGACCTGGGGCCCGGTGCCGGGGATGAAGGCGGCCACATCGTCGCGGCCGGCACACCCGCCCAGGTCGCCGCGTCATCGAAGAGCCGCACCGCGCCATTCCTCGCACTAGGATGACCGTCTCCACGCGCCCTCGCGGGCGGAGGTGACGGCACATGAGACGCTGGCTCGCGCCATCCTACATCGCGTTGTTCCTGCTCCTGGGTTGCGACCCGGCGGACCCCATCAAACCCGGGCGCCCTTCCACGGACGACGCGGGCACCCAGACGCCTCCGCTCATCAAGAGCGCCAAGCGCGGCATCGCCTTCGACCTGGCGACGCCCGAAGACCTGGCTGCCGTCTCTCCGGGCGTGAGCTGGTGGTACAACTGGAGCCCCCGTCCCCATACCAACGTGCCCACGGACTTCCGCACCCGCTACGGCATGGACTTCATCCCGATGCTCTGGAACGGCGACTTCGACGCCGCGCGCACCGAGACGATGCTCCGGGACAATCCCCACATCGAATACCTGCTGCTGCTCAACGAGCCCAACCTGACGGATCAGGCGAACATGTCACCGCAGGCCGCCGCGCGGCTGTGGCCCCGGTACGAGAGCGTCGCCGCCAACACGGGCGTGAAGCTGGTGGGCCCGGCGATGAACTGGGGAACGATGTCGGGGTACTCGGACCCGGTGGTCTGGCTGGATGCGTTCTACGCCGCCTACCGCGCGGAGAACGCCAACCGCGAGCCACGCATCGATTACCTGGCGTTCCACTGGTACGACTACGGACTCGACGGCCAGCTCAACCGGCTCACGAAGTACGGCAAGCCGTTCTGGGTCACCGAGTTCGCCAACTGCCACCAGCAACAGGATGGCGCGCAGATTGACTCGGTCGCCAAGGCGAAGGCGCAGATGACGGAGATGGTGGCCGTCTGCGAGCGCCGGGCGGACGTGTTCCGCTACGCGTGGTTCACCGGACGGTGGACCCATGACCCGTGCTTCGCGAGCCTCCTGGGCGCGCCCGGCGTCCTGAACGAGCTGGGCAGGCACTACGTCTCACTGCCCGCGCCCTGAAGGCGGACAGCGCGCCACCGGGCCCGTGAGAGAGGGCCCGGTGCTCGGGAGGGGCTACCGCTTCGTGAGCAGCGTGGCGGACTCGTACTTGCTGCCCTGGAGCTGGAAGGCGCCAGGGGCCGACGTGTCCTTCTCCAGCTTCGCCTGCACGCTCTTGGGAAGCTGCGCGTACAGGTCCTGACCCAGCAGCTTCTCGAGCTGGTCCACCGGCACGCGCGAGGACTCCAGCAGCGGGATGATGGCGTCCTTCTTCGAGGGCCCGTCCTTCACGTTGGGCACCATGTACGCGAACATCGTCACGTTGCCGTTGGGCAGCTCCAGCAGCACCGTCTTGAAGTTGTGCGTGGGAACGCCAATCTTGCGGTCCTTGGCGCCCGTCGTCTGCACCGACTCCTGAGGCAGCGGCTTGCCGTCCGCGTCCAGGAACAGGTTGCCGGTCATGATGTGCGCCTTGCCACCGGTCTCCTTCACCAGACCCGTCACGGCCTGCTCCAGCGTCTTCCACACCTGCTGATTGTGGTTGCCGTACTGGGGGGCGATGTTGGTCATCTGGTGACTCTCGTTCATCGCCTCCTGGTTGGGAGAGTCGTCGGCGGGCTTCATGTGCCCACGGTCGAAGCCCGTGTGGTCGTAGTCGGAGTCCGAGACGCCGTTGGCGCCCAGCAGCGGGTCCCTCACGAAGGAGCTCTTCGTGCGGTTCACCTCGGCGGGCGTCTCCTTGATGTCGGCGGCGGACAGCATGTAGCTCACGAAGGTGGGGAGGTTCTTCCCCTCATCCAGCGTCAGTCGCGAGTACTGCTTCACCAGCTCCATCCCCTTGCCGTCGCCGCCCGTGGGACGCAGCGGGTCTACCTCTCCGGCGGACTCGGCGACGCGGCTCTGGATGACGGCCATCTGCTGGTCCGGCACCCACCGCGTGCCGTCCACCTGGTTGGCCTTGGACTTCTGGATGTAGGCCGCCAGCTCATCCTGGCTGACCTTGCCATCGCTGTTGCCACCCAGGAGGTCGGCGCGCTTGGCGAGCCCGTCCTGCCACTTGGTGTCGAAAGCGTCCACGTCCACGGGCGTGCCGCCGCCCTTGGCGACCTTCGCCTCCACCGCGGAGCGACCCTGCTGGAGCGCCGTGGAGGTGAGGTATTTGCCGTCCGTGGGCGCGGAGAGGTAGGCCTGGATTTCCGCCGCGGACACCTGGCCGTTGCCACCGCGCGTCTTGGTACCCGCCGCATCCGCCGCCTTCAGCAGCCCGGTCTCCCAGCTCTGCTCGGTCCAGCCGAACTTCGCCTGGAGTTCGGCGATGGGGACCTCGCGAGCGGTGGAGCGGTTCCAGCTGCCCCCCTTCGGCGCCACGACGTTGGTGGGCGCGGCGTCCGCCGTGGCGACCGTGGCGGGGGACGGGGTGCTGGCACGAGCAGTGGGTCGCAGCGTCGTCATGCGGAAGGCATCCTTGGGCCGCCCAGGGGAGGAACGGAGTGAGGCCCTGGTAGAGCTATGGTCGGTCGGGGACGACACCGGGTTGCGTCATCGCCCCGCCTTTTTTCCAGAAAGTTGCGATCACGGCTTCTTCGCGGACGGGCCTGGGACGGAGCGTGCGTCCGCCTTCGCCTGTTGGAGCGTTCCCACGATGTGGGCCTCGGCCTGGAGGCGCTCCACGTAGTCGGCGGGGAGGCCGGTGCGCTCGGCGGCCAGGGCCACGGTGACGAGGAAGGCCTCGCTGATGGGGCCCGTGGCGGGAGGGCCGCTTCGGGCCGGAGCGGTGAAGGCGTGGGCGGAGAGCACGGCGCCAGTGGCGGTGCGCACCTTCACGGGCCGTGACGCGGTGGCCTCGGCGAGCACCGACTCCAGGCGGCTCACGGCGTCCCACGTCTCCGGCGAAACGCGCCGCAGCAGCCCGGGGAGCGTCTTGCCCGGGGCGTCCACCAGCCGGGCCACCTTGCCGCCCCAGGCCAGCGAGGGCACGTCGTAGACGACGTCCACGTCCAGCGCCTCGGCCGGCTCGCCATCAGGCAACGCGGGCGCGGAGGGGAGACCTGGAAGGCGCTCACGCGCCGTCGCGGGGGACAGGTCGACGGAGAAGGCGAACCACGGACGCGGCGGAGGAGTACCTGCGGACATGGCTTCGAGTCTCGGCGGGTGATGGCCTGGGAACAAGCCCCCTGGAGTGTGCGCCGGGCCCCGAGGACTTCGAGGCCGGCGCCTTCACGCCCGAGCGGGCGCTACTCCTTGGCGGTGGTGCGGTTGGCGGCCAGCTCGATGACGTTGACCATCAGGTCCTTGACCCGGCGCGGCTTCTCGCCGCCGTTGTCGCGGAGGATGAGGTCGATGTCGTCCTCGGGCTCATGGTACTCGGGGATGAGGTCGCCGCCGCCCTTGGGATTGGACAGGCCCTCGAAGAGGAAGAGGACGTCCTCGCCCTTGCGGCCGAAGACGGCGCCGTCCTGGCGGTCCCGGTACACGTTGATGTCGCGGTTGATGCGGTCGAACGGGTCCGCGAGCTGCGCGTTGGCCTGGTCCACCACGTCGCGGAAGTAGTTCGCCTGGCCCCTGCGGTCGGTGTCCACGACGGACAGGCGCTGGTCATCCCAGCGACCCACCATGTCCACGTTGACGACGCCAGAGATCTGCTCCGTGCTCAGCCCCGGAATCGGGTGGTCGACGAAGTACTGCGAGCCGACCAGCCCCTTCTCCTCGGCGCCCGTCCAGATGAAGAGGATGGAGCGGTCCAGCTCGCCGCGCTTCTGCGCCTCGGCCAGCTCCGGCACCGCCGCCATCAGCACCGCGCTGCCAGACGCGTTGTCGTCCGCGCCGTTGTGGACGTTGCCGCGACGGTCCGTGCCCACGTGGTCCAGGTGGGCCATCACCACGATGACCTCGTCCTTGTGCGGCCCGGTGCCGGGCAGCAGCGCCATCGTGTTCACCGCCTGGCCAGACGCCGTGGCCAGCGCGCGCAGCTCCTCGACGCTGCGCAGGTCTCCGCTGCGAGCGGGCGCGAGCGGCTGCCCTTCCGCCTTCATCGTGCTCTCGTACTTCTTGTTGAGCATCTCCAGCGTCTCGCGGGGCATCCCGTCCTCCAGGTAGAACCCCTCCTGGAAGAGCTGGTGGCCGAACTCCTTGTGCGCCGCGTGGTCGTGCTCCCCGGCGTCACCCGTCGCCGACGTCTCCGGCTTGCCGACGAAGGAGAACACGTCGAACTTCTGCTGGAAGGGGTTCTCCGCGTTGTTCGAGTTGGGGCCGACGAGGCCGTACTTCTCGACGTGCGCCTGAACGTACGCGGAGGCCGCGTCGAGTCCCGCCGACGGGCTGTCCCGGCCCTGGAGCTCGTCCGAGGCGAGGTACGCGATGTGCGTCATCGGGTCCGAGTCGGTGATGGAGGGCTCGGGCTTCGGCTCGGGCGTGGGCTCCACGGGGCCGGGCTCGGGAAGCGGCAGGGGCTTCGGATCCGTCGGCAAAGGCTTCGGGTCCGTCGGCAGCTGCGGATCCGTCGGCAGAGGCTTCGGGTCCGTCGGCAGCTGCGACGGAGGCTTGGGCAGCGGCAGGGGCAGCGACACCGGGGGCTTGGGGAGCGGCAGCGGCTGGGCGTTGCCCGGCTCGAAGCAGTCCTTGTTCCACTTCAGGTCGGGCGTCTTGACCTTGTTCGTCTCCGAGGGCTGGGGAGCCTTCGCGGCCGGGGTTCGCGTCGTCGCGGTAGGGAGTGGACGAGGCGGGTCGCTGATCTTGGAAGCCATGGTGGGGGATCCCGATGGAGAGCGTGAACGGCGCGCTTCGGGATTATCGCCACGAGGGAGTTCCGTGTTGCGAGAAGGTTTCACTTTCTCGTGATTTCAGTGACTTGTCTCAGCCATGTATCACCGCCGGTGGATCTGCCGGCCCCGAGGCCCCGGGTGGTGCGCGCGCAGGGCCGCCACGAAAGCGGTGAGCGCGGGCTCCGTTTCTCCGTCCCGGGTGGCCACGGCCCAGTCCAGCCAGAGCCCACGCGGGCCGATACGGAAGGCCCTCAAGCCGCCGTCGTCCAGTTGGGGTGCCACGGCCCATCGAGGCAGCACGGTGACCCCCAGATTCGCACGCACCATCTCGACAGGGAGGCCCCCCGTCATCGGGATGAGCGTCACCTTGCGAGGCGAGAGGCCCCCCGCCTTCGCAAGCGCTCTGCCCAGGGGTGCATCGGCTCGGAGCGCGCCCTCATCGAGCCACAGGTGCTGGTCCGCGAAGGTCCGCACGTCGATCTGCCGCTGACGCGAGGAGGCCCAGGGGTGCTCCCGTCCCACCAGCGCGACGAGTTCGTCCCGGAACAGCGGCTCCATGCGGATGCGGGGGCTCTTTCGGACCTCCCCCGCCACGAGCGCAACATCGAGCTTGCGCGCGAGCAACCACTCGGCGGGCGCCACCCCCGCCTCCGTCACCACAGTGACTTCCGTCCCGGGCCAGTCCCGCGAGAAGGACTTCAGTAGCTCCGGAAGCCAGCGATAGGACTGGAGACACACCGTCGCCACTCGCAGCGTGCCACTCGCGCCGCGCAGGAGTTCGCGCGTCTCGGCCTCGGCGCGCGTGAGTTCCCCCAGCACGGAGCGCGCGGCCTCCGTGAGCCGCTGGCCCGCCGCCGTCAGGACCAGGCGCCTCCACTGCCGATGAAACAGCGCGCCTCCGAGCCGGTCCTCCAGCTCCCGGAGCTGCTGGCTGAGCGCCGATGGGGACAGGTGCAGCTTGCGTGCGGCCGCGTTGAGGCTGCCCACCTCTTCGAGCGCGGAGAGCAGGAGCAGATGTCGGGTCTCGACGAGCGGGCTCGGCATCGATTCAGCCTGCCTTAACAATCCGACGGGAACAACGCGTTCGACCGAATCGATGCCCCCTCACATATTCCGCCGTGCCTGCCCCGATATCGCGAGGTCCGGGTCACCCTCGCGCTCCACCCCGGGGCTTTCGCACCGACCCGAGGACACTCTCCATGCACACGCACAAACTCGCGCCGCTCGCGGCGTCGTTGCTCACCCTGCTCGGCTGCGCGAGCACCCACGAGGGCTCGGCCATGTCCTCGCGCATCGCCACCGCGGGCGTCTCGAATGTCGAGGCGTACCCCATCGACCACCTCGCCCTGCGCTCGCTCATCGAGCGCTTCGCGGACGCGGCGAATCACCAGGACTGGGCCGCGACGGAGGAGATGTTCGCGAAGGACGCGGTGTGGGAGGTCCTCGCGCCCCCACCGCTGGGTTGGACCTTCGAGGGACGCGACGCCATCCGAAAGGGCATGGCCGGCAATGCCGAGAGAATCGACCTGCGGGTCCAGAGCGTGACCCCCATCGTCGTCCACGTCGAGAGCCCGGAGCGAGCCACCGCGAGGTCTACCCTGGACGAAGTCCTGCGCTTCAAACAAACCGGGCTGGACCGGAGGATTGTCGGCACCTACTCCGACCAGTTCGTGAAGCAGGACGGACACTGGAAGTTCTCTCGGCGTACCTTCCAGCTTCGCTACGACGAAGAAGTCTTCATGCCCCCGGCCTCACGTCCCGCGCTGTGAGCCAACTCCGGGCGAGGACGAGGCCTCGCGCGACTCGCGACGCTTCACGGCGACGAAGGTGTCGTACGGCGCGCCCTCCAGGGTGCGCGTCTCCAGGCGGGCGTCGAGCCCCGCCTCGTCGAAGAGGCGCAGCCACGTCGCCCTCGAAAAGAGGCCATTCAGGTGCACGTCGTGGACGGAGCGGACGCTGCCGTCACGCTCCTTCAGCAACATCGCGAAGTGGGTCTCCGAAGTGTTGCTCCCCAGCTTCGGCGGCAGCGTCCACATGAGGTAGCGCAGGGAGCGCGAGCCCCGGCCCGGAGCCTCGGGCTCGTCGCCCCCTTCCGTGCTCGAGCCCGGCACGAAGCTCTCCTGCGTCGCATCCGGCGCCACCAGGACGACTCCACCTGGGCGCAGGTGCATCGCCGCCGTCTCCAGCGCCGAGCGCAGGTCCGTCTCGGTCGTCATGTATTCGACGGCGTCATGGATGAACACGGCGTCGAACTCGCGGCCCAGGCGCACGGTCCGCATGTCACCGGGCAGATGTTCGCACTCGGGATTGAGCTCGCGGCTGTGCTTGCGCATGCCCTCCGAGGGCTCCACCAGCGTGAGCCGGAAGTCGCGCTTGAGGAAGCTGGCGTTGTTGCCACCACCACTGCCCAGCTCCAGCACCGTCACCAAGGGGCCCGTCGCGCCGGCATGGAGCAAGCGGCGGTACTCGGACGCCTCCTCTTCGTAGTCGCTCGGAGGAGAGACCAGGGGCCACCACTCCGCCAGTTCGTCATAGAGCTTCATGCGCAGCGTTCCGTTCGAGCCAGCAGGTTCAGAGGTGACGGACCTCGGCCGGCGGCTTCTTGAAGTCGTTGTCCCGTTTGTTGACGTAGGTGATGGGGGAGCGCAGCAGCTCGTCGAGGTCCACGTCGTCGAGGCAGTTGACCTTGATGGTGTAGAACTTCCCCAGGTCCGCGTCGTCACCCCAGCCGAAGGAATGAACGCCGCAGTGCTTGCAGAACAGGTGATGGAGCTGCTTGGTGTGGAACTGGTACTCGGAGAGCGAGGACTCACCGGCCAGGAGACGGAAGTCCTCCGGCCCGATGATGGCGTGCCACAGCCGCGCCTTGGTGCAGATGGAACAGTTGCACTTGTAGGTGCCCTGGCTCAGGTCGACGTCCGCTTCATAACGGACCGCCCCACAGTGACAGCTCCCAACGTACGTCTTCTTCACGTGTGACGCTCCTCATGACGAGCCCAGGCCTCATCCGAAGCCGGAGCAGACCATGAGTGCGGCTTGATTCAACGCCGGGATTTCGCCGCGGCGATTCAGGTCATCCGTGGATGACACTCCGTGAAACGTCGTCATTCCGACGCCGCTTCAAGGACGGTGGCATGCCGGCCCTGTGTCACCGTGGAGCCCGCCCTTCGGGCGTCACGCACGCGTCATTTGCCGTGACACCGTCCCGTCCGTAGGGTGGCCTCGTCCGGGCCGGAGCGTCTTCCGGTCACGCGGCCACTCCATGGACCTCACCCTCTGGGCCACCTTCACGCTGACCATGACCCTCTTCGCCATCACCCCGGGCCCCGCCGTGTTGCTGGTGGTCTCCCAAGCGATGTCGCGAGGCTTTCGCACGGGAATGAGCGCCGCGCTGGGCATCCAGGCGGGCAATGCCGTGTACTTCCTCATCTCCGTCGCCGGCCTGGGCGCGGCGCTGGCCGCCTCCCCCTTCGCCTTCTACGGCATCCGCTATGCGGGCGCGGCCTACCTCGTCTACCTCGGCGTGAGGACGCTGCTCGCGGCGAAGCACGCTCTCACGCTGGAGCAGCGTCCGAAGCCACCCCTGTGGCGCGGGGCCTTCGTTCAGGGGTTCGCCAAACAACTCGCCAACCCCAAGTCCATCCTGTTCTTCGGCTCGCTGCTTCCGCAGTTCATCCACCCGGGCCCACGGGCGGGCTTGCAGTTCGCCGTGTACGGAATCTCCTGCATCGTGGTGGAGGTGCCCGTGCTCGCCGTCTACGCCTGGCTGGGTGTCGCGGGCGGACGGGTGTCCAGCTCACCACGCGCCCTGGTCTGGCGCGAGCGACTGTCAGGCATCGCGCTCATCGGCATCGGCGCGGTGCTCGCCACGATGCGGCCACAAGCCTGAAGCCCGTCTGAACCCTGACGGAGCGTTGACGACCGGAGCCACTCGCTCCGGCCGTCGTGTCCGGCACTCACCTCGACGACATCACTGCGCGGGAGCAGGCGCGGGCGCTGGGGCGTCGTCCTTCAACGCCTCCAGCTCCCGAGCGGTGGCGGGCCGCGTCCGGGCCTTGCCCTTCTCCACGGAGATGACCGTTCCCTTGGTGCCCAGCTGGCAGACCAGCGCGTCACCCAGCGAGGGCGCCTTCTTCACCGCGTCACAGCGCCCCACGTGCGCCACCTGTCGACGCGCGGGCTCGATGCCCAGCGCCACGGCGAAGACCTTGCCCGGGTTGCCGTCGAACGGCCCCCCGGACACCAGCGTCACCCAGGTGTCCTTGAGCAGCTCCTGCGTGTAGAGCACCTCATAGCTCTCCGCCTTGCACTCGGCCTGGGTGCTCCCGGCCTTGCAGCGCTGGGCCCCGCGAAGCTTCTCCAACAGGGCCGAGTCCACCCGCGCGGTGAACGAAGGCGTGGGCAGCTCGTAGCGGGCCGGCCCCGCCTTCTCCAACCCCGCGCACGGCCGCTTGCCGTCGGAGGCGGAGATGCGCAGCGCGAGCGGCACCTGCTGCGCGCCACTGGAGGGCACCGTGAGGAACGCCATGCCCGCGCTCGCGAGCGACTCCGGCACCGTGACGGTGAAGGCCCCGATGAAGTCCGACATGCCCTCGTCCGAGTCGGTGAGCAGCAGGCTCAGCGAGCCGCCCACTCCCACGGGCAGCCACGCTCCCGAACGCGTCTCTTCCAGGAAGAGGCTGTTCCACAGCAGGGTGCCGGCGTCCTCCTGCTTCGGACCGATGACGGTGGGCGAAGCCCCCTCGACGTCGACGGCCATCGCCGACAGCTCCGGGTCCGGCGCGGAGCCCTCGTCCCAGGATGCGCCACTGGAGTTCGTCGTCCCGACCTTCGCCGCCAGCGGGGACACGAACAGCTCCTTGCAAGCCCGATAGTCCTGCGCCCACACGCGCGTGGAGACACAGAACACCAGCAACACCCACCGTCGCATCGTGCTTCCTCTCATCCGTCCGGGCGACATCGCCTCGGCTACAGCCCCAGGGCGTATACCTTGTTCCGGTCCACCACATAGACCCGGTCCTTCACGATGACAGGGTCCCTGAGCGAGCCGCCATCCGACGTCCCCACCAGGGCCAGCTTGGTGGCGCTCCACAGCGAGGAGAGCGTCGAGACGGCGACGACGTGCAAACCCATACGCGAGGTGATGACGAGCGTGGGGATGCTCACACCGGACGCATCCTTCGTCCCCGAGGCCGCGGCGATGGAGGTGCTGCGCTTGCCCGCGAAGGGCGTCGTGGAAAAATCCAGGAGGTCACGTCCGTAGTAGGGAACGATGACATCGTAGACGCCCGGAAGAGTCGCCGTCAGCGGCGTGCCACCGGAGAGGGCATCGAAGGAATAGAGCACGGTGCCGGCGTTGGGACCGGAGCTCTCCTGCGCGGCGACGATGGCCCGGCCCGCCACCAGCACGGGCGCCTGATAGCCGGTGACTTGCGAGCTGGGAAACGGCGGGGACCGGAAGAGACTCGCGCCGTTGTAGCCCGCGTTGCGGATGTTGAACGTCACCGTGCCAGTGCCCAGGTCGCGCTCCAGCAGGTAGATGCGATTGCCCGACACGCTGATGTTGCTGGCGGGCTCCAGCGCGACTCGAGGCCAGCGAGGCGTCCCCGTGGCCAGGTCCCAGCCGAACAGGCCCGAGGCGAAGGGACGGGGCTCGTTCGCGTCGCAGTTCGTGGAGCACTGGAAGTTGTAGATGGCGGCCAGGTAGATGAAGCCGTTGTCGGTGGCGATGGAGCCCAGGCGGTCTTCCACCGTGTCCCACTGGTGCTGCGGAAAGACGCGCGTGCCGCCGTAGTAACCGTAGGTGTTCAGCTCGAGCAGCAGGTTGCCACGCTTGTCCAGCGAGCGCAGGCCCAGCTTGGGGCCGTGGTAGTGGAGCTGGTTGTAGACCCATAGGCGCGTGCCGTCCGACAGCGACTGGCCCCAGCTGTCGTTGTTCGCCTGCTCCTGTTCCGCGTACGGTGTGGTGCCACCCGAGTAGTAATTGGCGCCGAACTGCTTGCTCCAGGTCCGGATACCGTCATCGTTGCGGACGACGCCATCGCGTGCCTCATAGACACCGCCGCCGACAAGCTTTTCATACGCGAAGAAGGAGGGCCAATGTCCCCGGTTGTCATTGAGCTGCCGGTCGACGCTCCACACGCTGGCGCCCGTGGCCGGGGCGATCTTCTCCAGGGCGGGGCTTCCACCAGAGCCGACGTAGTTGGGGTTGGAGTTCCATGCCAGGTAGACGCCGTCGGTGTCCGCCACCGCCCGCTCCACGCCTTGCACGGAGCGCCCCGTCCCCGCGGTGGGCGCGAACTCCCAGAGCTTGCGCAAGGGATGCCACGCACAACCATCCGAGGTGAAGGAGCGACGTGCGTCATGCCCCATCGTGGCCCACGCATTGGTCCCCGTGCAGGGTGGCACGACGGCGGCCTCAATGACTCCCGGCGATTCGGGCGGAGGCGAGGAAGGCCCCTCCACCGAGCCTCCACACGCAACGAGCCCCACGACAGACAGCAGCAGCACCACGTCTCGCGTTCGCAGCGTCATGGCACGACCTCCACGTCAGGGCACGCCGGGAACTCCCGGACGCGCCAGGAAAGCGCCTCGCGTCACCACGCCCTCCACCGCACCTCTCCGTAACCGCCCCACCAGAAGCCCCCCTGCCGCCGGGACGATGAGATGTGTCACGGGCTCCGGCAGCGTCGCGGGTGAGCGTCTCTCATGGAGCGGGCCTGGCTGTGGCGACGGGAGGACGGGTGGCCCCGACACGATAGCAGCATGTCTCCACCCGCCCCGAATGCCCGAGTCCCACCCGGTC
>NZ_VIFM01000099.1 GCF_006636215.1 Myxococcus llanfairpwllgwyngyllgogerychwyrndrobwllllantysiliogogogochensis | reverse complement strand
TCCCCCGACCCAGCCCTCTCCCGAGCCGACGACGCCTCCCGTGACGCAGGTGCCCACGCCGTCCCCGGAGCCCACCACACCTTCGCCCGTTCCCACGCCCGAGGAGCCAGCCCCACCTCGGTACTCGCGCGAGTGGTACGTCAGCCCGTCGGGCAACGACACCGCCGCCGGCTCGCAAGCCAGTCCGCTGCGCACCATCGCCAAGGCGCTCACCCTGGTGGGCCCCGGTGAAATCATCCGCGTCCAGCAGGGCACCTATGCGGAGAAGCTGGTGCTCGACTCCAATGTCCGCGCCGGCACCACCAGCGCGCCCATCACCCTGCTCGGCGAGGGCAAGCCCAAGCTCGTTCCCACCTCCAGTGGCTGGTACATGGTCCTGGTGCAGCGCCCGAACTGGCGCATCGAGGGTTTCGAGTTCGACGTGAAGAGCCAGCGGCAGATCGCCGTCACCTTCGCCGGAGACACCCAGGGCACGGTGCTCGCCAACAACGACCTGCACCACGGCGCCTTCGGCAGCGGCATCAGCACGGACGCCAGCGCGCGCGGCGTCACCATCGAAAACAACCACATCCATCACTTCGCTCGAGGGTCCGACGACTCACACGGCGTCGTCATCGCCCCCACGTCGAAGGACATCACCGTGCGCGGCAACGACATCCACGACAACTCGGGCGACTCCGTGCAATGCCTCGGGCCCGAGGGCTTCAGCAACGACGCGCCCGCCAGCGGCGTCCTCATCGAAGCCAATCACATGTACGACAACCGTGAGAACGCCGTGGACATCAAGACGTGCCACGACGTCACCGTGCGCGGCAACCGCATGCACGGCTTCACCAAGTCCTCGACGTCACGAGGTGAGGCGGTGGTGGTGCACTACTCCGCGAAGAACGTCGTCCTGGAGGACAACGACATCTCGGACGCCGCGCTGGGCATCGCCGTGGGCGGCAACCGGGTGGGCGCCCCTCCGACCAACATCTCCGTGCGACGCAACCGAGTCCACTCGCTGAAGATGCCCGAGGGCTCCGCCATCCGCATCGAGAACGGCGTCGACGTGCGCGTGCTGCACAACACCGTCACCGGGACGAAGGGCTTCGCGCTGGTGCTCGGACATGGCACCGGCGGCGACTCCACCAACGTGGCGGTGCGAAACAACCTCTTCGCCACGCGCAACGCCGTCAACCTGGGGCCCTACACCTCCGGGCTGGACCTGGCCGCCAACGTGTACCTGCAGGGCGCGAACTTCACGAAGGGCAACTTCTTCATCCCCGAGGACTCCTGGGTGGGTGAGCTGCTGGCCGCGTGGAAGCAGCAAGGCCAGGACGTGAGCTCCGCCGAGTCCGCCAACGCGCTGGTGGACACGAACACCTTCATGCCCGGCACAGGTGCGGTCGACCGGGGCATGGACCTGGGCCTGCCCTTCTGCGGCTCGGCGCCCGACGTCGGCGCGGTGGAGTCCGACTGCCCCTCGGATGCCCAGGCCGCCACCGCGGCGCTCACCGAATAGCGGGGGCGAGAGAGAGGACCTCCCGGCTTGATACGGGGAGGTCCTCTCCCGTGCGCCCCTCGGTCCACGCGCGGCGACAGCTTGCTGTCGATGGACCGCGACTCGTTGGACGTCACGCGCCGAGCAGCTCCCGATGCAGCCTCGCCGTCAGCGGCTTGAGGTGGGGCTTGTCCACGAGCAGCGTGAGCTGGAGCGGTGACGTGTGGGCCGCATGCACCTTCGCGCCGAGTTCCTCCGCCGCCGCCAGGGACTGCCTCAGCGGCGCCCAGTCCGCGTTGAGCCCCACGCCCACGCAGGTGACCGTGCCCAGCTCCTCGCGCCATGACACCGCTCCGTCGAAGCGCGTGGCCAGCTCCTTGCGCAGCGCCTCCGGCCCGTGGATGTCCGCCAGCGGGACCAGGAGGTACGCGTGGGCCGTGCCCCCCGGCAGCCCGTCGAAGCCCAGGGAGCGGCCTCGCACGCCTCGGGCGTCGAGGAACTCCAACAGCTCCGGCAGCGGCACCTGCTCGCCCACCGCCAGCACCGCCAGCTCCGAGTCCGCCGTCACGCCCTTCACCCGACTGTCCGAGGGCGCCGTCAGCTCGCGCACCACCGTGCCGTTGCCCGGGGCATGCGCCGTCCTCGCGAGGATGGCGATGCCGCGCGACTTCGCCCACTCCACCGCCTGCGCGTTGAGCACCTTGGCGCCCGCGCTCGCCAGCTCCTGCATCTCGTCGTAGCTGAGCGACTCCAGCTTGCGCGCATCCGGCACCACGCGCGGGTCCGCGCTGAAGATGCCATCCACGTCGGAGTAGATTTCACACGCCTCCGCCTCCAGCGCCGCGGCCAGCGCCACGGCCGTCGTGTCCGAGCCTCCGCGCCCCAGCGTCGTCACTTCCTTCTTGTAGGAGACGCCCTGGTAGCCGGCGACGATGACGACCTTGCCGCGCGCCAGCTCGTCGTGGATGCGATAGGGCCGCACCTCGACGATGCGCGCCTGTGCGTGTGCGTCGTTGGTGATGATGCCGCTCTGGCTGCCCGTGAAGCTGATGGCCGGCACCTCCATCTCCTGGAGCGCCATGGAGAGCAGCGCCATGGAGATGCGCTCGCCGCACGTCAACAACATGTCCAGCTCGCGCCGGGCGGGGTCCGGGGACACCTGCTTGGCCAGGGCGAGCAGCTCGTCCGTGGTGTCGCCCATGGCACTCACCACCACCACCACCTGGTACCCGGCGTCGCGCTTGTCCTTCACCCTGCGCGCCACCTTGCGAATCTTCTCCACGTCGGCCACCGACGAGCCGCCGTACTTCTGGACCACGATAGGCATGAGCGTCTCACTACCCCTGTTGGGCGTGTCCGGGGAACCACACCGAAGCGCAGTCTTGCAGGAGCCCGGCCAGCGCGGTGAAGCACCCGAGCCGGGAGCCGGGCGTCGCCTTGACACCCCAAGGTCGGCCCCTATAGTCGGCGACGGTCTGCCCGGGCCGTCCGAGAAACACCTCCACGGCCGGCGGCCCAGGGTCGAGCGCGTCTCTCCTGGAGCCTGCCCATGGCGATGATCGAGGTACAGCACCTCACCAAGCGGTATCGCGACCGCGTGGCCATCGACGACCTCACCTTCAGCGTCGAAGAGGGCGAAATCCTCGGCTTCCTCGGGCCCAACGGCGCGGGCAAGTCCACCACGATGAAGATTCTCACCGGCTTCCTCCCGCCTTCGGAGGGAGTCGCCCGCGTGGGAGGCTTCGACGTCTTCACGCACCCGCTGGAGGTGAAGCGCCGCATCGGCTACCTGCCGGAGGCGCCGCCCCTCTATCCGGACATGACGGTGCACGGGTACCTGAAGTTCGTTGCGGCGCTCAAGCGCCTGCCCGCCCGGGAACTCAAGGGCGAAGTCGAGCGGGTGGCCGGCCTCACCGGCGTCACGCACGTGCTCGGCCGCCTCATCCAGAACCTGTCCAAGGGATACAAGCAGCGCGTCGGCATCGCCCAGGCGCTGCTCGGCTCGCCCCAGGTCCTCATCCTCGACGAGCCGACGGAAGGCCTGGACCCCGCGCAGCGCGCGGAGGTGCGCGCGCTCATCAAGAGCCTCGCGGGCAAGCACACCGTCATCCTCTCCACGCACATCCTCCCGGAAGTGACGATGACGTGCGAGAAGGTCCTCATCCTCAACCAAGGGCGCATCGTCGCCTACGACGACCTCCGCAAGCTGGCCGGCTCCCAGGGCACCTCGGAGAGCGCGTCGCTGGAAGAGGTCTTCATCAAGCTGACCGCCGCCTGAGCGCGACGCCCGTCCCCTCCTTCAAGGAACCCCCCGGTCCATGCGCATCGCCCTGGCCATCGCTCGCAAGGAGCTGTCCCTCTTCTTCACCACCCCGTGGGCCTATGGCGTCTTCACGGCGATGGTGGCGCTCTCGTCCTTCTTCTTCGTGAACCTGCTCGCGACGTTCCAGCAGGTGCAGGAGCAGGCACGGGAAGTCACGTGGGCGATGATGCCTCCGGACATGACCGCCTACCGCAACCTCACCGACGGGGTGATGGTGCAGCTGTGGGGCATGGTCATCATCATCACCCTCTTCATCGCGCCCTTCCTCTCCATGCGACTGTTCGCGGAGGAGAAGCGCAACAAGACGTTCGAGCTGCTGATGACCGCGCCGGTGCGACCCATTGAAATCGTCCTGGGCAAATACCTGGGCGGCCTGGGCATCATCTCCGCGACGCTGGGCCTCACGCTCATCTTCCCGCTGGTGCTCTCCGCGTTCGGCCACGCGGATTCCGGCACCGCGCTGGAGTGGCCCACCGTGCTCCTGGGCTACGGCGGCATCCTGCTGTGGGGCGCCACGTGCATGGCGGTGGGCATGTTCATCTCCGCGCTCACGGAGAGCCAGATGCTGGCGGCCTTCCTCACCTTCGCGGTGCTGCTGCCGTGGATGCTGCTGTCCGGCGTGGCGCAGGCCACGGAGGAGCCGCTGCGCTCGGTGCTGACGTACCTGTCCTTCGACGCGCAGTTGCAGAACATGCTCAAGGGCATCCTCGACGTGCAGACGCTCGTGTTCTTCGCCTCCGTCATCGTCTTCTCGCTGCTGCTCACCCACCGCACCGTGGAAGCGCGGCGCTGGGCCTGACATGGCCCGCGCTCACGCGAAAGGGAATCCCCGCACATGAATGCGACCCTCCTCGGTCGATACCTGGGCGCCTTCGGGCTCCTGCTGCTGCTGTCGAGCCCCTTCACCCTCTTCGTCACCTCCGGCAACCCCATTGCCGCGGGCGTGAAGGCGGCTGTGGGCATTGCGCTGCTCGGCGTGTACCTGGCGACGAACCTGAAGCACTTCGGCAAGCTCGCCTCGCACCGCTCGAGCTTCTTCTTCCTGCGCACGGGACTCACCGTGTTCGCCGCCCTGCTCGCGCTGGTGGCGCTCAACTACGTCGCCTTCCAGAAGAGTCCTCGCTGGGATTTGACGAAGGGGCGCATCCACACGCTGGCGCCGCAGACGCTCGCCACGCTGGAGGCCCTGCCGGAGAAGGTCCTCGCCATTGGCTTCGTGCCTCCGACGCACGAGTCCTACGGCCTGTTGGACACGCTGTTCCAGCGCTACCGCGCGCAGGCGCCGGAGCACTTCGAGTACACGTTCAAGGACGCGCGCCGCAGCCCGGACCTGGCCGCGAAGTACCAGCTCAAGGAGGGTCAGGCGAGCGTGGTGTTGGTGCGTGGCGAGGCGCACACGACGCTGCAGGCCGTCTCCGAGCAGGACCTGACCAACGCGCTCATCAAGCTGAACGCGGTGGGCACGCAGCGGGTGTACTTCGTCACCGGCCACGGTGAATGGCCGCTGGCCAAGGACGAAGCGGCCCCGAATGACCCGGGCGCCACCATGTCCGAGCTGCGCAGGCAGCTACTTCAGGAGGGCTATGGCGCAGAGGCCATGTACCTGGCGGGCGCGACGGACGTGCCCCGGGATGCCTCGCTGGTCATCATCGCGGGTGCTCGCGCGCGCTTCACGACGCCGGAGGTGGAGGTGCTGCGCAAGTACCTCGCGGGCGGCGGCAGGCTGCTCTACTTCACGGACGCGGGGTTGGAGGACGGCCTGGGCGGGCTGCTGGCCGAGTACGGCATCCAGCTCGACGAGGGCATCGCCGCCGACGCGCAGTTCAACAGCGGCAATCCCTACGTGGTGCTCTCCCGGTTCTACAGCAACCACGCGATGGTGCTCCCGCTGCGGCAGCGCGGGCTGAACGTGGAGCTGCCCACGCCGCGCAGCCTCACGCTGCTGCGCGAGGGCCTCGCGGAAGGCGTGCGCGTGGAGCCCGTGGTGCACACCTCTCAGTACGGCTGGGTGGAGACGAAGCCGGAAGAGAACGCGGTCCCCTCCGATGGCGAAAAGACGGGCCAGCTCACGCTGGTGGCCGCCATCGTCCGCGACACGAAGAGCGCCGCCAACAAGCGCTTCGACGAGGCGCGACTCGTCGTGATGGGTGACGCGGAGCTGCTGTTGGATCCGAACTGGGGCCATGAGCCCAACCGCAACCTCGTGATGAACGCGCTGGGCTGGGCCTCCAATCAGGTGACCAAGGTCACCCTGCGCCCCCCGGACCGCGAGGTATCGACGCTGGAGCTGGACGCGGACGACATGGACCACATCCGCTTCATCTCCACCGACCTGCTCCCCCTCACCATGATGGGTCTGGGACTGGCCATCTGGCTGACCCGGCGGAACAAGTGAGCGCCACGGGCAAGGGACTCGTGACGGTGGCGGTCCTCGCGCTGGGCGCGGGAGGACTGACCTTGTCCGCGTGCTCCGACGGCACCTCGCGGCGAGGCTCCGAGACCCCGGCGGTGTCAGAGAAACTGTTCGCCCCGCCGTCCGGCGCGACACAGGGGGCGAAGGCCGCCGCGCCCGTGTTCACTCGCATCACCGTGCGGGCCCAGGGCGACACCACGGAGCTGGCGCGCGAGCCGGATGGCGCGTGGCAACTCGTCGCTCCCGTGAAGGCACGCGCGGAGGCCGCCGCGGTGGAGGCCCTGCTGGAGACGCTGGGGAGCACCGCGTCGAGCCCCCTGGTGAACGACGCGCCCACCGACGCCGACCTGGAGAAGTACGGCCTCAAGTCGCCCGTCTTCAGCGTGACAGCGCATGCCTTCCTGCCAGACGCGAGCGGTGGAGGCGAAGACGTCCCGAGCCGCCAGCACACGGTGACGCTGCATGGGGGCGTCGAGAACACCTTCGACGGGTCCGTGTACGTGCGTCGTGACGGGGACTCGAAGGTCTACGCGGCCCAGGGTTCGGTGCGGTGGAGCCTGGACAAGGACACCTTCGCGCTGCGCTCGAAGGAGCTGCTCGGCGGACTGGAAGCGACTGCGCTCGCGTCCATCGAGGTGCGGGCCCAGGAGCGAAGCTACGTGCTGCAGCACGAGACGGGCACGACGAAGTGGCGCCTGACGAAACCCGTGGCCGAGCGCGCGGACGAGGCTCGGGTGGCGACATTGTTGAAAAACTTGAAGGAGCACCGGGCGCTCGCCTTCCCCCCGGACTCCGCGCAGACGCGGAAGAAGCTGGGACTGGAGTCGCCGCTCGTCGATGCGCGCTTCACTCCGCTCTCGGGCGAGCCCGTGCGCATCCGACTCGCCCAGGTGATGGAGGACGGCACTCCGCGCAGCCACGCGCTGCGGGAGCAGGGCCCGGACGCGGTGCTGGCCGAGGTGTCGGACGGCGCGCTCACGGTGCTCGACGTGGACGTCCACGAATTGAAGGACAAGCACGTGCTGAGCTTCCGGCGCGAGGACGTGCGACGCGTGGTGTTCCACCCTGGCGGAGGCGCGGCCCCCATCATCCTGGTCAACGCCTCGGAGACGGATGGCGGCACGGAGTCGTGGCGGGTGGAGTCACCGAAGCAAGGCAAGGCCCAGCACTTCCGCGTCGTCTCCCTGCTGCGCGCACTGGGCGCACTGAAGGCCACGAGCTTCGGAGACGCAAAGCCACGAAGCTGGGCGAAGTACGGCATCGACGAGGCCTCACGCGGCGCGGTGCTGCTGGGCGCGGATGGACGCGAGCTGGCGCGACTGTGGCTGGGCGGCGACGTGCCCGACTCGTCGGGCTTGAGCTACGTGCGGGGTTCGGGGCCCGAGGTGATGGAGGTCTCCATCGAAGGACTCGTGCTGCCGGTGCGGGCTGAAGACCTGATGGAAGGCGCCCCCGCACCGGAGCCCACGGAAGCACGCGGTCCGTGAGGATGAGCCCGCGCCTGCTGTGACAATTCACGACCCTCCGTAGGTGACGCGACGCGGTGCCGCGTTTGACGCGCCACCCGTGCGCATTCGCGTGGGCCCTCCCTCTGAAGATTGTGAAAGGGCCTGACATTCTCTGGCAGTGCTTTGTGCTTTCCTCCCTGGCCGCCACTCCCTACCTTCCAAGGCACACTCGCAGACGTTTCGCGGAGGCTGGGTCATGATGAGCACGGCGGAAAACCCTCTTGGACTGAATGGCTTCGAGTTCGTGGAGTTCACGAGCCCCGCCCCCGAGGCAATGGTGAAGCTGGTGGAGATGCTGGGGTTCACCGCCTTCTCCAAGCACCCGAGCAAGGACCTGGTTCGCTACAAGCAGGGTGATATCAACCTGCTCATCAGCCGGGAGACCACGGGCCAGGCCGCCGAGTTCCGCGCCGCCCACGGCCCGTCCGCCAACGCGATGGCCTTCCGCGTGGCCAATGCCCGCACCGCTTACGAGATGGCGCTGGAGCGCGGCGCCATCCCGGCCGACCCCGCCGCCAGCTCCCTGGGCGAGGGCTTCTATGTCCTCCAGGGCATCGGTGGCAGCCTGCTGTATCTCATCGACCGACACGGTCAGAGCGGCACCATCTACGACTCCTGGGTGCAGATTCCCGGCGCCGTCGAGGCCGAGGCCCGCAACAGCGTGGGCCTGGAGTCGCTGGACCACCTGACGCACAACGTGCGCCGGGGTGAGATGCGGACGTGGTCGTCGTTCTACAACCGCATCTTCGGCTTCACCGAGCAGAAGTACTTCGACATCAAGGGCCAGGCCACGGGCCTGTTCAGCCAGGCGATGATTGCGCCGGACCGCGCCATCCGGATTCCGCTCAACGAGAGCCAGGACGAGAAGTCGCAGATCGAGGAGTTCATCCGCGAGTACAAGGGCGAGGGCATCCAGCACCTGGCCCTGGCCACGCAGGACATCTACAGCACCGTCGAGAAGCTGCGCGCTCGCGGCGTGGATCTCCAGGACACCATCGAGACCTACTACGACCTGGTCGACTCGCGCGTCCCCAACCACGGCGAGGACCTGGAGCGCATGCGGAAGAACCGCATCCTCATCGACGGCAATCAGCAGGAAGGCCTGCTGCTGCAGATCTTCACCGAGAACCTGTTCGGGCCCATCTTCTTCGAGATCATCCAGCGCAAGGGCAACGAGGGCTTCGGCAACGGCAACTTCCAGGCGCTGTTCGAGTCCATCGAGCTGGATCAGATCCGCCGCGGCGTCATCAAGGTCGACAAGTCCCGGAAGTAGTCTCGGGCCCGACTTCGGAGGAGCGACACGGTGACTCTCGAGAATCGAACCGCGGTACCTCCGAAGAGCGGGCTCCGACAGGCGCCCGGTGACTATCTCTCCGGCTTTGGCAATGAATTCGCCACGGAGGCCGTCCCGGGTGCCCTGCCCGTGGGGCGCAACTCACCGCAGCGCGCCCCGTTCGGGCTCTACGCGGAGCAGCTCTCCGGCACGGCCTTCACGGTGGCGCGCCGGGAGAACAAGCGCTCGTGGCTGTATCGGCTGCGGCCCAGCGCCAACCATCCCGCGTACAAGGTCCATCCCCAGGGCCTGTTGCGCGGTGGCCCGTTCGACGAGGTCCCGCCCACGCCCAACCGCCTGCGCTGGAGTCCCCAGCCGGCGCCGACCGCGCCCACCGACTTCGTCGAGGGACTGGTCACCTACGCGGGCAATGGAGATCCAGGCACGGGGGCGGGCATCGCCATCCACCTGTACCTCGCCAACCGGTCGATGACGGACAAGGTGTTCTACGACGCCGACGGCGAGCTGCTCATCGTTCCGCAGGCCGGGCGGCTGACGCTCGTGACGGAGCTGGGCGTGCTGGACCTGCGGCCCGGCGAGATGGGCGTGGTGCCCCGGGGCGTGCGCTTCCGGGCGGAGCTGCCCGAAGGGCCGGTGTCGGGCTACATCTGTGAGAACCACGGCGCCCTCTTCCGCCTGCCAGACCTGGGGCCCATCGGCTCCAACGGGCTGGCGAACGCGCGCGACTTCCTGACGCCCGTGGCCGCCTTCGAGGACGTGGACCGCCCGACGCTGGTCGTCCAGAAGTTCCAGGGGCGCCTGTGGGCGTCCCAGTTCGACCACTCCCCGCTCGACGTGGTGGCGTGGCACGGGAATCTGGCGCCGTACAAGTATGACCTGTCGCGGTTCAACACCATCGGCACGGTGAGCTACGACCATCCGGACCCGTCCATCTTCACGGTGCTGACCTCGCCCAGCGAGTCACCGGGCACGGCCAACTGCGACTTCGTCATCTTCCCGCCCCGGTGGATGGTGGCGGAGAACACGTTCCGGCCGCCGTGGTTCCACCGCAACGTGATGAGCGAGTTCATGGGGCTGGTGCAGGGTGTCTATGACGCGAAGGCCGGAGGCTTTGCTCCGGGCGGTGCGTCGCTGCACAACTGCATGAGCGGCCATGGTCCGGACCGGGCGAGCTACGAGCAGGCCCTCCGCGCGGAACTGAAGCCACACAAGATTCAGGACACGCTCGCGTTCATGTTCGAGTCCCGGTGGACCATCCGCCCCACGCGCTTCGCGGTGGAGACGCCGGCGATGCAGCTGGACTACGACGACTGCTGGGCCGGGTTCGAGAAGGCCCGACTGCCTTGAGCCTGCCTCCAAGGCAGCGCGTCTGGACGACGCCCTCCGACGTCGAGCTCTGCCCGGTGGACTCGCTGGAGGACCCGGGCTCGCGCAACATCGTGCTCCAGATTGGCGAGGCGTTCTTCCACGGCTTCCTCGTGCGCAAGGGCACCCAGGTCCACGGTTATGTGGACCGGTGCCCCCACGCCGGGCTCCCGCTGGCGCGCGTGTTGGACCGCTACCTGACGCCGGACAAGCAGCTCATCGTCTGCGCGTGGCACGGCGCCCTGTTCCAACCCGACGACGGGAAGTGCGTCGGCGGTCCGTGCAGCGGAGCGTCGCTGACGTCCTGGCCCGTGAAGGTGGAAGCCGGGATGGTCGTCACCGCCTGAGTCCGGCTCACACTTCGAGCAGCACGTAGCGTTGGTCGGGCGTGTGCCGCGCCAGCAAGGGCATGGCCACGTTGAAGACGGGGATGCCGTTCTTCGTTTTCCCCTGGAGCGCGCCGTGGTGCGCGTGTCCGTGGAACACCGCCTCCGCGCCGTAGTGGTCAATGGGCATCGCCAGCCGGCTCGTCCCGAGGAAGGGGCGGATCTCGATGTTCTCCCCCTCCAGCGTCTCCGGGATGGGGGAGTAATGCATGATGATGATCTTCCTCGGCGTGTCGAGGTGGCTCAGCGCCGCCTCCAGCTTCAGCGACTCCGTCACCGCCTCCTGCACGAAGCCCTTGGTCTGCGCCTCGCCGAAGGCCTGCAGCGTCGCGTTGCCATAGCCGCCGCCAAAGCCCTTCACGCCAGCCACGCCGAGCACCTTCTCGAAGATGAAGTGGTCCCCATCGAGGATGTGGATGCCCACCTTCGCGAGCTCCGCGCAGATGTCCTTCACCTGGCCGTGCTCGTAGTCGTGATTGCCGAGCACCGCCGCGCACGGCACCCGCAGCGCGGACAGCTCCTCGGCGAGCACCTTGCCCTCCTCGAGCATGCCGCGGTCCGTGAGGTCCCCACACAGCACCAGCAGGTCCGCCGTGGCGTTCACCTGCTTGACGAGGTGGCGAAAGCGTCCGTGCTGGTCCTCCCGGCAGTGCAGGTCACCGACTGCCGCCAATCGAATTTTCGAGCTCGGATCCCTCGCCACGCTCGCCCCCCTGCTGTCGTTCGTTTTCGTCCCAGGCCCGCCCGTCCCTGAACCCCCAGTGGTGGATGTCCACGTGGTAGTTCACCTTGGAGACGAGGTTGCCGCGACACAGCTTCTCCTCCCAGCGCCCCTCGCGGATGCTGTCCAGCGTGCGGCGCATCAGCTCCGCCATCACCCACTCCGGCACCAGGTCTCTCTCCGAGGGATAGGCGAAGCGGAACATCATCAGGTGACTGAGCAGCACCTCCCAGTACCGGTCGAACCGGCGCATCAGCCGGTCCCAGTCCATGACGTGGCCCGCCTTGAGGATGAGGTGGTTGACGTCCGCGCCGTCGTAGCGCTCGCGCTCGACGACGAAGGCCTTGGACCAGATCATCTCCTCGGCGGGCGCCACCAGACACTCGTGTCCGAAGACGGTGGCCGTCTTGGCGTATTGGAACCACTCGTCGTCGACCACCGCCACGCCGTTGCCGGACGAGAAGATGAAGTCGACGAAGTAGTCACCCTTGAAGGCCTTGTAGAGCCACACCTCGTCGGTGCGCTCGGTGCGCCAGCCGTCCTTCTCCAGCACCTGGAGCGCCCGGAGCGCGTCCGCCTTGCGGGGGAACAGGTCCAGGTCCTTCGTGTCCCGGTAGATGCCGGTATAGGTGGCGTATGCGTACGCGCCTCCCACCACGAAGGGCACCCCCGCGTCGCGCAACAGCCCCACGGCCCGTGCGCGGGCGTTGATTTCATCCGCCGTGCGCTCCCGTTCCGCGAGCGACGCGTCCGTGCCCATCTCCCCGGGATGGTTGGGGTGTCGTTTTTCCATGGGCGAAAGGTAGGGACGGTGCATTTCCGCCGTCCGAAGGCCGGGTGAAGTCGCCCGAGGGGCGTCCGAGCGACCTCCAACCCCCTGGAATCCCAGCGCATTTCAGAACCAGACAGGCGTGCTTTCTGTTTTTCGGCAGGGCTGTGTCCATTGAGGCGAACACGCTGCTGCACGGCCCGCCGGGGGCCATCCGAAAGGTAGAAGGACCATGCTGCGCAAGAGCCTGCTGTGCGCCTCCCTGTTGCTCGCCGGTTGCGATCCTGACTCGAAGCAGGACGCCGATTCGTTCCGCGAGGGACTTCCCTCCAAGCAGATGGTGGAAGTGGCCTCGCCCGGCCCGGACGGTCAGGGACTGACCGCGGCCTCCGCCGAGAACCAGACGTCGGAGTACTACGTGCTCACCGTGGCCGCCGCCGCGAGCATCAACGGTGGGACGCTGGGAGTGCTCGGCCTCATCGAGGCCATCGTCAAGCACCCGCCGTCCTCCATCCAGGGCGACGTCGCGGTGTGGGGTCCGCACACGGAGGCCCTGAGCCCCATCACCTGGAAGCTGACCGTCACGCGCACCGATGACGACACCTACGGGTGGGTGCTGGCGGCCAAGGCGAAGATCGAGCCCGACACGAACTTCAAGACGGTGCTGGCCGGCTCGCACACGGCGGCGGTCGATGATGATGGCGAGCGCCGCTCCGGCTATGGCTCCGGACAGTTCCTCATCGACTGGGAGAAGAACAACTCCCTGCCTGGCAACGAGGGCGAGACGGGCGTGGCGACGATGGAGATTCGCTACGCGCGCACGGCCCCGAACGCGGTGGCCTCCGTGGAGGCGGACTTCCAGGTGGATGCCGGCGGAGGCACCCTGGCGAGCGCGAACTATCGCTTCAAGCAGGCCCCGGGCACCGGCGGCGAGCTGGACTACGTCGTGAAGCAGAACATCGACGTGGACCCGACGCGCTCGAAGCTGGAGAAGCTGTCCATCAAGAGCCGCTGGGAGCGCACGGGCCTCGGTCGCTCGGACATCAAGCTGTCGGGCGGAGACCTGTTCGGCGAGGCCACCATCAACGAGTGCTGGGACAGCAACTTCCGCAGCGCCTACCACGCGGTCAGCTACAACCCGGCCATCGGCTACGGGACGGTGAGCGCCTGCGGCAGCTTCAGCACGGCGGTCTACTCCACGCTGTGAGCCGGCTCGCGGTAGTCTGCGGCGCGTGACAGGAACGCGCCAGCCGGCCCTCAGGGTCATCCAGGGGGGTCCCCAGCAGGACCGGCGGGACTTCCTGCGCGACCTGTACACGAGGTACGGCGGCAGCGTGATGGGACGCTGCCGCTACCTGTTGAAGGACGCGGCGAGGGCGGAGGACGCGATGCACGACGTGTTCGCCCGAGCGCTTGCCCACGCGGACGACTTCCGCGCGGATGCCTCGCCGCTGACGTGGTTGATGAAGATCGCCACGCACCACTGTCTCAACCAGCTCCGCTCGGAGCGGGCGGGCTGGAGGCAGTGGTTCGAGCGGGACGCGGCCGCGCGCCCGGAAGCCCACGGGGGTCCGGGAGAGATGGAGACGCGGGACCTGGTGCGCCGGCTGCTGTCCCGGGTGGATGCGGAGACGCAGGCGGCGGTGGTGCACTACCACGTGGATGGGATGACGTTGGAAGAGGTGGCGGCGTTGCTGGGGCGCTCGGTGCCCACGATTCGCAAGCGGCTGGAGCACTTCGCCGCGCTGGGTGGAGAGGAGCTGAGGGTTCGATGAGCGCGCACGAGTCGGAGTGGACACTGCGACGCCTGAGGGCCGGTGAGCTGGGCTCGCCCGAGGCCACCCGCGCGCGCGCCCACGCGGCGAGCTGCGACACGTGTGGCGCAGTGCTGCGCGGCCTCGAGTCGAACCAGGCCCGCTTCGAAGCAGAGCTTCCCTTCGAGCGCTTCGAGCTGGGAGTGCAGCGCGCGTTGGAGCGACAGCAGCGGCGTGACGCGCTGAAGCCCTCCCCCCGGCGCTGGCTCGCTCCGACGGTGGCGCTGGCCGCGTCGGTGCTGATGGTGGTGCTGGCCCGGCCGCTGCTGAATCAGGGTCCGGGTTGGGACCGGAGCAAGGGCGGCGCGAACATCGCGGAGCTGCGCATCGGCGGAGGTCCCGGGCCCCAGCGCGAGGTGAAGCCGGAGGCTCCCGAGGCCCTGGAACCGGGTGAGCGGGTGATGCTGGGCTACAAGGCGGGCACCCACCGCTACGTGGCCGCCGTGTCCGTGGATGCCATCGGCGAGGTGACGACGCTGCATCCGGAGTCCGGCGCGAGCGCCCCCGTGGAGTCCGGCGAGGACCTGCACTGGCTGCAAGGAAGCTGGGAGTTCACCGGCTCTGGAGCCGAGCGCGTGGTGCTGGTGCTCGGGGATGAACCGTTCACGGTGGAGTCGGTGGTGGAGGCGACCCGTCGTGCGTTCACGGCGGCGAACGGCGAGGTGGAGCGGATGTCCCAGCTCGACGTGCCGGGTGCGCAGACGCACTGGGTGCTGTTCAAGCCATGAGCCCTCCCCTGCTTCCTTCCTGGCGCGCGTTGGCCGCCCTCCTCGTGCTCGGGGCCTCGGCCGCGCATGCGGACAGCCTGCGCCGCTTCGCGCTGGTGGCGGGCAACGACGAGGGCGGCGACGAGACGCGGCCCCTGCGCTTCGCACAGGACGACGCGCGGAAGATGCACGGCCTGCTGGCGCGCCTGGGCGGTGTCGCTCCCGGCGACGCGATGCTGCTGCTCAACGAGTCCTCGAAGGACTTCCTCGCGGCGCTGACGCAGTTGGAGACCCGGGCGAAGGAGGCTCGGGCGCGAGGTGAGCGCACGGCGCTGCTCGTCTACTACTCCGGCCACGCGAAGGACGGCACGCTGCGCCTGGGCAACACGCGGCTGGGCTTCGAAGACCTCAAGCAGCGGCTGTCGAACGCGCCCGCGGATATCCGCATCGCGATTCTCGACTCGTGCCGCTCTGGCGCGCTGACGCGCACCAAGGGCGCGCGACGGGCACCGGCCTTCGAAATCGAGTCCGGCGCGGCGCGCGATGCGCGGGGACTGGTCATCCTCACCTCCAGTTCGGCGGACGAGGACTCGCAGGAGTCGGACGCGCTGCGCGGCAGCTACTTCTCGCACCACCTGGCCAGTGGCCTGCTCGGGGACGCGGACCGCAGCGGTGACGGACGCGTGACGCTGTTCGAGGCGTACTCGCATGCCTACGCCCGCACCGTGGCGGACACGGCGGCCAGCAGCGGGGGCGCTCAGCATCCGACGTTCAGCTACGACCTCGCCGGCAACGGGGACCTGGTGCTGACGGACCTGCGCGCGGGAGGCGACGGGCTGGTGGTGCCAGGACTCGCGCCCGCGGGCATGTATTACTTCGTGGACCCGGGCGGCATGGTGGTGGCGGAGCTGGACAAGACGCCCGACGTGGAGCGCCGCGTGGCGCTCGCGCCCGGCACGTACCGCGTGAAGCGAAGGCTGTCGGACCGGCTGCGCATCGGCGAAGTGGAAGTGTCCCGGGGACGGCAGGTGGTGCTGGAAGAGTCGCGGCTGCGAGACGCGCCGTTCTCGGACGACCCGGTGAAGGGCGCGGCGCCGGAGGGCGGGGCGTGGTGGACGGTGGGCGTGTCCGGTGGCGTGCAGTCCTTCTTCGACGCACCCACGCGCCAGTCGCTGTTCCTCTCGGTGGGCATGCTGGGCGCGGAGGCGCAGCTTCACGACTACTTCCGCCGCGACTGGGTGTGGGGCGTGGATGTGGCGGTGGGCGGGAAACAGGCGCTGCTGGCGTTGCCGACCCTGAGTGGACCGCCCTACAAGTACTCGGTGACGAGCCTGGGCACGACGCTCACGTCCGAGTGGCCGCGAGGCACCGTGGCGCCCTTCGTGGGCGCGCGCATGGCGTATCTGGTGATGCGCCGCGACTTCGAGGAAGCGACGTACCCGGACCAGAAGTACGCGATGTTCTCCCCGGGCCTGGTGGCGGGCCTGCGGTGGCAACCCCTGCGGCGCCTGCACGTGACGGGACGCGCGCGGCTCCACTACCTCCTCTACACCGTGGATGAGCAACGCTCGCTGGGCTTCTGGGAGCTGGGCGCGCTCGTCACGTATCAGCCTTGAGGGAGCGTTCGATGCGACACCTGGTGCCCATCTGTCTGTGTCTGGCCCTGGCCGCATGTGGCGGCGACTTCTCCAATGACGACCTGGAGTTCCTCAACGCCTTCCCCCGGCGCGAGGACCTGACGGCGTCGATGCCGGGGAAGACCCAAGGCGAAGCCTGGGGCGCACGTGTGGCCAGCAAGTCCGCGCAGCAGGCGGGACGGTTGGGGGACTCGTCGGGCATCGTCGGCGACACGGACAAGACGGGCCTGCGCTTCAACGAAGCGGTGGACGGAATCCTCTCCTCGCTGGAGGCCATCCAGCAGTACACGCCCACGAAGCGAGAGCCGAACCGTCGGGTGTGGGGGCCCATCCCGGGGCGCAACGACATGAGGTTCGACACGCGCTTCGTGATGACGCGTGAAGGAGAGCGGTTCGACTACCAGCTCCAGTACCGGGACATCGGTGAAGGCGAGGACGCGTGGTGGAGCTTCATGTCGGGCTCCTTCCAGGCCAATGGCGGCGTCCGCAAGGGAGAGGGCAGCCTCATCATGGACCTGAAGCGGGCCCGGGAAGAGCGCTTCCTGGACATCCCCTTCCTGGACCGCGAGGAGATCCACTACCAGACGCGGAAGCTCCCCACGCGGGTGGAGCTGGTATTCGTCAGCAACGTGCCCACCCTGCTGCCTTCGCGCTACATCTACCGCGAGGCGGAGGGGGACCTGGCGGAGATGACCTTCCAGATCCTCGACACCGACTTCGTCCAGGGCGGGCTGCGCGAAGACGTGGCGCTCACCACGCGCTGGGCGCCGGACGGGCGGGGGACGGGCATCCTGGAGATCATCAAGGGCGACATCCTGGGCGCCAAATACACCGAGTGCTGGGACGCGCAGGGCCGCGTGACGTTCATCTCCCGGAGCTGGGACTTCCTCAACCCCACCGAGGGCCTGCGCAGCTCCTGCCCGGACATGTCCGCGCTGGACCGGTAACCGGCCAACCCTCCGAGCGGAAGCGCGCGGGACACCCTGGGCCGCGAGCACGGCTGGTATAGAGTCCGCCGCCATGAGCGAGCAGCAGGGCAAGAGTGGAGAGCAGGCAGCGCGGCCGGGAACCTGGGCCAGTCTGGCGCGGGCCATGGCCTCCTGGCGGACGGCCTCCGTCACGCTGCTCTCGTTCTCCTCGGGCCTGCCGCTCGGCCTGGTGTGGATCGCCATCCCCGACTGGCTGCGCAGCATCGGCGTGGACATCCGCGTGGTGGGCATCATCACGCTGGCGCAGGCACCGTGGTCCTTCAAGTTCCTCTGGTCGCCGCTGATGGACCGCTATGTGCCGCCCTTCTGGGGCCGGCGGCGGGGCTGGATGGCGGTGGCGCAGGTGGCCCTCTTCGCGACGACATTGGCCCTGGCGGGCATCGGAGAACATCCGGAGACCGCGTGGGTGGTGGGCGCGCTGGCCATGGCGGTGGCGTTCTCCGCGGCGACGCAGGACATCGCCATCGACGCGTACGCGGTGGAGGTGCTGCGCAAGGAGGAGCAGGGCGTGGCGGTGGGCGCGCGCGTGGCGGTGTACCGCGCGGCCATGTTCATCGCGGGCTCGGCGGCGATTACGCTCGCGGGCCGCGTGTCGTGGAAGTGGGTCGTCATCGGGCTGGCGGTGCTGTACCTGCCCATGCTCATCGTCACGCGCTTCGCGCCGGAGCCCGAGGAGCGCTTCACGCCTCCGAAGTCCCTCAAGGACGCCGTCTGGTATCCCTTCGTGGGCTTCCTCGCGCGGCACCGGGCGCTCGAAATCCTCGCCTTCGTCTTCCTCTACAAGCTGGCCGACAACCTCGGCGGCACGCTCTTGCGGCCCTTCCTGGTGGACATGGGCTACAGCGACCTGCACCGGGGTGTGGCCCTGGGCACCATCGGCCTGTTCGGCACCATCGCCGGCACGCTGGTGGGCGGCGCGTGGACGACGGTGCTGGGCCTGGGCCGCGCGCTGTGGGTGTTCGGCGTCATCCAGATTGTGTCCAACATCGGCTACGTGCTCGTCGCGCGCGCCGGGGCGCCCACGCCATGGCTGATGTACATCGCCATCGGCTTCGAGAACGTGACGCAGGGACTGGGCACCGGGGCCTTCTCCGTGCTGCTGATGCGGCTGACGCAGAAGCGCTTCTCCGCCACCCAGTTCGCGCTGCTCTCCAGCCTCTTCTCCATTCCGCGCGTGGTGGCGGGCCCCATCGCCGGCTTCCTCGTGTACTCCATCGGCTGGGAGCCCTTCTTCTGGTTCACCATGGTGGGCGGCATCCCCGGTCTGTTGCTGCTCGCGCGCTTCGTGCCGCTGGGCGTGAAGGACCCGGACTTCGACGTGCAGAGCCGCCCCACCACCCGCGCCGTCACCCGCCCCGTCCTCATGGGCAGCGCCGCCTTCGCGGCCGTGGTGGGCATGGTGCTGGGCGCGATGACGACAGCGCTGCTCACCGCCGTGCAGAACCTGCGCAAGACACCGGAGAAGGGCTTCGATTTCGCCACGCCCTTCACCGCGCTGTTCCAGCCCTCGGGTGTCACCGACTGGGTGACGCTGGCCGGCATCGCCGTCTTCGGGTTGACGGTGGGCCTGCTCACCGCGGCGGTGCTCGCCGCGCGCTCCGGGGCGTTCTACCTGCCCGAGCAGGAGGCGCCCCCCTCCCCCTCCGGCGCCGCCGGCTCGTAGCGCGGCACCCGCTTCGAGCCCGGGAGGGTCTGGGTCCACCCGAGGACAGCTCCCTCACATGGGAGATCCATCCGTCGCGCGGCGCGTTTATGTTGGCGGCGACATGGCCCATCCCCTCGCTGGAAAGCTCCCGCCGGAAGACCTCCTCATCGACCCCGAGAAGCTGCGCGCGCGCTACTACGCGGAGCGTCCCGACGTGGCCGTGCCCGAGCAGCGCGTCGCCTTCGGCACGTCGGGCCACCGGGGCTCGTCCGCGCGCACCAGCTTCAACGAGGCCCACATCGTCGCGGTGACGCAGGCCATCTGCGAATACCGGCAGCAGCAGGGCATCGACGGGCCGCTGTTCCTGGGCATGGACACCCATGCGCTGTCCGCGCCCGCGCAGCAGACCGCGCTCGAGGTGCTGGCCGCCAACGGCGTCCAGGTGCGCTTCACCGACGGCGCCACGCCCACGCCCGTCATCTCCCACGCCATCCTCACGTACAACAAAGGCCGGGGCGCCTCGGGGCTCGCGGACGGCATCGTCATCACCCCGTCCCACAACCCGCCCGAGGACGGCGGCATCAAATACAACCCGCCCAACGGCGGCCCCGCGGACACGAACGTCACCTCCGGCATCGAGCGCCGCGCCAATGCGCTGCTCGGTACCAGCAACGCGGGCGTGAAGCGCACGCCCTACGAGAAGGCGCGCACGGCCCCGACGGTGAAGCCCCACGACTTCATCACGCCCTATGTCGAGGACCTGGGCACCGTGGTGGACATGGAGGCCCTGCGCGGCGCGAAGCTGCACATCGGCGCGGATCCGCTCGGCGGCTCCAATGTCGCGTACTGGGAGCCCATCGCCACGCGCTACGGATTGAACCTGCGCGTGGTGAACCCCACGGTGGACCCGACGTTCCGCTTCATGCCGGTGGACCATGACGGGAAGATCCGCATGGACTGCTCGTCGCCGTACGCCATGGCGAATCTCGTGAAGCTCAAGGACCAGTACGACATCGCCTTCGGCAATGACGCGGACTCGGACCGGCACGGCATCGTCACGCGCTCCATCGGGTTGATGAATCCCAACCACTACCTCGCGGTGGCCATCCACTACCTGTTCCAGAACCGGCCCGGCTGGAAGGCGGACACCGCCGTGGGCAAGACGCTGGTGAGCAGCGGGCTCATCGACCGCGTGGCCAAGAGCCTGGGCCGCCGCGTCGTCGAGGTGCCGGTGGGCTTCAAGTGGTTCGTGGACGGGCTGTTGGACGGCTCGCTCGGCTTCGGCGGTGAGGAGAGCGCGGGCGCGTCCTTCCTGCGCCGCGACGGCACCGTGTGGACCACCGACAAGGACGGCATGTTGCTCGACCTGCTCGCGGTGGAGATTCTCGCGCGCACCGGCAAGGACCCGGGACAGCACTATCAGGAGCTGGCGGGGCGCTTCGGCACGCCGTACTACGCGCGCATCGACCAGGCGGCTACGCCCGCGCAGAAGTCCGTGCTGAAGAAGCTCTCACCGGAGGCGGTGAAGGCGACGAGCCTCGCGGGAGAACCCATCCTCCAGCGCCTCACGCGCGCGCCCGGCAACGATGCGGACATCGGCGGGCTCAAGGTGGTGGCGCAGAACGGCTGGTTCGCCGCGCGGCCGTCGGGCACCGAGGACGTGTACAAAATCTACGCGGAGAGCTTCCGTGACGACGCCCACCTCCAGGCCATCCTCCAGGAAGCCCGCGCCATCGTCGACACGGCCTTCGCGGGGGCGTAGGACTCCCGGCACATGGTGAAGACCGTCCTGATGTACGTGCTCGGCCTGTTCATGGTGGCCGGTGGCATCAATCACTTCGTGAACCCGCGCCCCTACGTGCGGATGATGCCGCCGTACCTGCCGTGGCACGGGCCCCTGGTCTTCCTGAGCGGCGTGGCGGAAGTGCTGCTGGGCGTGGGCCTGCTGGTTCCCGCCACGCGCGCGGTGTCCGCCTGGGGACTCATCGCCCTGTTCGTCGCCATCTTCCCGGCCAACCTCCAGATGGCCCTCCAGCCCGAGCGCTTCAAGAAGGTCCCCGCACACCTGCTCTGGGCTCGGCTGCCCCTCCAGGTCGTCCTCATCGCCTGGGCCTGGTGGTACACCTGATCCACCGAATCCAGGCTTCCAGGGTGGGACAGCGCCTGTCCGCCCGGCGGCCCTGCCCGTGCGTCCTTCCTTGACTCCCCCCGGGGCGGTCTTTAGTTTTCACCGTTTCAGGTAGCCCCACCGAAATCCGAAGGACGTTCCATGGCTCGCGTCACAGTCGAAGACTGCCTCCCCCTCGTCGACAACCGGTTCGCGCTGGTGCTGCTCGGTGCGAAGCGCGCGCGTCAGCTGATGGCCGGCGCCCGCCCCATCATCGAGAGCTCCAAGAACAAGCCCCCCGTGCTGTCCCTGCGCGAGGTGGCCACGGGCCGCGTGAAGTTCGACCGCGACGTGCGCGAGGCGCTGTCCGGGAAGTACACCCCCGAAGACGCCCGCAAGTAGTCGTAGGTCCTAGGTTCCCTTCCCCTCGGGCCTTACGGCCGGGGAAGGGGCCTCCGGGATGAGCCCCTGGGCGCGCATCCACCGCACGGCGCGCGCGGCGACGGCCTTCTCTCCCTTGTAGCCGAGCAGGGGCACCAGCTGTCCCACCGGCACCCAGCGCACCTCGTCCACCTCCACGCGCGGCCCCGGCAGCGGCCCCAGCGCGCCTTCCTGGTAGCGGAAGAGGAAGAAGTGGACGCGCTTGAAGATGCGCTGCCCCCGGAACTGGTAGACGTAGCGAATCTCACCCAGCGGCGCGATGAGCGCGGCGGTGAGCCCCGTCTCCTCGTGGACCTCGCGGCTCGCCGTCTGCTCCGGAGTCTCCCCCGGGTCCACGTGCCCCTTGGGCAGCGCCCACAGGGGACGGCCATGCGGACGGATGACGACCACCTCCCAGGTGCCGTCACTCTCCCGGATGACAATCCCGCCTGCGGACGCCTCGCGTGGCATGCCCACCTACCCTAACCGAAGGAGGCGGGCCGCGGGGACTCAACCACCGTGGACGAAGTGACTCAGCTTCGCCTCCGCTCCCAGCCGGTAGGCATACCGGAGGTCCGCCAGGAGCTTGTCCAACCGCCTTCCGGAGACGTGCCCCATCATCCGCGAGCAGAAGCGCCGGGAGACGCGGTTGGCCTCCTCGTACCGCCAGCGCTCCTGGGACGACAGCTTGTCCCGGTAGGACACCCGGTCGAACAGCCGGGTGAGCAGCTCCTGGGCCCACGCCCCCACCCCCTCCCCCCAGCGGTGCAACAGGCAGATGGCGAACTTGTCCACCTCCGCCTGGGCCTCCAGCTCCAGCAGGGACACCGTCCGCCCGTGCGCCGCCGTGTGCGCCATGTAGAGGAAGTGGCTGACGCCCTCGGCCACCTGGCAGTAGCCGGCGAGGTCTCCATCCAGCAGGTACCCCAGCGGCCCGGCCTCGTAGGGCTTCAGCCTGTCGAGCAGCGCGGGGGACAGGTACAGCGCCATCTCCAGCGCGTCCCCCGACTCGTGCACCAGGAGTTCCTCGTCACTGCGCCCCGTGGCACCCAGTTGGACGGCGGCCTCCGTGTCCACCACGAAGACCTCCGCCCGAGCCTCGCACGTGAAGCCATAGATGGCCTCCAGGTGGTCCTGAACGCGGCCAATCATCGCGACCTCCGTGCCACGGCTAGTTGGGGAGCTGTCCCTTCGCGTTCGGCATCATCCCCGCGTCCACCAGCACGCGCTCCAGCCGGTCATTGCCCGTGCGCGCCCACGACTCGTAGACCTTCAACGCCCCGGAGGGCCCGGCCCGGACCATGCCTCGCGCCGAGATTTCCTCCAGCACCTCCACCACCGAGCGGAACTTGTCGTGCAGCTCCCGGTACACCCCCGCGAAGCCCGCCCGAGGGGACAGGTCCGCCACCTGGCCGTACGCCGTGCCTCCCATCTGGATGTAGTAGTCCGGCCCCACCACTCCGCCCTGGAGCGCGCCGGAGAAGAAGCCCACGGTGTAGAGGGAGACATCCCCCAGCCGCCGCAGCGTCCGGATGCGCGCCTCGCGCTCCTGTTGCAGCGCCTGGTGGTAGAGCAGCGCCAGGGGCTCGCGGCCCTTGCGGCCGTCCTCCTGGCGGTCGAACAGCATGTCGGTGCTGGCGAAGTCCGCCAGCAGGTTCACCAGATAGAACTCCGTCACCTCTTCCAGCGAGACGCGCTGGCGCGAAGTGACCTCGTCCAGGAGCGACTTGAAGAACTCCTTCAGCGACAGGGACGCCACCAGTTGACTCATCGACACTCCCGTCCTTCCACCCGGCCGACGGCGCCTTCGGGAATAAGGGAACGGTAGCAATCGACCCTCCTCGTCGCAAAACCCGCTTTCAATGATTCCAAGCACTTGCGCTGGCACTCGACCACCCCGAGTGCCAATTTCCACGTGCGGGGCGACGAGCGGGCGTCCTTCCACGGCGTCGTGCGCGGCGGGGAAAAGAGCAGCAATGCCAGACGGTTGGCATGTCGGGGCACGGGCAGTCAGCGTCGCTTGACGGGTCGACTTCGCTGGTTATTATCCGCCGCGCCTAGGCGTTAGCACTCGCAAGGTGTGAGTGCTAAATGCCGCGGGTCGTCACGGCCCTTTTCAACCCCCAGTGGCGCCGAGAGCCGTCCGGAGATCCCGGACGGTGGGCGCCCATCAAGGAGCAGACCATGAAGATTCGTCCCCTGCAGGATCGGCTCATCGTCAAGCGGGTCGCCGAGGAGAACAAGACCAAGGGCGGCCTCTTCATCCCGGACACGGCGAAGGAGAAGCCCCTCGAGGGCAAGGTCATCGCCGTCGGCAACGGCAAGGTGCAGGAGGACGGCAAGGTGCGTCCCCTCGACATCAAGGCCGGCGACACCATCCTCTTCAGCAAGTACGCCGGGACCGAGATCAAGCTCGACGGCGAGGAGCACCTCATCCTCCGTGAGGAGGATGTGCTCGGCGTCATCGAGAAGTAATCCGTCCCCCACCCCTTCACTCAAGGAATTCCCATCATGGCGAAGGAACTGCTTTTCGACGTACGCGCCCGCGAGGCCATTCTCCGTGGCGTCAACATCCTGGCCGACGCGGTCAAGGTGACCCTCGGCCCCAAGGGCCGTAACGTCGTCATCGAGAAGAGCTTCGGCTCGCCCACCATCACCAAGGACGGTGTGACGGTGGCGAAGGAAATCGAACTGGAGAACAAGTTCGAGAACATGGGCGCGCAGATGGTGAAGGAGGTCGCGTCCAAGACCTCCGACGTCGCCGGTGACGGCACCACCACCGCCACGGTGCTGGCGCAGGCCATCTTCCGCGAGGGCGCGAAGCTGGTGGCCGCCGGGCACAACCCGATGGACATCAAGCGCGGCATCGACAAGGCCGTCGCGGTCATCGTCGCGGAGCTGAAGAAGCTGGCGAAGCCGACGAAGGACAAGAAGGAAATCGCGCAGGTTGGCACCATCTCCGCCAACGGCGACGCCACCATCGGCCAGATCATCGCGGACGCGATGGAGAAGGTCGGCAAGGAGGGCGTCATCACGGTGGAGGAGGCCAAGGGCCTGGAGACGACGCTGGACGTCGTCGAAGGCATGCAGTTCGACCGCGGCTACCTGTCTCCGTACTTCGTGACGGACCCGGAGCGGATGGAGGCGGTGCTGAACGACGCGCTCATCCTCATCCACGAGAAGAAGATCTCCTCGATGAAGGACCTCCTGCCCATCCTGGAGCAGGTCGCTCGCGCTGGTAAGCCCCTGCTCATCATCGCCGAGGAGGTCGAGGGCGAGGCCCTGGCCACCCTGGTGGTGAACAAGATCCGCGGCGTGCTGAACGTGTGCGCGGTGAAGGCGCCGGGCTTCGGCGACCGCCGCAAGGCCATCCTCGAGGACATCGCCACCCTGACGGGCGGCCGGATGATCGCCGAGGACCTGGGCATCAAGCTGGACACGCTGACCCTGCAGGACCTGGGCAAGGCCAAGCGCATCACCGTCGACAAGGACAACACCACCGTCGTCGACGGCGCGGGCAGCCAGCCGGAGATCGAGGCGCGCGTGAAGCAGATCCGCGCCCAGGTCGAGGAGACCACCAGCGACTACGACCGCGAGAAGCTCCAGGAGCGTCTGGCGAAGCTCGTGGGCGGCGTGGCCGTCATCAACGTCGGCGCGGCCACCGAGACGGAGATGAAGGAGAAGAAGGCCCGCGTGGAGGACGCGCTCAACGCGACCCGCGCGGCCGTCGAGGAGGGCGTGGTTCCTGGCGGTGGCGTGGCCTACATCCGGTGCCTCAAGGCGCTGGAGGGTCAGACGTTCGCCGAGGGTGAGAAGTTCGGCGTGGACATCATCCGCCGCGCCGTCGAGGAGCCCCTGCGCCAGATCGTCGGCAACGGCGGCCTCGAGGGCAGCGTCATCGTCAACAAGGTCAAGGAAGGCACGGGCTCGTTCGGCTTCAACGCCGCGACGGGCGCGTACGAGGACCTGCTGGCCGCGGGCGTCATCGACCCGGCCAAGGTGAGCCGCACGGCGCTGCAGAACTCCGCGTCCGTGGCGTCCCTGATGCTGACCACCGAGGCGATGGTGGCCGAGCGTCCGAAGGACGAGAAGGACGCCCCCGCCGGCGGTGGCGGCATGGGCGGCATGGGCGGTATGGGCGGCATGGGCATGTAGTCGCCCCCCACCCCGGTCCGTCCGGGGTGGACGCTTCACTGGCGGCCTCCGGTTCCTTTCAAGGAGCCGGGGGCCGTCGTGCTTTCATGCGCCCGGTGGCGCGCGAAAGGCCACGCCCTTACGTTGGGAATGAAGGAGGCGACACCGTGAAACCCGTGAAGATCTACACCACGAACTACTGTGGCTTTTGCGTCCGCGCGAAGGACCTGCTCAAGCGCAAGGGCGTGGACTACCAGGAGCTGGACGTCACCGGAGACGATGACGCGCGCGAGAAGCTGGTGGAGATGAGCGGAGGCCAGCGCACCGTGCCTCAAATCTTCATCGGTGACACGCACGTCGGCGGCTACTCGGACCTGGCCCAGCTCGACAAGGAAGGCAAGCTGGAGCCCATGCTCCAGGCCTGAGTCGCGAGCAGGCGGGCGAGCGCCCTTCGCGGGGCCGCTCGCCGCGGCCGTGCCTACCTTACCGCCATGGAACACCACCCCTTCTCGGGAGGCGGCAATGGCAGGTGAAGACGCGCACTACAACGTCATCAGCACGCTGTATCACCTGCTCAAGGGCGCCTCGACCGCGGAGCAGTTCATCCAGGACGCGGAGCGGGCGGGAGACCCGGAGCTGGCGCAGTTCTTCCGCGACTGGCGGGACGAGCAGCGCCACCTGGCCGAGCGGGCGAAGAACCTCCTGGGCGCGCGACTGGGGACGACGGAAAGGGCCGCGGCCACGGGCAGCGCCGGACGCAAGCGCGCGGCGGGCTCGGGCAAGTCCTCCCCAAAGGGACCGGTGGGCAGGGACCAGAGCAACGCGGGGGTGAAGTCCGGAGGAACCAGCTCGGATGATCTCGTCGACGAGCTTTCCAAGGAGTCATTCCCCGCCAGCGACTCGCCGTCGACGTACTGATTGGACCTCGCCCGCGCGTGACACTGGATTCGCGGAGGGTGTTCGTCTTGGATGCCGGCCGTGAGCTTCTGGAACGGCCCTTCCCATCCTCCTGGACGACCTCCGCCGGCGCAGGCGCGGCTGCGGAACGCCCGAGGGCCGCACCGCGACACGATGCGGCGCCTGCACGGCGACGAACGTGCGCTGGTGGACAGTCCCAGGCACACCCCAGCACGAGGTCCCCAGGCGTCCATGGCGTACTGGGGCCACGTGGACGTGCGCCACCCCACCCTCCGACGCGCCCTCCCGGAAGTCACCGGGAAGGACGCCAGCATCCCCATCGCGCAACGCACGGACGAGGGCCCAGGCCCCGCTCCGAAGCCACCGCGCGCTGGGGAGTCGTTCGCCCGGAGGCCCGAGCGGGGACACTCCGACGCGCCACCCCCGCCCCGGTCCACGCGCACGGGGCGCTCCTTCCGCAGAAGGCTGACGTGCAACAGCCTTCCGGGAAGATTCTTCCACTCATGCTGCCCTGACCAGTTCGGGCACGAGCACATGGTGCGTCGGGCTTGCCCGCCCGGTCCCCTCGCACCTAAAGAGGACCCATGATGGAGCCCAGGCCCGAGGTCACCCAGACCACCCAGACGGACAAAGAAGAAGGCCGCACCACCCGCATCCCCATTCACGAATGGACCGTGGAGGTGGTGTCTGGCCCCGACAAGGGCAAGAAGGTGACGACCCAGGATGGCTTGGTACGCGTGGGCTCGGACCCCGCAAGCGACCTGGTGCTGACGGACACCACGGTGAGCCGCCGTCACCTCGAGGTGGAGCGCACGCCGCGAGGCCTCCTGCTGCGCGACACCGGCAGTCGCAACGGAACCTTCCTCGACGGGCGACAGGTGCTTCAGGCGTACCTGGGCCGCGGGGACAAGGTCGAGCTCGGCAAGACGAAGCTGGCCGTGAAGGTGGCGGCGAAGCCCACCGAGGTGGAGCTCGCGGGCGCCGAGTCCTTCGGCGCGTTGGTGGGCTCCTCGGAGAAGA
This sequence comes from Myxococcus llanfairpwllgwyngyllgogerychwyrndrobwllllantysiliogogogochensis, assembly GCF_006636215.1. Taxonomy (GTDB): domain Bacteria; phylum Myxococcota; class Myxococcia; order Myxococcales; family Myxococcaceae; genus Myxococcus; species Myxococcus llanfairpwllgwyngyllgogerychwyrndrobwllllantysiliogogogochensis. The sequence continues at coordinate 9,342 of NZ_VIFM01000099.1, read as the reverse complement.
TGCGGTGGGTCTTCACGGAGCTGCGGCGCGTGGCCCGCGAGGACATGAGCCTGCTCATCGAGGGCGAGACGGGCACCGGCAAGGAGCTGGCGGCGCGCGCGGTGCATCAGCACTCGTCGCGGCGGCATGGCCCGTTCAAGGTCGTCGACTGCAACCTCATCTCCGAGGAGAAGGCGGAGCGGGAGCTGTTCGGCGGACTGCGCGCGAGCGACCCGGAGGACAAGGAGGCGCGCGGCGTCTTCGAGGCCGCCCGGGGAGGGACGCTCTTCCTGGATGAGGTCGGCGAGCTGCCGCTGATGGTGCAGGGCAAGCTGTTGCGCGTGCTGGACGCGCGCGAGGTGCCCTCGCTGGACGGCCAGCCCGTGCCGGTGGACGTGCGAGTCATCGCCTCCACGCACCGCAACCTGGAGGAGGACGTGCGCCAGGGCCGCTTCCGCGCGGACCTGTACTTCCGCCTCGCTGTGGCGCGCGTGCGCCTGCCGCCCCTGCGCACCCGCCGCGAGGACCTGCCCTCGCTGGCGCAGGCCCTGTCGCAGACGTTGCGCGCCAGCGTGACGCTGACGCCCCAGACGCTCGCGCTCTTCGAGGGCTATGACTGGCCGGGCAACGTGCGCGAGCTGCGCAATGTGCTCGAGCGCGGCGCGCTGATGGAGGAGACGGGCAACACCAGCTGGCTGGACTTCCTCGCCCAGCCCTCGCGCCGCCCGGAGGGTCAGCCGCCCGGCACCCACGTGGCCACGCTCGTCACCGGCATGCCGTACCACGAGGCGAAGGACAGGGTGCTGGCCGACTTCGAGCGCCTCTACTTCGCCGAGGTGATGCGCACGGTGGGCTTCGACATGAAGGCCGCCGAGCAGCGCACCGGGCTGTCCATGCAGAGCCTCTATCGTCTGCTCAAGAAGAACGGGCTTCGCCTCAAGGACCTCAAGAACGCCGAGGGCCTGGAGAAGTGAGTGCCCCCTCGCAGTTCCACCCCATGGAGAACAACCGCATGTTGCGTCGTCTCGTCGTAGCCTCCGTCGTCTTCACCGCCGCCTGCGCCGGTCAGCAGAAGCCCGCCGAGAGCGCCGACACGGCCGCCAAGCCGCAGACCACCGAGGAGCGCGTGCGCATTGGCAACCAGCCCGCGTTCGACGTGGCCACCTGCTTCCCGCGCGAGCTGACCCTGCCGGCGTCCAATCAGGGCGTGCTGGTGGGCGCCATGCTCACCACCCGGCCGGAAGTACTCGAGTGCCTCGTGTCCCCGCAGAACCGGGGCCCCGCCGAGAAGACGGTGGCGACGGTGAAGACCACCGTGACGGACGCGGGCGGCACCCACACCATCACCGGTGAGAACCTCACCCCCACGGGCACGCAGTGCATCCAGGCCGTGGTGGACAAGCTCGTCCAGCCCAAGCCCCTGGCCAAGGGCGCCCAGCCGCTGGAGTCCACGGCGACCTTCGAGCACGACACCACGGCCAGCGCCACGGTGAAGTTCGGCGTCAACGACGGCTCGGACTTCTCCGGCGCCGTCCGCCTGGCCCAGCAGGGCTGGTGCGACTGCTACGCCACCTACAAGGCGCAGACGCCGCCGGTGCTGACGTCCCACATGACGCTCACCAAGGGCCAGCCCGTCGCCGAGGTGACGTTCGACGCCTCCGGCAGCACCGAGGGTGACCAGCTCGCCGCGTGCCTCAAGACGAAGATTGTCGCCGTGCCCGCGAAGCTGTCCACGGACAAGCTCAGCTACCCGCACCGCTTCGTCCACTTCAACTCCGGGGCCACCGAGGCCGCCAGCGCCCTGCCCCCCCAGCTGCGCTTCTTCCAGTTGGAGGTCGTCCGCAACCAGCGCGCGGCGGACGCGGCCATCGCCTTCGGCGCCCGCGCCGCGGCGGCCGAGTCGTTCGAGGCCGTGGTGGCGAAGTACCAGAAGACCAAGGACTACAAGCTGTTCGACGAGCTGGCCGGCAAGTGCAACGCCCTGGTGGAGGCCGCGCAGGGCTGGGTGAAGGCGCTGGAGGCCCAGCAGGCCGTGGACCAGGCCTCCGTGGCGTTGGTGCAGGAGCTGAAGACGACGGACGCCGAGGGTTGGACGCCGGTGGAGACGGCCAGCCAGACGGCGCTGACCAACACCCAGAAGGACCTGACGGCCGCCCAGGCCCGCGCGGACGCGGACCAGAAGGCGTGCCCGAAGAAGTCCTACAAGGGCAAGTAGTCAGTAAGCAGTCCCCCAGCGGGGCTGAAACGCACGAAGGCGCGGGACCCGAACTTCCGGGACCCGCGCCTTCTGTGTTTCCAGCGTCGTGAGGACGACTACGCGCTGATCTTGTCGTCGTTGGCCGCGCTGGCCTCGCTGATGCGCACGCTGACGAGCTTGGAGATGCCCGGCTCCTCCATGGTGACACCGTAGAGGGTGTTGGAGACCTCCATGGTCCGCTTGTTGTGGGTGATGAGGATGAACTGCGACTGGCTGCTCATCTCCTTCACCATGTCGTTGTAGCGGCCCACGTTGCCCTCATCCAGCGGCGCGTCGACCTCGTCCAGGAGGCAGAAGGGCGTGGGCTTGATGAGGAAGATGCCGAAGATGAGGCCCACGGCGGTGAGGGCCTTCTCTCCACCGGAGAGCAGGTTGACGCTCTGCAGCTTCTTGCCCGGCGGCTGGGCGACGATTTCCACGCCCGGCTCGCCATTGGGGCCGTCGTTGGTGAGGACCAGGCTGGCGCGCCCACCGCCGAACAGGCGGGGGAAGATGGCCTGGAACTTCTCGTTCACCACGTCGAAGGTCTGCTTGAAGCGCTCGCGGCTGGTGGCGTCGATGCGGGTGATTGCCTCGCGCAGCTGACCCATGGAGGCCTGGAGGTCCGTCTTCTGCGCGATGAGGAAGTCGAAGCGCTTGGACAGCTCCGCGTGCTCGTCGATGGCGGTGAGGTTGATCTCCCCCATCTTCTCCACCTGGGCGCGCAGGTCCTTCAGCTCCGCCTCCGTCTCCGGCGCCAGGGAAGGCAGCAGGTGGTAGCGGTGCAGCTCCAGCGCGAGGTCCACTTGGTGCCGCTCGCGGATGCCGGCCGACAGGTGCTCCAGCTCCAGGGCAATCTCGCGCTCGCGCAGCGAAATCTGCGACAGCCCCTGCATCAGCTCCTCCACCCGACCGCGCAGCTCGCGGAACTGGGCGTCCTGCTCCCGCACCTCTGTCGAGGCCGTGGTGTGCGCGGTGCGCCGCGTCTCCAGGCCCTCCGCGGCCACGCGGTGCTCTTCCACGCGCTGGGCCAGCCCCGCTTCCGTCTCCGCCGTGCGCCGCGCCAGCTCCTCCGTGCGCGTGCCACCCTCGGCCAGCGTCGCCTGGAGGCGCGCCACGCGCGTCTCCATCTCCCGGCGCTGCGTCACCAGGCTGTCCAGCTCCTTGCGCGCGGACTCGCCGCGCTCGCTGCCCGCGGCGACCTTGATGCGCAGGCCCGTCAGCTCGCCATTGGCGGACTCGGAGCGCTGACGCAGCGACTCCTGCTCGGAGGAGAGCTGCCGGACGCGCTCCTCGCGCGACTCCCGGTCCGTCTGACCGTGGGCCACCTCGCCCCGGCTCGTCTCCTCCTCGTTCGCCAGCGCCATGTGGCTCTGACCCAGCTGCCCGTCCTCCAGCTCCTGGGCCCGGAGGCGCTCGCGCACCTTCGCCAGGTCCTCGCCCGCCTTGTGCAGGTCCTTCTCCTGGCTGGCGAGGTTCACCTCCTCGGCGTGCTGGTTCTTCGCCAGCCCCTTGAGGACGCCCTCGGTGTGCCCCATCTGCTTCTGGAGCGTGTAGTGCCGGGTGAGGATTTCGTTGTAGCGCTCCTCGACCCGGGCCACCTCGGTGGCCAGCTCGGCGATTTCACGCTTCTTCTGGAGCGCGCCCACCGCCGCGCCCTCGCGCTCGCCGCCGACAATCGTCCCGTCCGAGCGGAAGACCTCGCCCTCCTGGGTGACGAGCGTGCACTGGGGGCCACCGGCCTCCGAGTACGCACGCGCCGACGCCAGGTCCTGGACGATGACCACGTCTCCCAGCAGCATCCGCACCACGGGCGCCAGGGCCTCCTCGCACGTCACCTCGCGCAGCGCGTGGGCCAGCACACCCGGGCGCTCGAAGTCCGGCTCCAGCACGGGCTGCAGGGTGTCCAGCATGGGCACGGGCAGGAAGCTGCCGCGGCCCTCCGCGTGGCCCTTGAGGTACTCCACCAGCTCCACGCCCTTGTCGCGGCTCTCCACGATGACGTGCTGGAGCCGCTCACCCAGGGCCGCTTCCACGGCGCGCTCGTAGCGCTGGGTGACGGTGAGCACGTCCGCCACGAGGCCGAAGATGCCCTGCTCCCGGGCCACCGTGCCGGCGCGCATCATCACCGCGCGCACGCCCCGGTCGAACCCGTCGTAGTTCTTCTGGATGTCCTCCAGGGACGACAGGCGGCTGCGCTTGTCGCTCAGCTCCTCGCGCAGCGCGATGACCTGGATTTCGTTCTCCGTGAAGGTCGCGCGCGTGCGGGTGAGGGCCTCTTCCTCCTGCCCCTTGCGCTCGGCGAGCTCCGCGGCGAGGTGCCGGGTGTCCTCCACCCGCTTCGCCACGTCGCCGCGCACCGACTCCAGCTCCGTCTCCTGCGCGCGCAGCCCGTCCAGCTCCGCCTGGAGCCTGGCCCGGCGCGCTTCCAGGTCCGTGCGCTGACGGGCCAGGTTGACCAGGTTGCTCTCGTGGTTGGCCAGTCGGGTGGCCACCGCCACCAGCCCGGCGCGCTCCTGCTCCAGCCGCAGGGCGACCTCCGTCTGGAGGTGGTTGACGCGGCGCAGCTCCTCCTGCGCCACCTGCATCGCCACCTCGTCCTCCTTCCACGAGCCGGCGATGCCGGACAGCTCCGCCTCGCGGGCGGCCATGGCGTCGGACATCTCCGCCTGCCGGGCCAGCAGCCCGTCCAGCTCCGCCCGGGCCTGCATCACGCGGCTGTTCGTCTCGTCGTAGTCACGGCGGCCGTAGGCCAGCTCCTGCGTGTCGCGCTGCACGGAGCTTTCGAGCGCGTGCACCTCCGCGGCCAGCGTCTGGAGGGCGGCGGCCTCCGCGTCCAGCTCCGCGCGGCGCCGGGTGATGGCCTCCTCCAGCTCCTTCACCCGGTCCAGGCTCTCTCGCTCCTCGGAGCCCAGGTTCTGCAGGCGCGACTGGAGGACCTGCTTCTCCGCCAGCAGCTCCAGGTGGCGGTGGCTGGCCGCGTGCAGGTCGATGTCCCGCATGCGCTGCTTGAGTTTCTTGTACTTCTCCGCCTTCTTCGCCTGGCGGGACAGCGCGTCCAGCCGCTTCTCCAGCTCGCTGGTGATGTCCGTCACGCGCAGGAGGTTGGCCTCGGTGGCCTCCATCTTCCGCTCGGCGGCCTTGCGGCGGGCCTTGTACTTGGTGACGCCCGCGGCCTCCTCCAGCAGGTGGCGCCGGTCCTCCGGCTTGCTGGAGACGATGAGGCCCACGCGGCCCTGCTCGATGATGGAGTAGGCCTTGGTGCCCACGCCCGTGCCGAGGAACAGCTCGGTGATATCCAGCAGCCGGCACAGCGTCTTGTTGATGAGGTACTCCGAGTCCCCGTTGCGGAACAGGCGCCGCGTGACGGTGATCTCCGAGTAGCCCTGGTACTGGGGCGACAGCTGGTCCGTGTCATCCACCAGGAAGGTGAGCGACACCTCCGCCATGGACAGGGGCGGCTTGTTCTCCGAGCCGTTGAAGATGACGTCCTCCATGCCACGGCCACGGAGGTTCTTCGCGCTCTGCTCACCCATCACCCAGCGGATGGCGTCCACGACGTTGGACTTTCCACAGCCGTTCGGGCCGACGATGCCGGTGACGCCCTCGTCGAAAGTGAAGACGCTCCGCTCCATGAACGACTTGAAGCCGGTGATGTCCAACCGCTTGATACGCATGCCAGCGGGCTCCTGGAAGAGGCGCGAGGTACGAGGTGAAAAGTGAGCGCGAGGCCGAAAAATCGGCCTCGGAACGATCAGCAGGAGTACCAGCCGCCATCCAGGCGATCAAGCGTGACCATGCCACGCGTGGCCATACGTTCGGCTGCTTGCCCTTCAAACGGGCCAGAGGCGGGCAGGAGGGTCCTCTCTTGGACTTGCGCCCTGGCCGCCCCACCCTACCTTCCCATTGACATTCCTGGAGGTTGCGTACGTACCAGCCCTTTCTTGCCCTGACGCTCCTCATGGGAGCGTCCCCTACGCCGGAGGTAACACCCCGGTCTGACACGCAGGCGGTGGAAGCCCCGGCCCCCTGCCCCCACCCGTATTTCCCGCTGGAGGAAGGGCTGACGCTCACCTACCGGGCGGGCAAGTCGTCGCAGATGGTCATCAGCACCCACGGCGTGACACCCACACCCGAGGGGCTGCGCGGCAAGGTCGCCGTGAAGCTCAAGGGCCGCCAGGGCGAGACGGACGCCACCTGCACCGCCGAGGGCATGAGCACGGGCCTGGGCGGCCTGGAAGGCACGCTGCTGTCCGCGTCCGGCATGGATGTGCAGGTGGTGAGCTCGGAAGGCATGGCGGTGCCCGCGCTGACGAGCATGGTGCCCGGCGGCTCGTGGAAGAACAGCCTGTCGGTGAAGCTCCAGCCCCCCGCGGGCAAGACGGGCGGCATCCGGCCCATCATCGCCACCACGTTCGAAAAGGAGTCGACCGTCGTGGGCGAGGAGGAGGTCACCGTGGCCGCCGGCACGTTCAAGGCGCTGAAGGTGAAGAACATCGTCACCGCGCGCGCCAGCCGCCCTGGCTCCGAGGGCCGCTCCATGGAGAGCTATGTCTGGTTCGCGCCGGGCGTGGGCATCCTCAAGTTCGCCACGGCGGAGAGCACGGACCTGGAATTGCTCAAGGTGGAGCGTCCCCAGCCCGTGCAGGCCAAGTCCTCCAGCAAGGCGCGCCGGCCCGTGAAGAAGGCCGCGGCCGACAAGAAGGTGCCCTCGGCGCCCTGACCCCGGCGGCCGGGGCGGACAGCTAGGTGGACTCGCCGCCCGACGACGAGGCGGGGGGTATCTCTCCTGGAGCGCCCTGCGACGGCTCTCCCGGGCCGGACGAGGACGACGACTCCGTGGCCGAGCGAGGGGCGGCGCGGGACTGGGGCTCCACCGTCACGCGCACCACGCGGGGGCCGTCCACCTCCTCCACCAGGATTCGCCACATATCCAGCCGCAGCGAGTCCCCCTTCTCCGGGACGCGCCCCAGCTTCGCCATCAGGAAGCCGGCAATCGTCGTCACCTCGCCCTCTTCGTCCTCATCGAGGTCGAAGCTGACGTCGAGCCGCTCCTCCAGGTCATCCAACTGCGCCGTGCCGGGAAGCTCGAAGCGCCCGCCCGGCAGCGAGCGGACCTCGTCCACCCGCCGGCCCAGCTCCGCCACGTCGCCCACGACTTCGGCCACCACGTCCGCGATCGTCACCAGGCCCGACGTGCCGCCGTGCTCGTCGACGACAAGGGCCGTCTGACGACGGCGGCGGCGGAACTCCGCGAGCAATTGCTCCAGCGTCGCGTTCTCCGGGATGAAGAGCACCGGCCGCTGCACCTGCGCCAGGCTGCGCAGCTCGCCGCGAGACAGGAGGAAGAAGAGGTCCTTGGCGTTCACCACGCCCTCCACCTCGTCCAGGTTGCCCCGGCACACCGGCAGCCACGTGTGCCCCGCGGCGCGCGCGTCCGCGATGCACTTCTCCAGCGGCTCCTCCACGTCCAGGAACTTCACCTGGTTTCGCGGCACCATCACCTGCCGCGCCGTCTTCTGCGCCATCTCCAGCGCGCGCTCCAAAAGCTCCGCGCGCGCCGTCGTAATCGCCCCCGCCTGCGCGGAGCTGTGGAGGATGACGCGCAGCTCGTCCTCGCTGTGCGCCTCGTGCGCCTCTCCCACGGAATGGAGGCCGAAGATGCGCAGCACCCAGGCCGCCAGCCCGTTGAGCAGGATGATGGCCGGATAGAACAGGAAGTAGAACGCCCGCATCGGCAGCGCCACGGCCAGCGTGGTCGCCTCCGCGCGCTGAATCGCCAGGCTCTTGGGCGCCAGCTCTCCCAGGACGATGTGCAGGAAGGTGATGATGCTGAAGCCGATGACCACCGACACGGTGTGAGCCAGCGTGGGGCTCGCGCCCTCGGGAACCAGCCGCGTCAGCACGGGCTCCAGGAGCTTCGCGAAGGCGGGCTCACCCAGCCAGCCCAGGCCCAGCGAGGCCAGCGTGATTCCGAACTGCGTGGCGGACAGGTACGCGTCCAGCTTCTCCACCATCCGCAGCGCCTGCGCGGCGCCCGGCGTGCCCTCGTCCACGAGCGACTGCAGGCGCGTGGCGCGAATCTTCACGATGGCGAACTCGGTCGCCACGAAGAAGCCGTTGGCGAAGACCAGGAGGATCGCCAGCCCCAGGAACACCCATTCCATTCCCATGGCTCAGAACAAGGCGTCGAAGTCGGCGTCGCCCTTGAGCGCGTCGAACATGGGGTCCGTGGACAGCCACCCCATCACCTTCTGACGGTCCGCCGTGAGCGCCGCCTTCAGGTACTGCACCGCGTCCTTCGGCCTGCCCCACAGGGCGTACAGCGCCGACAGGTTGTAGTTGAGCAGCAGGTCCTCCGCGTTCAGCGCGCGCGCCCGCTCATATGCGCGCTCGGCCTCCGCGTAGAAGCCCTTCTGCGCGTAGCAGATGCCCAAGTCGAGCTGCGCCTCGAAGTTGTCCGGCTCCAGCCGCACCACGTCCTTCAGCAACGTAATCGCCGAGCGGTAGTCCCCCTCGTCCATCATCAGTGCCGCCAGCTCGTGGCGGGGGAACGCGTCCTGGGGGTCCAGCTCGATGGCCGCCTGCAGCTCGCGCATCGCCTCTTCCACCCGACCCTGGTCCGCGTACGTGAGGCCCAGGTTGAGGTGCGCGTCCGGGTACTCCGGATCCAACTCGATGGCTTCCTTGTACTCCTCCACCGCCATCTCCCCGGCATGCGTGGAGAGGAAGCAAGCCAGGTTGTAGTGCGCCGTGGCGCTCTCCGGCTCCAGCTTCAGGGCGGTGAGGTACTCGGTGAGGGCCTCGCGGAAGAGCTTCTTCTCCGCGTAGACGGTGGCCAGGTTGTCGTGCGCGTGCGCCGAGCTCGGGTCCAGGTCGATGGCCTTCTTGAACTCCTTGATGGCCTCATCGAGCCAACCCCGGTCCGCCAGCTCGATTCCGCGAGTGTTGTGCTCGTCGGAGAGCGCGATGTTGTCCTTTTCCCGGGCCATGAGAGCGCCGGGCAATCTACGCGTCGCGCAACAAAGGGTGCAAGGTAGAGTTTCCCTCCGTCCATGCGCCACGCCGCCCTCCTGCTCTTCCTGTTCTCCGCCTGTCATCCCCGGCCCGCCCCCGTGGCGGAGGCC
>NZ_VIFM01000994.1 GCF_006636215.1 Myxococcus llanfairpwllgwyngyllgogerychwyrndrobwllllantysiliogogogochensis | reverse complement strand
GAGAAGAACAGCGTCAGCAGCAGCGCCAGCCAGAAAACGGGAATCGAAAAGCCGAGCAGCGCCAGGGCGCTAATCAGGGTGTCGGGCCATTTGTTACGCATAATGCCGGCCAGCATTCCGACGGGAATCCCCACCAGCAGCGCAAAGCCAAAGGCGAGAATGCATAGCTCCATGGTGGCCGGGAAGACCTCTTTTAGCTGCTGTGAAATCAGCTGGCCGTTGATGCTGGAGACCCCGAAATCCCAGTGCAGCAGCCCGGTGAACCAGAACTGCCAGGCGTTCCACAGCGACGCGCCTTGTAGCGGAGCGTGCGGCGTAAAGTAGCTCAGGCTGAAGCCGACGAAGGTCAGAAAAAAGAGCGTGACCAGCAGTAACAGCAGGCGTCGCAG
>NZ_VIFM01000993.1 GCF_006636215.1 Myxococcus llanfairpwllgwyngyllgogerychwyrndrobwllllantysiliogogogochensis | reverse complement strand
ACCGCGGCCACCGCCACCTCGGCATTCGCGGCGGGCTTGCCGTCGGGCAGCGTGGCGCTGATCGTGACCTGCGCCTTGCCGCGCACCGCGTAGCTTTCCTTGTCGGCAGCCACCTTCACCTCGATGCGGTGCGCCTTCGCGCCCACCTTGAGTTCGGCCAGGCCCAGGCGGTAGGCGGGCTTGGAGAGGTCCACCATGGCCGTCGGCGCGACGTATTCCTTGCCCTCGTACCAGAAGGCCGTCCACCACTCGCGCGGCGCCTTGAAGCCCCAGGTGAAGAAGCTGTACCACGGCACCTCGCGCAGCCGGCCGCGCAGCGCCAGCACGCTCAGGGCGGTGCTGGTGGCGCCATCGGCGTCAAAATCGCCGACGATCACAATATGCAAATC
>NZ_VIFM01000992.1 GCF_006636215.1 Myxococcus llanfairpwllgwyngyllgogerychwyrndrobwllllantysiliogogogochensis | reverse complement strand
GAGTAAGCTGATGCAAGGAGGTAAAGGATAAACCGTTGTGCGGTTTATGCGCGCATCAGCCATAACCAGCGGGCAGACGCGCGCGCAGAAATCATTCATGAAAACAATTATTGCCGCCGCCCGGCGGCAGAATCAGGTGTCGTCTGGCGCCCAAGCGAGCTCCGGGGTCGGAAAGCGGCCCACCGTCATAGAGAAAGGGAAGCAACTCAGCGGATCCGCGACTGTTCATCGTCGCGTAACGTCAGCACCTCAAAACCGTTGGCGGTGACGGCCACGGTGTGCTCCCATTGCGCGGAGAGTTTTTTATCGCGGGTAACCACCGTCCAGCCATCTTTTTTGGTTTTGATACGGCTGTCGCCCTGGTTGACCATCGGCTCAATGGTGAACAC
>NZ_VIFM01000991.1 GCF_006636215.1 Myxococcus llanfairpwllgwyngyllgogerychwyrndrobwllllantysiliogogogochensis | reverse complement strand
AACTTCTTTGGCGGTTAGAAAACGACGTCGGTTCACAATAGTTGCTCCTGAAAATAGGTATGAATGACCGTCACAGCGAAACCATACGCCATGACGAGAAAGGTTCTGTAATGCTAAAACGGTACAGGGTGAAGATGATTAATCACGAATTGATAACATATTACATTGCCAGACACTAAAAATATCGTCGGGTGATAATTCTTAATTTTAAAGATTTTAATCATCGGCTCAATAGTATCTGTGCGGGTTGCCGCCAGGTATATAAAATGAAAGGATATTTTTCACTACCAGCCGTTATTAAAAACACAGCCGCGGAAATTTTTTCCCACCAATAAATACCCAGTCTTATTCCTGAGTAAACGCAGGGTTATATTAACTCTCAGTCATAA
>NZ_VIFM01000990.1 GCF_006636215.1 Myxococcus llanfairpwllgwyngyllgogerychwyrndrobwllllantysiliogogogochensis | reverse complement strand
ATCTTCACCCGGATCGCCCGGCTGCGCCCGCCCGAGACCTTCGGCGAGATGGCGCTCCTGTCCGAGGCGCCGCGTGCGGCCACCGTGATGGCGCTGCGAGATTCGCAGTTCCTGTGCCTGACCCGCGCCGCCTTCGAGACCGTGATCACGGAGCATCCGCACACGCTCCTCTACTTCGCCCGCATGCTCGCCGAGCGCCTGCGCACGCTCTACGAGGGCCATTCGGTGCATCACGCGCCGCGCACCTTCGTGGTGCTGGCGGTGACGGACGGCCCGGATCCGGAACCGCTCGCCCACAACTTCGCCGCCGCCCTCGATGCGATCCTGCCGGGGGAGACCGCTTGCCTGAGCCGGTTGCCGGATGGGGCCGACGAGGCATGGGTCCACGCC
>NZ_VIFM01000989.1 GCF_006636215.1 Myxococcus llanfairpwllgwyngyllgogerychwyrndrobwllllantysiliogogogochensis | reverse complement strand
GATCATCGCCTGCACTGCAGAAGCGGATGGCCGTTACGCCATCGAACTGGATCGGACGCTGTTTCACCCGCAAGGGGGCGGTCAACCGGCGGACCGTGGATGGATTGCCGGGCAGGTGGTTGAGACGGTGGCTGTGCGCGGCGAAAGGGTGCTGCATATTCTGTCGCAACCCCTTCCCCTCGGTGAAGTGGAGATGAAAATTGATGCCTCCGCGAGACAGCTGCATGCTCGTCTGCATTCTGTCGGCCACCTGCTTGGCCTGGCGGGCGAACAGCTTGGCTGGCAACCGGTGAAAGCGCACCACTGGCCCGGCGAAGGGCGGATAACCTTTACCAGCAGGAATAGCGCCGCGCTGCCGGACGCCAGTGCGCTACTGGCGTTAGTAAAGGC
>NZ_VIFM01000988.1 GCF_006636215.1 Myxococcus llanfairpwllgwyngyllgogerychwyrndrobwllllantysiliogogogochensis | reverse complement strand
ATCTGGCCCTGGGCCGTGGCGACAGCGGACGGGACGTCTCGCTGCTGGCCGAGGCGGCCCTGCTGCACGACATCGGCGTGCTGCACATGGATCCGGTATGGAACGATCCCGAGAACAAGGTCACCGGCCCGGACCGCAAGCACCTCGTCGCCCATCCGATCACCGCCATGCTGCTGCTGCGGGCACCGGGCGCCTACCCGGCCTCGGTCGAGACGGCCGTGCTGGAGCACCACGAACGCATGGACGGCACGGGCTATCCGCGGGGCCTGCGCGGGCCGGACATCTCGCCCATGGGGCAGATCCTCATGCTGTCGGAGGTGGCGGCCGCCTTCTTCGAGAAGTACAGCGCGCTGGCCGCGCAGCGGCTGTCGCTCAGCCTGCGGCTCAACC
>NZ_VIFM01000987.1 GCF_006636215.1 Myxococcus llanfairpwllgwyngyllgogerychwyrndrobwllllantysiliogogogochensis | reverse complement strand
GGTCTGGCCGGTCCCCGATACGTTCAGGCTGCGGGCCGAGGTCACGCAGGGCGTCCGCGCCCATGACGGGATCATCGCCAAGCTGGCGGCCGACCTGGTGGGCCGTTTCGGGCGGTTCACCCTCAGCCTGGGCCCCCGGTTCGTGGTCGGCGATGCCGCCGCCATGCATCTGGACTTCGACGTCCCGGTCGCCGCGACGCTCGTGAATCCCGTCCTGGCCCCGTACCGGGCTTCTTCTGGACCGCGTTCCGCCGGGGCGACGGCCACCGTGAGCTACGATTGGTCCGACGCGTGGCAGAGCCTCGGCTATGTCCGCTACGACAGGTTGATCGCCGCGGCGGCGGCGAGCCCGATCGTGCGCCGCGTCGGCACCGCGGACGAACTCACGGT
>NZ_VIFM01000986.1 GCF_006636215.1 Myxococcus llanfairpwllgwyngyllgogerychwyrndrobwllllantysiliogogogochensis | reverse complement strand
CACCCAGGGAATGACCATCGACCAGCCCTCGACGCAGCGCAGCCGGTAGATGCGCTCCTCCTGCGGGCTCAGCTTGAGCAGGTCTTCGATGGCGAACTTGCCGGGCTTGTTGACGAGGCCTTCCACCTCCACCGTCCACGGCGAGGTCTTCAGCGTGTGCGCGTTGCGGGCCGGATCGCTCTTGTCGACGCCGAATTCGTAGAAGTTGTTGTAGGTGCTGGCGTCCTTGTAGTCGGTCAGCTTCTCGATGGTGGTGGCGCCCGGCACCTTGCTGGGAACGCTGGGCAGGGCCGCCAGCTTGCCGGGCCGGGGCGTCTGCGCCAGGGCCTCGCGACCGGCCCAGGCCGCCAGGGCCGCGCCGGCGGCGCCCGTGGCCATCAGCTTGAGGAG
>NZ_VIFM01000985.1 GCF_006636215.1 Myxococcus llanfairpwllgwyngyllgogerychwyrndrobwllllantysiliogogogochensis | reverse complement strand
TCACGGAGTGCACAGCCAAAGCCATCTGGCCACGTGCATCCTGTCTTCGCAGCTTGCTGCAATGGCGCACTGCGACAATAGGCCTTCACAATTTCATCCACAGGATTGCGAAAATTTCCGAAGCTTTTCATGAGGTGAGCGGTTGCCATTTTCCGAGGTGCGCACCCAAGCTCACCCCGCGCCAAATTCAGGTCGACGGAGCAATGCGTTACGTTAACCGGCTTGTGTTGAGGAAAGCAATCTCCCATTGTGTCCTCTGCGAAAGCATGCCCGCGGATGCGCGGTTTTTTGGAGGATCTGAGCACGCAGCTTCCGTAGCGTTTCTTGCCAAACCCCGGCTTGCCGCCCCTGAACCTTGGGAATAGCCCATTCGGTGTGGGCTGAGCTAGAC
>NZ_VIFM01000098.1 GCF_006636215.1 Myxococcus llanfairpwllgwyngyllgogerychwyrndrobwllllantysiliogogogochensis | reverse complement strand
GTCGGGGGGCTGGGGAGGGAGAAGGCCACCTGGGCGCCCGAGCCCGGTGACGAATCCACGATGAGCTGGCCGCCGAGCTTCATGGCGCGCTCGCGCATGTTCAGCAGGCCGTAGTGTCCGCGCGGGGTGCGCTGCGGGTCGAAGCCCTTGCCGTTGTCGTGGACGATGAGGTGCACGTGCTCCTCGGCGTAGTCGAGCTTCACCTGTACGAGCTTCGCCTCGGCGTGTTTCACCGCGTTGGAGAGGCACTCCTGGAGGATGCGGAAGAGGGCGAGCTGCGTGTCGGGAGACAGCTTGCGCTGCGGGCCCGTGCGCTCGAACTGGATGGACAGGCCCGTGCGCTCCTGGAACGTCTTGGCGTAGTCCTCCAGGCCCTGCGACAGCTCGAAGTCCTCGCGCATCATCTGGAGGCTGCGGCGCAGCTCGTCGATGGACTCCTCGGCGGTGGCCTTCAGCTCGCGAATCTCCGAGCGCAGCCCGTCCTCGCGCGCGAGGTTCAGGATGTACTCCGCCTGGATGATCATCGACGAGAGCGAGGCGCCCAGGCCGTCGTGAATCTCGCGCGCCAGCCGGTTGCGCTCCTCCACCACGGCCAGCTCCTTGAGGTCTCCCTGGAGGGCCACGACCTCGCGGTGCGCGGCGGCCTCGCGCTCGTTCAGGTACACGAGCACGTAGACGATGATGAAGTTGAGCGCCAGGTACCAGAGCAGCGTGAGCAGCTCCACCGCCGTCACGGAGCGGTTGAGGAGCAGGTCCAGGCGCGTGGTGATCGGCAGCGCCAGCAGTGGCGGCAGGATGGCAAGCGGCTTGGGGTAGAGGATGGAGAAGAGGGTGGTGAAGAGCAGCTGCGTGGCCAGCAGGGGGCTCTGGAGGCCACCTCCCACCACGGGCTTGGCGATGAGCACCACGAGGATGACCAGGTCCAGGCACAGCGTGGTGTACGTCACCCAGCGGCCGGCCTTCGGGTGGTCGATGACGAGCAGGTTCGCGACGCTGTAGAGCAGCATCGTGAAGTAGCCCAGGAAGGAGAAGGCTCCGGTGAGACCGAAGTAGCCGCTCCAGGTGGGCACCGCCAGGATGAGCAATCCCAGCGTGAGGAACATCATTCGCGCATAGAAGAGGGCGCGGGCCCGGGCGACGAACCGGTCCTGTTCCCAGGACGCGGTGGCCTGCTCCGTGGAGACGCTGTCCGTCAGCTTGCGGCGCAGGAGGACCTCGCGCACTCGCGCGCGGAGGTCATTGGCCGGGGTCTCCTCGCCGAGGGCGAGATTCGAATTCATTGGGTGGCAGCTTACGAGAGCCGCCGGGTGTGCGGGAATCCCTGGGGTACTTCGCCCACCTCCCCGGCGGGCGGGGAGGCATGCGAGACGGCGTTGTCACCGGGGGGATGAGGGCTGCATGCAGACCTTGCGGGCCTCGGGCTTGTGGTTGAACACGTAGGTCAGCCGGTCCGTGGACTCGCCGGTGCGCTCGTCGAAGAGGGGCGTGCCGCCCGCGTACATGGTGCCCTCGGCGTTGCCGTACTCGTCCAGCTTGTGCTTCTTGAGCCAGCGGTCCACGCAGGACTCGAGCTCGGCCCGGTGGGCCTCGGGGGTGCCGGTCTCCTTGAGGGTGCGCTGGGGAGGCGTGGCCGCGTCGGGCGTGCCGGACGCGAGCGTGCCGGAGTCGGCGGTCGCCTTCTCGGAGCCGATGGGCGCGGCCTCCTGGAGCGCCTGGCCACTGTCGGAGGGGAACTTCGCCGCTTCGCTCGAGCCCTGGGCGTCAGCCGCCGGCAGCGATGCGTCCGCGGGGCCCTGGGCCTCGCCGGTGTTCTTGTGGCAACCGTGGACGAGCAGCAGGGTGGTGGAAAAGACGAGCACGCCGGTCAGGTTTCTCATATGTCCTGGCTGTGGAAAGGGCGCCTGCGCCCAACTGTTGACAGGTGCGACGCAGGGTCCCGCACGTTATTCGCATCCGCCCTCGCGGAGCAGCAATCGATGCACGGCCCAGAAGAGCACCACCATCCCCGGATTCCCCACGCCTCCCGCATCGAGCGCTCGCGGGTGCTCGTCGTGGGAGCAGGCGGGCTTGGCTGCCCGGCCTCGCTGGCGCTGGCCCAGGCCGGTGTCGGCCACCTGACGCTGGCGGACCCGGACCGGGTCGACGTGACGAATCTGCCCCGGCAGCTCTGGCACCGCGCGCAGGACGTGGGGCGCAACAAGGCGGAGTCCGCGGCGGCGGGGCTCATGCGGGCCTTCCCCGCGCTGACGACGGACGTGCTTCCGGAGCGCGTGGACGCGGACAATGTGGAGGGACTGTTCCGCGCGCATGACGCCGTCATTGATGCCACCGATGGCGTGGGGACGAAGTTCTTCCTCTCTGACGTGGCGGTGCTCACGGGCGTCCCGCTCGTCTACGGAGGCGTGCTGCGGATGCAGGGGCAGGCGATGCGGGTGGAGCCCCAGGGGCCCTGTCTGCGCTGCCTCTATGAATCGCCGCCTCCACCGGATTCGGTACCCACGTGCGCGCAGGCGGGAGTGCTCGGCTCGCTCGCGGGGCTGGTGGGTTCGGTGCAGGCGCTGCTGGTGCTGGAGTTGCTGGCCGGCGCCTCGCGCCGTGTGCCAGGTGAGGCCACGCTGCACGTGCTGGATGGGAACACGCTGCTGGGACGGCGTACGCGCGTCGAGCGGGCCGAGGACTGTCCAGGCTGCCGCATCACCGCTGTTCCGACGTTCCCCGAGGAGGGCACGGCATGCGCGCGCTGAGGGCGGAGGCACGGCCATGAGCGAGGCGACGGTGATGTCGGGCGTCCTCGATGTTCTCCAGGTACAGCGCTCTGCTCGTCGGTGCGCGGAGACACGGCCATGAGCGAGGTGACGGCGACGCTGGACATCACTCGCGAGGTCTGCCCGATGACCTACGTGCGCACCAAGCTGCGCCTGGAGGCGCTGGAGTCGGGCGCGTTGCTGGAAGTGTTGCTCCGGGGCACCGAGCCGCTGAAGAACATTCCCCGCAGCGCGCGCGAGGAGGGGCATGAAGTCGTCTCCCTCGAGTCGCGCGACGATGGAACGCACCGATTGGTGCTCCGCAAGCAGGGAAGGTGAGTGAGCCATGGCGACGATTCGGATTCCCTCGACGATGCGGGCGCTGACGCGCAATCAGGCAGAGGTCAGTGCCTCTGGCGCCACCGTGCGCGAGGTGCTGACGGATTTGGACGCTCGCTACCCCGGCATCGGCTCGCGACTGCTGGACGAGCGCGGCGCCGTCCGTCGCTACGTCAACGTCTTCCTCAATGAGGAGGACATCCGCGCCCTGCGCGAATTGGACACACCGGTGAAGGACGCGGATCGGCTCACCCTCAT
The DNA here is from genome assembly GCF_006636215.1 of Myxococcus llanfairpwllgwyngyllgogerychwyrndrobwllllantysiliogogogochensis. Taxonomy (GTDB): domain Bacteria; phylum Myxococcota; class Myxococcia; order Myxococcales; family Myxococcaceae; genus Myxococcus; species Myxococcus llanfairpwllgwyngyllgogerychwyrndrobwllllantysiliogogogochensis. Next base: position 33,797 of record NZ_VIFM01000098.1, on the reverse strand, counting down.
CCCGGCGATGGCGGGAGGGTGACGTCGCATGGCCCTGCGTGAAGATCAGATCCTCCGTTACTCGCGGCAGATCCTCCTGCGCGAGGTGGGCGGTCGAGGCCAGGAAGCGCTCCTGTCCGGCGGCGCGCGCGTGGACGCCACGGGCGCTTCGGGGATGACGGCGGCGGCGTATCTGGCGGGAGGAGGATCACCCGTGGCCGGGGTGGGCTCGCTGACGCTGGGGCCGTGGGCTCCAGGCTTCCTCATGTCGGCGACGGACGTGGGTCAGCCCGTGGCGGCGACGCTGGCCCGTGAGGTGGCGGCGCTCAACCCGGACGCGGCGAATCCGGAGCGTGGCGGCGGACTGCTGGCGGAACTGCCCACGGCGTGGAGCGGGGATGCCCCTTGGGTGGCGCTCTGCGGCGATGGCGCTCGGGCCGGCGTGGTGTTCCGGGGCGCGAAGGGCTGTGTCTGGTGCTTCGGAGAAACGGTGCGGCACCTGGGGCCGCCACCGGATGGCGCGCTGGGCGTGGCGCTCGGGACGCTGGGGGCCATGGTGTTCCAACGTCTCCGGCTGGGCCTGGAGCCGTCCCTGGGCGGCCGCTGGCTGGTGCCCCCGGGAGGGCTGGAGGAGATGGACGTGCGCCAGTGCTCGAGGTGTGCCTCGCGAGCCGAGCCTTCTTCGCCGTGATGCCCTGGTCGGATCCGCGCTGGCCGGAGGCGGTCCGTCGCGAAGTCATCCAGCACCTGGAGTCGTGCTACCCGCTGGAGGGCTGCGGAGTGATCCTCCACGCTCCCGGGGATGGCTCCTGGCGGGTGTGCCCCCTGCGCAACGCGTCCCCGCGCCCGGTACACGCCTATGCCTTCGCCGCCGAAGAGTGGCTGGCGGTGTGCGTCCAGGCGGAAACACGGGGAGAGCAGGTCGTCAGTGTGTTCCACTCCCATGTAGACGGGCCTCCCACTTTTTCGAGCGAGGACCGCTCCCTGGCCGCCCCCGCCGGGCATCCGCTCCTACCGGGAGTTTCCTATCTCATCGCATCCGTACACCGAGGCTGTGTCTCCTGGGTGTCCGAGTACGTGTGGAGGGATGGAGATTTTCAGACGTGACGGGTCTGAAAAGACCATTGCAAGAACGAAAAAGCCCAGTATGCGCAAGCACTTGACCGCCTGTTACCCCTACCTGCGGAAAGGTGCGCCTGAATTGTCAAGTGAGTGGGTTTTCGTCTATAACCACGTCCATCTTCTGGATCTGCGGCGTCCACCGCGGCGTGCAAGAAGCGCTCCGGACGCAGGGAGTTGAAAACCCTTATGGCCTCCAACACTGGATTCACCCTCTGGCTGACCGGCATGTCCGGGACCGGTAAGAGCACCACTGCCGCTTACATCGCGGCGCGGCTCCGTCAGGTCGGCCGCAACGTGGAGATCCTCGACGAGGGGGAGCTCGCCGACGAGCTGTGGGCGGGGTTGGGTGATTCGAAGGATGAGCGCAACACGATCGCCGGTCGTCTCGGCTTCGTGGCGAACGTCCTGACGCGCAATGGTGTCGCCGCCCTGGTGCCCTGCGTGAGCCCCTACAAGGGGAAGCGTGAGGAGAACCGCCGCGCCATCGGTCGCTACGTGGAGGTCTACGTCGACTGCCCCACCGAGAAGCTCATCGAGCGCGACAGCACGGGGCGCTACAAGAAGGCGCTCAACGGGGAGATCCCCAACTTCATCGGCATCACCGAGCCGTACGAGCCGCCCAACTCGCCGGAAGTCACCATCCACTCCGACGTGGAGTCGGTGGAGGACGGCGCCGCGAAGATCTTCCAGTCGCTGCTGGACCTCGGCTACATGACCACCGAGGAGCTGAAGATCATCACCGGCAAGAAGATGAAGGCCAACCCGCTGCCGGCCAAGGGCGAGAGGGCGGAGAAGGCCGAGAAGCCCGAGAAGGGCGGCGGTGCCAAGGCCCGTCGGGCGGAGGAGCCGAAGGTGGCCGCCAAGGTGAAGCCGGCCAAGGCCGACAAGGCGGACAAGGGCGCGAAGTCGCGTCCCGCCACGCGCGCTGCCCGCGTCGCGAAGCCGGCTCCCGCGGGGAAGAAGCCCGCGAAGGGCAAGTCCCGCTGAAGAGGGGGGCCGGACACGGCCCTCGTTCCACTTCAAGTCAAGGGCTCCAGGTTGCCGCGCGATGCGCGTGCAATCCGGGGCCCTTTCGTTTTAGGAGTCCCCCATGCTGAGCCCCGAGCGAATCCAGGCCCTGTGTGAGTCGTCGCGTCCCAAGCTGGAGGCCATGCGCGCCGCGCTGCGCGCCCATGGAAGTGCGCTGGTGGCCTTTTCGGGAGGCGTGGATTCGACCTTCGTCCTGAAGGTGGCCGTGGAGGAGCTGGGCGAGCGAGCCCTGGCGCTCACGGCGCTGTCCGCCTCGGTGGCCCCCGAGGAGGCGCAGGAGGCGCGGGAGCTGGCGGAGAAGATGGGGGCCCGGCACGTCGTCCTGGGCAGCAACGAGCTGGCCAATCCGCAGTACGCGGCCAACCCCACCAACCGCTGCTACTTCTGCAAGACGGAGCTGTACGACATCTGCGAGGTCCAGCGGAAGGAGCTGGGGCTGGCGGTGGTGGTGGACGGCTTCAACGCGGACGACTTCAAGGATCATCGGCCGGGGCACAAGGCGGCCCGTGAGCACGCGGTGCGCTCTCCGCTGGCGGAGGCCGGGCTGACGAAGGAGGAGATTCGCGCCTGGAGCCAGTTCCTGGGGCTGCCCACGTGGGACAAGCCACAGATGGCGTGCCTGGCGTCGCGGATTCCGTATGGCACGGCGGTGACGCGGGACAGGCTGCTGCAGATCGCCGCGGCCGAGTCGGAGCTGCGCAAGCTGGGCTTCCGGCAGTTCCGCGTGCGCTACCACAGCGACGTGGCGCGCCTGGAAGTGGCCGCCGAGGAGTACGAGCGGTTCCTCGTCGCGGACGTGCGCCAGCGGATCAACACCGCGTTCCTGGCGCTGGGGTTCAAGTTCGTGGCGTTGGATCTGGAGCCGTTCCGCTCCGGCCGCCTGAACGAGGCCGCTGGCGTGACGAAGCCCGCGACCCAGGGGGCCACGGGCTTCGCACTGCCGGTCGTGAGCTGAGGGATTACTTGGGAGACAGTGTGGCGCGCAGGGTGCCCGGGATCTGCTCTCCGAAGCGGTTGCCGAGCGTCACGAGGCCCTCTACCTGGTAGATGCCTGGCAGGGGGAAGCCCATGGCGTCGGTGTATCCTGGGAAGATCGCGCTATCGAACATCAGGAAATCGAGCGGCTCCGCCCCGAGGGCCCTGATGGCGAGGTTTCGTACCCGGAGTCCACCGGTGGGGCCTCCCGAAGTGACGAGGAAGTTGAGTTCCTTGCCCGACAGCGCCCTCGCGACGCGCTCATTCAGGAGGGAGGAGTAGGCCCCTCCGAACTGGACCGATACAGGGCTGGTCGTCACCACCAGATGCGAGCCAAACGAGGAGTCGTTGTCCTGTCGCACCTGGGCGGATTCGAAACTGATGGCAAATGGCACCGTCTTTCCCCCCAGAACATAGAACTCCGACTCGGGGACGTGCGGCGAGTTCGTGAAGTCCAGGGTGCCCGCGAGCCAGCCACCCGTGTCCACGCTGAAGCCCACGTCCGTGGTGCCCTCGGCGGGCGTCTTGAAGAGGAAGCGCACCGTGCGCGCTTCTCCCTCGGCGACCGTGAAGGACAGGGGGTTGGGGGAGATGAGCGTCGCGGGAATCGACTGACCCGGTGCGCCGACACGCTCGATGTGCCACTCGCCCTGGAGTTGGATGGTGTACCCACCCGCCGGAAGCTGCACGGCCACTGTGTCCGCGGACGTGTCGGTGATGGTGTGGTTCTTCGGCCCGGTGATGTCGAACGTTGCCCCGACCAGGCGGAACGTCTGGCCACCCGTCCCCGTGGTGATCAACGGCACCTGGATGACGCCCTCGGACTCGGGCACGTCGTCCAGGCCCGTCCCGGACGACCCGCCGCAGGCCGCGACGAGCAGGGTGAGAAGCAATGCGCTCAGGTTCAACTTCTTCATTTTCATGGTCTCCACTGGAGCGATGAACCGTAGGAGTACGGGGTGATCGCGTCAAACGACGGGGAGTGCCCCGGGATGAGTCCGCGCGTGCCCTGGAGGCTGGTAGAACACGCGGTCGCAAGATGCCTCGCGAGCGCACAGTGACGTCGAGACGGTCCTCGGTGCTGACGAATCCTCAGAGGGTCGTGGCGCTGCTGATCATGGCGCTCCCGCCGAGGGGCGCACGGGCCGCCGAGTACGTGGACTCTCCGTACCGGGACCGCAGTGCCTTCTCGCTGATCCTCGGCCCGGGCGCCTCCTATACGGAGTTGATCGACAGCGGGGATGCCGAGGTGGTGAAGGGGCTGGACGCGCTGCTCGACGTGGGGGCCAGCTTCACGGTGGGTTACGACGGGGACGAGGTCTTCGTGCTGATCCGCGGCAGCCTCCGGGAGCCGGATCTCTCGCTGGTGGGGGGCTTCCGGAGCGTCTTCGGGGACGAGTCCTGGCAGTCCTTCGTGGATCTCGGCGCCGTCGTGCATCCGTTTTCTGGGCCGTGGGTGGGGCCTCGCGTAGCGTTGGGCCTGCGACACACCTTCTCGGAGCGGTTCGCGGTGTACGGGGGACTTGGGCTCACGCTCGGGTTCGGATCCGGACTGCGCGCCGATGCCGAGGGCTTCACCGGGCTGCAGTGGATCTTCCCGGTAGGCGGATCCGAGTGAAAATCTTGCGATCAAATAGGTCTGTGAGATGGTGTGCGCATCTGTAGGAGGTTGCGCACTTGGACATGAATCCCCGTCTCACTTCGGTGGTCTTCCGGCTGAACCGCGAGAAGCTCGATGCTCTGAAGGAGCTGTCGCGCACCACCCGCATCCGTCAGAGCGAATACCTCCGAGAGGCCATCTCGGATCTGCTGGCGAAGTACGAAGAGCGCCTCGTCGACTGATCAGCGCGAGGATCCGCCGCGTGTCACCCGGGTAGGAAGGGTGGCTCCAGCGGCAGCCCTGGAGGGTGGAGACGCTCCGGGGCGGTGAAGGGATCCACTCCAGGAGGGTAGCGGACCTCCCAGAGCATCAGGCCGTGAGCGGGCGCCTTGAAGCCCTCCATGGCCGCCCCCGTCTCCAGGGCCGCGAGCCACGCCTCTTCTGGCAGCAGCCCCGCCGCAACCTTCAGCGCGCCACCCACCACGTAGCGCACCTGGTAGCGAGCAAAGCCGTCCCCGGTCAGCCTCACCTCGTAAAGGCCACCGCCCCGCTCGTGCAGGGTGGCGGACTCCAGCGTGCGCGGCTTGCGGGGGCTGGACTTCTCATGGAAGGCGATGAAGTCCCTCGTGCCCGCCGCCATGGCGAGCAGCTCCGCCACCCGCTCGGGTGTCACCGTCGCGCCTCGTCCCTGGAGCCCCGCTTCGCCCGCCACGTCGAGCGAGTAGGGCGCCCACTCCGGCGACGGCGCTCCGCCGCCCAGCCACAGTCGATATCGATACTCCTTGCCGCTCGCGCTCCACTGGGCATGGAAGGAGCCGGGCCGGCGCACCAGGCACAGCCCGAGCCCCGCGGGCAGGTGCGGGGGCACTCGCTGGGCGAGCGACTCGGGTGAGTCTCCCGCCTCCAGCCGGACGCTGACCACCTGCATTCGCGCATGGACGCCCCGGTCCGTCCGCCCCGAGGGCATCACCGTCGCGGGGACCCCCACCGAGCGCAGGGCCCCCTCCAGGGCCTCCTGGACGGTGGGGCCTTCCGGCTGGCGCTGGAACCCGCGGAAGTTTCCGCCGCGGTACCAGATCCACAGTGCGACGGGAATCCGCTTGGAGGTCGAAGTAAGCACGGCGTTGCGAGGGCGCGGGGTAACACGGGATAATCGCGCGCGAAATGGCAGCTGGACAAGAACTCGCGGCGGACGTGGATGGGCAGTGGCTCTTCCGACATGGAGACCTGGTCCTTGGACCGGTGAGTGGCTCCCAGATCGTGGAGAAGCTCAAGACGGGCGAGTTGACGCCCGATTCCCCCCTGGCCCTGGCCGGTGAGAGGGACTTCCACCCCATTAAAGATGTGGAGCCCTTCAAGGTGCACGTGGCGCTCTCCGAGGCACGGGTGCGCGTGGACGCGGCCGTCCTCGTGGAGCGGGAGAAGAACCGCAAGCGGGTGATGGTGCTCGGCGGCGTCGCGGGTGCGCTGGCGCTGGTGCTGGGCAGCGCGGGCCTGCTCCTGGCGCGCAACGCCGCGGTGCACGGCTGGTTCGGAGAGGACGAGTTCGAGGGCATCGAGATGGAGGCTCCCGTCATCCGCGTGGCGCAAGCGCGTCAGGACAACGAGGAACTCTTCGATTACCCCACGCAAGGCTCCGCCCGGCCGACCAAACCCGGGGAGACAGGCACGGCGAAACCCGCGAACGGCACGGGCAAGCCCACGGCGGTGGCCTCCGCGTCACGCACGGAGGACCGCAAGCCGCCGCGTCCCTCGGGGAGCGTGAACACGGACGCGGAGGGCATGGAGGTGGCGCAGCAGTTCGACCAGTCCGCCATCAACCGCATCGTCGCGGGCAACAAGTCCACGCTCTTCAAGTGCTTCAAGGAGGAGGCCGAGCGCAGTCCCGGGCTGGCCACGAAAATCCCCCTGGAGTTCGTCATCGGCAACGACGGCAAGGTCAACAAGCTGTGGGTGGACAACCCCCAGTTCAAGAAGGGCCCACTCTACGACTGCCTCTTCACGGAGCTGCAGAAGTGGCCGTTCCGGGCCTACGACGGAGAGCGGGCGACGGTGGGCCTGTCGTTCAATATCGGCAAGCGGGGGTAGGGCCACTTTCTTGCCCACCTCGCGGGCATGCCGCATACCGGGGCCATGTCCGCCGCATCCGTTGCCGAGACCGAAATCGCGAAGAAAGCGCTGAGCGTGCCGCCGGGGACGTTCCGTCACACCGTGCTGATGGCCGCCAAGCGCTTCAAGTCCACCTGGGCCGAGCTGGGCAAGTTGCTCGTGACGGTCCGGGACGAGGCGAAGTTCGAGGAGTGGGGCCACCCCACCTTCGAGGCCTACTGCCTCAAGGAACTGCACATCAAGAAGCAGACGGCCCTCAAGCTCACCCGTTCCTTCAGCTTCCTGGCCAAGCACGAGCCCGAGGAGGAGCTGCGGGCTCAGGAGTTCCCGGAAAAGGCTCCGGCCTTCGAGGTCATCGAAGTGCTGGCCGACGCCGAGGAGCGGGGCCAGTTGTCACCCACTGAATACAAATCCCTACGTGACAGCATCTGGAGCCCGGAGAAGTCTCCGACGGAGCTGAAGAAGGAGTTCACCGAGCGCTTCCCCCGTCCGCCGCCCGAGCCGCCGCCCGAGAGCCTCCAGGTGCGCAAGCTGGCGTCGATGGCTCGGAAGCTCGCCAGCGAGCTGGCGGGGTGCCGCAAGATTCCGAACGCTGTTGCCGAGCGGGCAGCCGCCCTGGCGGACGACGTGGAAGAGCTCGCCGCGGGCGTGACGGACGCCTGAGCCACTGTTACTGAACGCTCACCCGTTGCGGAGGCTGTACGCTCCGTAACGGGCCCGCACCGTTGGGCTTCCTGCCCAGGGGGGAGGGCCCTATAGTGGTTATGGGCCCCCATGTAGGTGGGCCCGGCGGCTGTTCGAGACGTGGGCAGGCCGTTTGGGTTGGGGAGCGGTGGACGGCGAAGTGGCTCCGGGGGAACCGGGGTCGGCGAACTCGGAGGCGGCAGTGAAGAAGGAGCACCACGTCAACCTGTCCTGCTCGTTCTGCGGAAAATCGCAGCGCGAGGTCCGCAAACTGATTGCGGGACCTACGGTCTACATCTGCGATGAGTGCATCAAGCTCTGCAACGACATCATCGCGGATGAGAACGAGCGTGAAGAAGGCAAGCCTCAGGTCAGCCTGCCAACGCCTTCGGAAATCAAGGCGTTCCTCGATGAGTACGTCATCGGGCAGGACCAGGCCAAGAAGGTACTCGCCGTAGCGGTGTACAACCACTACAAGCGAATCTACCAGAAGAAGCCTTCGGCTCGACCGCGCCCTGGCGTGAAGAGTCCGTCGGGCGAGGAGGTGGAGCTCAGCAAGAGCAACATCCTGCTCATCGGCCCCACGGGCAGCGGCAAGACGCTGCTGGCGCAGTCGCTGGCGCGCTTCCTCAACGTCCCCTTCACCATCGCGGATGCCACCAGCCTCACCGAGGCCGGCTACGTGGGTGAGGACGTGGAGAACATCATCCAGAACCTGCTCCACAACGCCGACTACGACGTGGAGAAGGCGGCGCGCGGCATCGTCTACATCGACGAGATCGACAAGATCGCGCGCAAGGGCGACATGCCCAGCGCGACCCGCGACGTGGGCGGTGAAGGCGTGCAGCAGGCGCTCTTGAAGATCATCGAGGGCACGCGCGCCAATGTCACCCCGAGGGGTGGCAAGAAGTACAACCAGCAGGAGTACGTGCAGGTCGACACGACGAACATCCTGTTCATCTGCGGCGGCGCGTTCCACGGCATCGACGGCGTCATCAAGCGCCGCGTGGGCGAGAAGGGCCTGGGCTTCGGGGCGCGAATCTCGCACCGCGAGGACCGCAGCGTGGGCGAGCTGCTGGCGCTGACGGAGCCGGAAGATTTGATGAAGTTCGGGATGATTCCCGAGTTCATCGGTCGTCTGCCGATGATCGCCACGCTGAATGATTTGAAGGAAGAGGACCTGGTCACCATCCTCGCCCAGCCGAAGAACGCGCTGGTGAAGCAGTACCAGAAGCTCTTCGAGATGGAGAAGGTGAAGCTGACCTTCACGAAGGAGGCGCTGCGCGCCATCGCTCGCGAGGCGATGCGCCGTCACTCCGGAGCGCGTGGCCTGCGCGCCATCCTCGAGGACGCGATGCTGGAGATCATGTACGACGTGCCGTTCCGCGAGGGCGTCAAGGAGTGCAAGATCACCGAGACGGTCATCACCCGTCACGAGGCACCCCAGCTCGTCATGGAGAAGGAGAAGAAGACGGCCTAGCCGCCGCGCTGCTTCTCTGCTGTTCCGGCCCCTCCTTCCCGTGTGGAACGAGGGGCCTTCTCATGTCCGGCGTCAGGCGGTGGAGCCCTTGGGCGCGGGGAGGGTGATGATGAACTCCGCGTACTCGCCGAGGACGCTCTCCACCCGAATCTCGCCCTGATGCTCCTGGACGATGTCGTGGCAGAGCGACAGGCCCAGGCCCGTGCCGGAGCCGGCGGGCTTGGTGGTGAAGAACGGGTCGAACAGCTTCTCGCGAATCTCCAGCGGAATGCCCGGCCCGTTGTCGCGCACGCGCAGCTCCACGCGGTCTCCCTGGCGGCGGGTGGAGACCTGGACGCGAGGGACGAAGCCCCCGTCGGCCTTTCGCTGCTTCTGCACCGTGGCGTAGAAGGCGTTGTCGAGGATGTTGATGAACAGGCGACTGATGTCGCCGGCCACCACCTCCACGGTGCCGACGGTGGCGTCCAGCTCCGTGTCCGTCTCCACGGTGGCCGCACCCTGACGGGCTCGCAGTCCCTGCACGGCCAGGTTGACGCTGTCGCGAATCAACATGTTGAGGTCCGCGCGGCTGCGCGAGCCCTCCGAGCGCCGCGAGTGCCGCAGCATCGTCTTGATGATTCCCGACGCACGCTGGCCGTGGGACTGGATGCGCTTCGAGTTCTGCTTCAAGTCCTCCAGCGTCTCCAGCACATCCTCCGCCGTCGTGGCGTCGAACTTGTCCGTCATGCCCCGCAGCGTGGAGTCCAGCTCGGCGGCCAGCTTCGCGGACAGCTCCGAGAAGTTGTTCACGAAGTTGAGCGGGTTCTGCAGCTCGTGGGCGATGCCCGCGGTGAGTGAGCCCAGGGACGCCAGCTTCTCCTGTGCCACCAACTGGCGCTGCATCTCCTGGATGCGGCTGAGCGTGCCCGCCAGCTCCACGTTCTTGCTCTGGAGCTCCGCGGTGCGCTCATCCACGCGCCGCTCCAGCGTGTGGCTGTACTCCTCCAGGCTCGCGTACAGGCCCGCGTTCTCCAGGGAGATGGCGCCCTGGAAGGACAAGAGGCGCAGCACCTCCAGGCGCTCGGGGGTGAAGGCGCCTCGCGTCGCGTCGTTCTCCAGGTAGAGCACCCCCGTGAGCGAGCCCTGCTTCAGCAGCGGGCTGCACAGCACGGACTTCGGACGCGCGCTGCGGACGTACGGGTCCTCGGAGAAGGGCTCCTCCGCCGTCGCGTCATCCAGGAGCACCGTCTCCCCGGTGCGCACGACGTAATGGACGATGGAGGCCGGCAGCGCCGTGGATGACTCCACCGGCACGGCCTGCCCTTGCAGTACGCGGGCTCCATCCACGGAGCCCTCCGCTTCGATGAAGAGGCCCGCGGGCTTCTTGAGGATGAGGAAGCCGCGCCGCGCGCCCGCGTTCTCGATGAGCAGCGTCATCAATTTGCGCAGCAGCTTGTCCAACACGATTTCGCCGGACAGCGCGCGCGCCGTCTTGAGCACCGACTCCAGGTCCAGCGCGGCCAGCGGAGTGCCACCGGACTCCTCGGTCCGAGGGAACTCTGGAGCCGAAGAAGTCAGCAGGCGCGGATGCTCTCGTTCCATTCGCGAGACGAGGGCCCGTGCGCCCCAGCGCAGGTACGCGCTCCGTGCCTCTTCCAGATACGAACGGGCCACGCGCTCGCGACCCACGGACAGGTGGAAGTGCGCGGCCCGCTCGCAGGCCACGCCCTCGTCGAGCGACAAGCCGTGCTCCCGGGCCAGCCGGACGGCCCGGTCATAGCCATCCGCTGCTTCCTCGGCGCGCCCGTCCACGCGTGCGCGCTCCGCGTCGAGCAGCTCCGCGCGTGCGCCGTAGTTCATCGGGGCGATGCGGGCCCAGCCCCGCATCTGCTTGCGGAGGGTGTCGATGGCGCGCGAGGAGCGGATTCGCTCCAGCGGTCCCTTCGTGGGATGGAGCTGGAGGAGCGCCAGGCCCTGGAAGAACTTGTACCAGGGCAGGTACATCTGCCCCGCGATGAGCTCCACTCGCGCGTCCACCGCCGCCGCGCTCTCCAGCGCTCCGCTCGCATCACCCCACAACCAGCGCCGCATGGTGCGCATGACGTCGCAGGTGGCGATGCCGTTGGCATAACCGAGCTGGTGATACGGGGCGACGATGTCCTGCTCCCGGGCCTCCACGTCCCCGGTGAAGGCACCCGTGAGCACGTCGAGCGTGTGCCGCGTGTACTGGAGGAAGGGCACGTTCTGGTGCCGGTGCGAGGCGAGGGCATCGATGAAGCGGTCGACGCGCGGGCCATGCTCTCCCAGTCCATCCCGTGCGATGAGCGACACGGCGCAGCCCGCGCTCGAGTTGTACGCGAAGTACTCGATGTCGCCTGTCTCCTGGCCCTTGCTCGCCCCGGCGAAGAAGTCGTCGATGCACGGCGACAGCGGCTCCTTCCAGTGCCGGATGAAGAGGTTGAAGACGAAGTGGACCATCGACCGCAGGCTCTCCGCGCCGAAGCGGTCCAACGTCTTCAATGCCAGCCGGCCGTAGCGGTATCCTTCCTCGGGATTGCCCAGGTGGACGCTGAGCATCAGGCCATAGCCCACGTAGCCGAAGGCCGCCGTGCCCGTCGCTCCATGACGGATGGAAATCTGGAGGTTGCGCAACACGACGAGCGGGAAGAGCAGCGGCCGGGCCATGAACGCGGCCGTGGCCAGCTTCATCATCACCCGCAGCGTGGCGAGCAGCAGCGGGTCCGTCAGCTCCGGAAGCGACTCCAGGTCCTCGGGCTTGCGCAGCCCCAGGTACATCTTCGTCTTCGCCACGGCGGCCAGGACATGCGCCTGTTTGGGCTTCGCCGGCAGGTGCTGCCCCAACGTCCCGAGGACCTTCAGCCCCAGGTCCACCGCGCGCTCGTGCTCACCCCGGTGCGAGTGACACTGGAGTCGCACCAGATGCACCCGCACCTGTTCGAGCCGGTCCACCGCGTGGGCCAGCGCAGTGCTGGCCAGCCGCTCCATCTGCTCGAAGTCCGCAGCGAGGTACGCCGCCTCGGCCGCTTCGACGTGCAGGTCGAACGCGAGCACGCGGTTCCACTTCCAGCCCTCGTCTCCGAGGAGCTGTCGACCTGTCGTCAGGAGCCGCAGCGCCGCGGCCCACGCACCGCGTGACTTGGCGCCGCGCCCCGCGCGCAGGTCCAGCTCCGCCACGCGGTTGCGCTCTTCCGCGTCCTTCAAGACGGGCAGGGCGAGGTGGAAGTGGCTGACGATGTCGGCGAGCTGCTCGTCCATCAGCTCGGGAGGGGTATGCCGCAGCAGCAGCCGGCCGATGCGCGCATGCACCTCCGGATGCTCGCTGACGGGCGTCAGCTCCAGGGCTGCCTGCTGGACGCGGTCGTGCGCGAACTGGAAGCTGTCGCTGCTCTCGGTATCGGCGAGCCGTTCGCCCACCGGTGCCACCAGCCCCGCCTGGAGCACTTCGTCCAGGGCCTCTTCCGCCTGCTCCGGCGAGCGCTCCAGAACGACGGCGAGGTTGCGCAGCGTGAAGGTATGGCCGAGTGCCGCCGCCACGGGCAACAGGACCTGAGCACCCGGGCTCAGCTCTCGAATTCGCGCCGTGAGCAGCGCCACCACGCCGTCGCTGAAGTCCTGTCCGCGCAGCGCTCCACCATCCCACCGGAACCCGCCGCCCTCAGCGTCGAAGCGCACGAGCCCGCGCTCGTAGAAGGCGCGCAGGAGCTGCACCGCGAAGAATGGATTGCCCTCCGTCAACGAGAGCACCACCGCGTCCAGTTGCGTGTCCGGCTGACCCGCCGCCGCGGGGAAGACATCGGCCACGAGGCGGGTGAGCTGTGCGGGTGTCAGCGGCTCCAGGTCGATGCGCTGCACGGGCGTGCCCGCATCGCGCAGGGCCTGCGTGAGTCCCTCCACCGGATGCTCGGGCCCCAGCTCCTCGGAGCGACAGGCCGCGACGACGAGCAGGTGATTGAGTCCCCGGTCCGACAGGAGCAGGCGCAGCAACTGGAGGCTCGCGCTGTCCGCCCATTGAAGGTCGTCGAGCACGATGACGAGCGGATGCTCCTTCGTGGCGAGCACCCCCACCAGCTTGCGCAACACGAGCTGGAATCGGAGCTCCGACTCCGCGGGGCCCAGCTCGGGGACAGGAGGCTGCTCGCCCAGCACCAGCGCCAGGCGCGGCACCGCGTCCACCACCAGCCGCCCCATGCCACCCAACGCCTCCAGCAAGCGCGCGCGCCAATCCTCCAGTCGCTCCTCGCCAAGCAGGCTGCGGGCCACCTCGCGGAAGGCCTCGAAGACGCCGCTGTAGGGCGTGTCCCGAAGGAGCTGGTCGTACTTGCCCCGCACGAACAGGCCATGTCTCGCCGACACGGGACGCTTGAGCGTGCCCGTGAGCGCGGACTTGCCCATGCCGGCCGCGCCCGTGAGCAGCACGAAGCCGGAGCGACCTGACGCCGCGCGATCAAAGGCGGCCTTCAGCTCGGCCTGTTGTGTCTCGCGCCCATAGAGCTTCTCGGGCACGGCGAAGCGTTCGGGCACGTCCTTCGTGCCCAGCTCGAAGTCGGGCACCGCGCCGGTGGTCTCCTCCAGCGCGTCGAGGCAGCGCTGGAGGTCGGCGACCAGTCCGTACGCGCTCTGGTATCGGTCCTCGGGTGACTTGGCGAGCAGCTTGAGGATGAGGGCCGAGAGGGGGCGAGGCAGCTCCGGCACGAGCTCCTGTGGCGCCGGCGGGGGGAGCGCCACGTGCGCGTGGATGAGCCCCAGGGCATCGGTGTCCGCGAAGGGCCGACGGCCGGTGAACAGCTCGAACAGCATGACGCCCAGCGAGTAGAAGTCGCTGCGCGAGTCCACGCTGCGGTGGGTGCGGCCCGTGCCCTCGGGCGACAGGTATTCGAGCGTGCCCTCCAAGCGCTCCGGGGCGACAGGCGCCACTTCGGCCCGCGCGCGGCGCGTGGCCAGGGTGAGTCCCGTCAGCTTCACGGACGAGCCGTCCGCGCTCAGCAGCACGGAGGCGGGTTGCAGGTCCCGGTGCAGGATGCCGGCGGCGTGGAGCTGGCCCACGGCGCGAGCGAGGGCGACGGCGATCCTGCACCCGGCGCGGACCTCCATGCGGCCCGCGGCGAGTCGCTGGGCGAGGGTCGTCTCTCCAAAGCCCTCGAGCACGAGCACGGACATGCCGGGGCGGGATTCTTCGAGGGAAAGAGGGTGGAGGACGCCGTCGAGGCGGAGGGTGTGGGTGAGCTCGAATTCGTGACGAAGACGATTGGTGAGGGACGGGGGCCGAGTGGGCTCCGCGACCTTCAGGGTGACCCGGGCACCATCTTCCGCGCGCGTGGCGCGAAGGAGCTGGAAGGAGCCGGAGGAGGAGAGCGCTCTGTCGCTGCGGTAGCCAGGAACCTCAATCATTGCTCAACCCGTGCGCGCAGGGGCGCGGCACCCCCCTTGGATGGGGGAGGCTAGCTGTGCACCCCCAGGCTCGCAACAGCGCCCGGTCGCTTCACCAGGAGGGTTGCCTGCTCGCCGGAGTGGAGCGCGCGGCCCGGGTGTGCCATGGAACCTCCACGGTGATGAGACCTTCGGCCAGGGTGGAGCTCGACACGCGGCGGGACGGCAGGCGCGTTCTCGTCATCGGAAGTGGTTTTGGAGGGCTGGCGGCCGCGGTCCGACTGGCCGCGCGAGGCTGGCGAGTCACCGTCCTGGAGCGGAGGGATGGACCTGGTGGTCGGGCCCATGCCTTCCAGCAGGACGGGTTCACCTTCGATGCCGGCCCTACTGTCATCACCTGTCCGCACCTGCTCGAGGAGCTGTGGGCCCTGGCGGGACGGAAGCTGGCGGACCACGTGGAACTCAAGCCGGTGACGCCGCTGTACCGCATGCGTTTTCCGGACGGCGTCACGTTCGACTACCACACGGACAAGGAGGCGATGCTGGAGTCCGTGCGACGCATCTCGCCTGGAGACGAGGCGGGCTACCTGTCGCTCAGTGCCCGTGTCGAGCGGATGTACGAAGCGGGCATCGGCCCGCTGATGAGTGCGCCGGTACCGCACGTGCTCAGCCTCGCGCCGTTCACTCCGGCATTGGTGCGCGATGAAGCCTTCCGGAGCATGTATGGGCTGGTGTCGCGTCACGTGAAGGACGAGCGACTGCGGCAGGCGCTGAGCTTCCATCCGCTCCTCATCGGTGGCAGTCCCTTCTCGCCCGCGAGCGCGGTGTACACGTCCATCCAGTTCGTGGAGCGGCGCTGGGGTGCGTTCTTTCCGGTGGGAGGAACGGGGGCGTTGGTGCGGGGAATGGTGTCCCTGCTGGAGTCGCTGGGGGGCGAGGTTCGCTACGGCAGCGAGGTGTCGGAAATCACGGTGGAGGGGCGCAAGGCCACGGGGGTTCGGCTCGGGGATGGTTCGTGGCTTCCCGCCGAGGCCGTGGTGTCCAATGCGGACGCGGCGTGGACGTATCGCTATCTGCTTCCCAGGCACGTGCGCAGTCACTGGACGGACACGCGAATCCAGCAGGCGCGGTACTCGATGAGCGTGTTCCTCTGGTACTTCGGAACGCGGCGTCGGTATCCAGAGGTCGCGCACCACACGCTGCTGTTCGGACGCGACTTCAAGGGCATGTTCTCCGGACTGGCCGGGCCGGGGCTGCCTTCCGAGGACCCGCTGCTGTACCTCCATCGCCCCACGGCGACGGATGTGGGGTTGGCTCCTCCGGACCACGATGCGTTCTACGTGTTGGCGCCGGTGCCGCACCTGGGAGACGGCTCGAGCTGGAAGACGAGGGCGGAGATTTTCCGTCGCAAGCTGGCGGCCCGGCTGTCGCGCACGGTGTTGCCGGGACTGGAGCAGGAGTTGGTGACGTCGCGGGTCTTCACGCCGGAGGACTTCCGGGATGACCTGCGCTCGTTCCGGGGCGCGGCGTTCAGCTTCGCGCCCACGCTGATGCAGACCACGTTCCTCCGAGCCCAGGCCAAGAGCGAGGACGTGGACCGGCTCTACCTCGTGGGTGCGGGGACGCATCCGGGGGCGGGACTGCCCGCGGTGTTGTGCTCCGCGAAGATCGTCGACACGGTCATGGCGGAGGCCTGAGCCCGCATCGCCGCATGGAGGCGTGAGCCTCGTGCTGACGAGGCGGCGGAGCGGCTTCAGGTCTCGATGGCGGCGCGTGAGTCCGTATCGCCGCACGGAGGCGTGAGCTTCGTGCTGGGGCCGGGTCTGCTTCGGACCTCGATGGCGACGGGGCAGCCCACATCGTCACCCTGCGCTCACGCGGAGATTGAGGGCGGGGCGCGTGTGCCCGAGAATCAGGCCACGGAGGAGCGCGTGCATGGCGGCGGTCGACGAGTTGGCCCACTGTCACATCATACTGAAGGCGGCGCTCCAGGCCGCGAGCCCGGAGGACCGGCCCGCCGGGCCGTGGGCGCTTGGGGGGCCGCGCCCTGTCTGTCCGGCTGCGGGGCAGGTGGAACTGGGGCTGTGGTTCTCCTCGCTCGTCGCGCCGCACCTCGCTGACCGGTTCGAGGAGGCCGTCGCACGACGCGTGCTGGACCACGTGCGTGACTTCCTCGCGAAGCCGTCGCGCCTCACGCCGCAGGAGTCACTCTCGCTCGGGCATCAGAAGCAACTGACCAGCCACGCGGGCCGCGCCTACCACCGGCTCATCGCGGACTCCCGCTCCGAGCCCAAGGAGTCGGAAGCGCTCGCGGTGGCCCGGCGCACAGCGGGCGCGGCGGCGGCCCTGTGTCGGGGCAAGGACACGTATGTCCACCTCACCGCGGCGGTGGCTCGGGTGGTGAAGTACCTGCGCGAGGCGGAGACGCGCGGCGACTTGAGCGTGCACGACTTCCTCGTGGAATTGGACGCGCGCATCCTCCGGCTCGAGTGCCAGGCCGCGATCGCTCCATTGCTCGCGACGGACACTCCGCCGCCGGAACTCGACGCGGTGCTGTGGCGGTTCGATGGCGGCAAGGGTCAGGCGCGGCACTTCATCGCACGGCTTCGCGGTGGAACCCTGGGCCTGGTGACGAAGCTGGGCGCGCGCTGGGCCTGGGTCGAGGGACGCCGTGATGAAGTCCTGGCCTCCGTGCCGGACACGCTCTTCGAGGACGCCACCCGTACCGTCATGGCACGGGAGTGATGCGAGGAGTCACCACGCCGCGGGGCTCGCGCGGAACTCGGGGGTGATAGGTTTTCGAGAGGCTTTCCCCTGGGAGGTATGGATTTGGGCTCAACCCCGTCAGGCCGAGTGAGTGCATTCCTCCGGGGTTTCGGTACCTGGGTCGATGGAGCTCACTCCGCCAGGGTTCAAGAACTCATCGAGCGCCTGGCGCAGCGGCCGTACGATGACTTCGCGGTGCGGGATCTCGCGGAGCTTGGCCCGCACGCGCGCCACGCGGGGGGTGTCCTCGTCGAGCATCTGGCCAGCGAAGGCTGGGACATGAGGATCACCGCGGCCCTCGCGCTCGGCCTCATCCAATACGCGGAGGCCACCGATGCGCTCATCGCGCAGCTCGAGGATGGCCCGGACTGGCGCCGTGTCCATGCCTCGGCCCGCGCTCTCGGGTTGCTCTACGCGGAGCGAGCCATCGAGTCGCTCGAGCGCATCGCGGCGAGGCATTGGTATCCGCCCGTGAAGGAGGCGGCCAGCCAGGCCGTTCGGGTCATCCGGGGCGAGGAAGAGTATCCGGCGGGGAGGACCAACTCCGTGTTCTTCGCCCATGAGCATGCGGGCGCATCCCTGACGGCCACCTCCCGTCCGTTTCTCGACCTGGGCCCGGATGAACTCCCCGCGGTCTTCCTCGCGCAACGGACCTACTCCGCCGAGGTGTTCGACATGGGCGAATATCCTTCTCGGGTGAAGAAGCGAAACCAGCGGCCCCAATGCGGCCTGCGTGTCTCGGACGGATATCTGCTGGGTGCCAGTCGGGGAGAGTGGGGTGGCGAACTCGTTCACCAGCGGGACGACGCCACCGAAACGCACATCCTCTACACCCATGTGGTTGGCATCCATCGCCTGGGGCCGCACATCATCGTCGCGACAGGACTGGCCCACCTCGGAGGGAACACGGGTCGACTGTACCGGGTGTTTGCCCAGGGCGAGACCTTCGACGTGGAGCCCTGGCGACAGCTCCCCGGTGCTCCTCAGGGCTCTGGATGGCTCGCCGACGGACGCCTCTACATCTCCTGTTTCGGGGGAGCTGTCCTCGTCTCCCCCGAGGGAGACTTCGAGATGGCGGACTCCGGGATGCTCCCGGCGAAGTGACGCTCAGTCCTTCTTGCCGCCCCCGCCCGGAGGCGACCGCGGGCGCTGGCGCGGGAAGTTCGGGAACACGTCTTCCTCGAACACCTTGCGCAGCTTCGGGAAGTTGAGCGCCCACCTCACTCCCAGCCTCCACGGCGTGAAGAGCACGCGCGGGACACGGGGGAACAGTCCCGGGAGCCACTCCGCGTACGTCTTCTCCATCGCGTCCACGTTGTAGTCCTCGCGAACGTCCACGCAGTACTGCGGGCCCGCATTATCCGGCACGTGGCCGTCGAGGATCTCCCCCAGCCCTGGCGGAAGGAACGTGGTGTGCAACGTCATGCCCACGTCGAAGTACTTGCTGCCCAGCCGGCAGATGGGCCCCTTGCTCATGTTCTCCGAGTCGAAGATCCACACCTCGTCACCCGTGGAGTCGGCAGGCAGGTCCGGCGTCGGGTCGGAGACCACCAGCGCCACGACGTAGCCCTTCCAGTACGGCACCTTCGGCAGCTTGATGCTGGGCACGAACTGCGGCGCGAAGCCGAACCAGCCCGTGGGCAACACGTAGCCGTCGAAGCGACCCGACTTGACGTAGAACTTGAAGAAGCTCGCGGCCCGGCCTTCCTGGATGGGCAGGCCGCTCTTGTCTCCAACGATGGGCTTGTAGAGCTGGTAGACGTACTCGGGGACCATGTCCGCCGCGAACCCATCCGAGTTGAAGTAGATGGCCAGTTCGTCATCCGGGATGACCCAGTTCGGCTCCGCCCCGTCGCTGTTGTCGGACGTGGGCGAGCGCCACTTCTGCCGCAGATACAGCCGCAGGTTCGTCTCGAGTTCTCCGTTGACGAGGCCCGCGTTGGAGAAGACGGTGAGGCCCCAGGTGAAGTTGTCGTGCGAGTGCAGGCGCGACTCGATGCGCCGGTTGCGCATGTCGATGCGGTGCACCCCCAGCGAGCTGCGCGTCACCGGCACCGCCGTGGGCATGCCCTCCTGGTAGGCCTCCGCCCGGCGGCCATTGATGAGCAGGTCCCCTTCCTTGATGGTGTGGGACAGGTCCTCGGACGGCGAGTGTCCCGCGACCAGGGTGATGACGTCGTCCGGGTTCTCGTAGCGCGCCGCGAAGTGCAGGCCACCCCCGCCGGACTGGAAGCGATGCGCCGGAATCCTTGGCGGGTCGTCCCGCGACAGCGTGCCGGGAGAGGGCCGCAGGTCCGAGCGCTTCACCACCCAGAACACCGCCTGCGGGTACGCGCGCTCGGAGGTGAATCTGTCCACCAGTCGCTGCACGCGCGTCATCCCCGGCAGCGCCGCCTGCACCGCGATGGTCCAGAAGTTGATGGGGAAGTTGCTGTCGAGCAACACGACGTAGTCGCGCGTGACGGCGATTTGATGGAGCGACTGGGCGACCACCGGATTGCCCGTCGCCGCGTCCATCAGTGCCCAGTGGTGCAGCCGGTTCTCCCACGTGTCCCAGCTCGACAGGTGCGTCCAGCCTTCGCCGAGCGGCCACTTGGGGGCGTGGTTGGTGAAGAAGAGGCGAGGCTTCTGCTGGGACTCGGTCTCCCGGGGAGAGATGGGCTCCGCCACTTCGGGCGCGAACGCGGGGTGCGCGGTGCTCTGGAGCAGCGGGAAGGCCCAGGGCGTGGGGATGGCGGGCTTCCACTCGCGCAGATAGCCGAGCGGCGTGTACGCCTTGAGCGTCATCGGGTGGATGGCCCACGGGCGCCCCGCGTCCGTGGTCACCAGCAACATGTTCTCACCCTCCACGAGGAACGGCGCCGTGTTGGGGGCCTCCTGCGCGCCCAGCGCGATGCTCACGTCGGAGAGCGTCGTCTCACGGAACTCGTTGAGGTAACGGGTGATGGGGCCGCGAGAAGTCGCTCCATCGTTCACCGGTTCCCGCGCGTAGTACGACGGCGTCTCCATGATGGCGGAGCTGAAGGTCGCGTCGGCGCCGTCGAAGTCGAGCCGCAGCACCAGCCCATCCGAGGCCAGCGCGGGCGAGCCCGCATGGACGCTGGGGCCCGCGACGAAGACATGTCCATGCAGATCCGGCGGCAGCTTGCCGGCGAGCACCTTCAGCGGCTCTTTTGAGTACGGCGTCCGATCGGACGTCATCGCGTTGCGCGGCATGCCCGGGCGCAGGCCCGGATGCACGACGAGGCCGGGGTAGGTGGTCCCGTCCGGCATGTGCGGCGGCGCGGGAGCGGGCTCGTCGTCGCTGGCGGCGTGGGGAAGAGGAGGAAGAGGGGGCTTGATCGCTTCGTGCATGGACGCCTCCACGGGTAGGGAGGTGCAAGTCGTGTCAGGGGAACGGGGCCGGCACGCTATCACGCGCCGCATCTCCACCTCGCACGAGGTGGCCCGTCCGCTTGGGTAGGGAGGGACCGGGATGGGGTACCGGGTGTGGACCCCATGTGCCATCATCCCGCCGCTCGGGGCGAACAAACATGAACGAACACGACATGTCTCAGCCACGCGTCATCGGCGGGCGATACGTCCTGGAGCGGGTGCTCGGGGGCGGTGGAATGGGCACCGTGTGGGTGGCAAGGGATCCCAAGCTCCAGCGCCTGGTCGCCCTCAAGCTGATGGCGAGCCACTGCGCGCCCACCCCCCACGCGCTGCGCCAGTTCGAATGGGAAGCGCAGGCCATCGCCCGCTTCCAGAGTCCACACGTCATCCAGGTCCATGACTGCGACCTCTCCGGTGACGAGCCCTACATCGTCATGGAGCTGCTGGAAGGCGAGGACCTGGAGGCGCTGCTCAACCGGCGCGGAAGGCTGTCGCTCGCCATGGTGGAGCGGCTGCTCACGCAGGCCTCCCGCGCGCTCACCGCCGCGCACGCCGCGGGCGTCATCCACCGGGACCTCAAGCCCGCCAACCTCTTCCTCTCGCGCAGCACGGCGGGGGAGCTGGTGAAGGTGCTCGACTTCGGGCTCGCCCTGTTGACGCAGGGAGGCGACGCTCAGCCTCATCCGGACGAGGAGATGGCGGGCACGCCGCGCTACATGAGCCCCGAGCAGCTGCGCGGCCTGTCGCCCCGGTTGGACCACCGCTGTGACTTGTGGGCCCTGGCCGTGGTGGCCTACCGCGCGCTCACCGGCCAGCACCCGTTCCCCCTGGAGTCGCTGCGGCAGCTGCGGCTGGGCAACGTGCCTCCGGCCCCCGTGTCGCCGTCCACGCTGGTGCCCGGCCTGGGCACGGAGGTCGATGCCTTCTTCGCGCGCGCGCTCGACGTGGAGCCCTCGCGGCGCTACCAGTCCGCGCACGAGCTGTCCTCGGACTTCATCGCGCGGGTGGAGGCGGGGCGTCCGTCACGGCCGGCGAAGGTGCTGGTGGTGGACGACGAGCCGGACGTCGCGGTGCTGATGGAGCAGAGCTTCCGCAAGCAGATCCGCCGCTCCGTGTACCAGTTCCTCTTCGCGTCGGACGGCGAGGAGGCGCTGGAGGAGCTGCGCCAGAATCCCGACACCGAAGTGGTGCTCTGCGACATCAACATGCCGAGGATGGACGGGCTCACCTTCCTGTCCCGCGTGGGCGAGGTCAGCTCCCTGACTCGCGTGGTCATCGTCTCCGCGTACGGGGACATGAGCAACCTGCGCACGGCGATGAACCGGGGGGCCTTCGACTTCATCACCAAGCCCATCGACTTCCCGGACATGGAGGCGACGCTCATCAAGACGCTCAAGCATGTGCGCGAGCTGCGCCGCACGGTGCGATACACGGAGGAGAACGGCCTCTTGCGCATGTTCGTCCCCGGCGGCGTGCTGGAGCGGATTCCTCCGATGTTGCAGGGCACGGAGGACATGTCGGGCGAGTGGGTGGAGGGCACCGTCGTCTTCATCGACGTGGATGGCTTCACGCCCGTGCTCAGCCAGCAGGCGCCCCCGGAGTCGCTGCGCCGGCTCAACGCCAACTTCGAGGCCATTGTCCCGGAAATCCTCGCGCGCGGTGGCACGGTGGACAAGTTCGTCGGGGACGCGGTGATGGCCGTGTTCCGCGGACCTGGGCACGTGGACCAGGCGCTGGAGGCGTGTCTGTCCATCCGCCGTCAACTGGAGACCCTGGCCACTCGCGGCGGCGCGCATGCGCCCTACGCGCACGGCGTCTGCATGGGCCTGGACTCGGGAGACCTCGTCGCCGGGAGCATCGGCGCGAAGGCGTCCGGGCGGCTCGACTACACGGTGCTGGGCGAGGTGGTGAACACCGCCTCGAAGCTCGCGGGCCTGGCCCGGCGAGGGCAGGTGCTCCTCAGCGACAGGACGCGTGAGCGCGCCCGGGAGGCCTTCGTCTACGCGCCGCAGGGAGAGCAGGTGCTGCACGGCGCGACGACGTCGCTCACCGTCTTCGAACTCTTGCGCGGCGAGGGGCCCCGGGACGTGACGCCCGAGGACTCCACGCCGTTCGTCGTGTCGGAGAAGCGTGAGGAGACGCGCGAGCAGGGACTGGCGGCGCTGCCGTCCCGGTAGGGGACGGCGGAGCGCTCAGCTCTGCGTCACTCGCACGGTGGTGTTCATCTCCCGGCCGGTGGCCGGGTCCCTGGCGCGCATGGTGAGGATGCCTTCGATGTTCACATCGAAGGTGATTTCCACCTGCACGCCGCCGGCGCGGGCCTGCTGGATGCCGGAGAAGGTGAACTCGCCGAGCATGTCATTGCGCACCACCATCTCGTGGTCGCCCTGGAAGATGCGCATGGCCAGCTCGGTCTGGTTGTCCATGCTGGTGGTGGCCAGCAGCTGCTTGGCGTTGGGAATGGGCGCGTTGCGCGGGAAGACGACGTGGAAGGCGCCGCCGGCCTTCTCCAGGCCAATGGCCATGGGAATCACGTCGAGCAGCTGGATGCGCAGGTTGGTGTCGTCCTGGAGCGAGTGCGCGTAGAGCGCCGCGCCGATGGCGACGGCCTCGTCCGGGTGCACGCCCTTGCTGGGCGGCTTGCCGAAGAACTTGGTCAGCCGGTCCTGGACGACGGGCATGCGCGTCTGCCCACCCACCAGCATGACCTCGTCGATGTCCTTGGTGGACAGCCCCGAATCCACCAGCACCCGCGCCACCATCTGCAGCGTGCGGTCCACGAGGTGGTTGGTGAGCTGCTCCAGCATCTTCCGGGTGAACTTCATCTCGATATTCAGGGGCTGGCCCTGGGACGTCATCGTGATGAAGGGGATGTTGAACGGCACCTCGTCGCGCGCGGACAGGTCGATCTTGGTGCGCTCGGCCAGGTCCTTGATGCGCTGCATCGCCACCGGGTCCGTGGCCAGGTCGATGCCCGTCTTGGCCGCGAAGTCCTTCAGGACGTGGTGGATGATGGCGTTGTCGAAGTCGATGCCGCCCAGGAAGACGTCGCCGCCGGTGGCCTTCACCTCGAAGACGCGGTCCCGGATTTCGATGATGGAGACGTCGAAGGTGCCGCCGCCCAGGTCGTAGATGACGACCTTCTGCTTCAGGCCCTTGCCCACGCCGTACGCGAGCGCCGCCGCGGTGGGCTCGTTGATGATGCGCACGACGTCCAGGTCGATGAGCTTGCCGGCGTCCTTCACCGACTGGCGCTGCCTGTCATTGAAATACGCGGGGACCGTCACCACCGCCCGCTTGATGGGCATCTTCAGGTAGTTGGACGCGACCTCTCGAATCTTCCCGAGGATCTTCGCGCTGACTTCCTGGAGGGTGAACTCCTTCTTGCCCACATCCAGCGTGACTTCGTTCTTCTTGCCGGGGCGCAGGTTGTACGCCACGACCTTCTTCATCGTCTCCACGACGTCGCTGCCGAACGTGCGCCCCACCAATCGCTTGGCACCGTAGACGGTGTTGCGCGGGTTGAGCTGCCACTGGCGCTTGGCCTCGTAGCCGATGAGCTCGTTCCCCTTGTCGTCAATCGCGAAGATGGAGGGGATGGTGTACTCACCGCCCTTGTAGGGGATGAGCTTCACGTTCCCGCTCTCCTCGACGATCGCCGCGCACGAGTTCGTCGTGCCGAGGTCGATGCCGATGATGGGCTCCTTGTGCATCGTGTTTGGACTCCGGGTGGGCACCGAAGAGAAGGTCCGGACCGTATCTCACCCCCGGCCCCCACGCGAGTATGCTTACACCCAGCGCGCCCGCTCGCCTCCGGTCGGCTCCTGGCAAAACCCTGGAACCCCGCACGATGTCGGGCGAAAAGTCCAACCCGGCCACTCTCTTCCCTGGAGGGCAACCGGCTGCCCGAGCCCGTGGGCTGGACGACATGACGGCAAAGGGGCCTGGACTTCCAGCAGGCCGGGCGGAAAGGTCTTGGGGAGGCCAACGGAGGCTGCGGAGCGCCGGGCCCGTGACTAGAGAGAACTGACCCGTACGAGGAGAGCCACCGTGGACGCGAAGGGTTATCTGCAGGAAGTGGGCACGCAGGTGAACGCCGACTTCGTCAAGAACCGTTCGATCCTGTCCTTCGAGGAGTACCTGTCGCTCTTCATCAACGATCCGCGCGCCCAGGCGCGGAACGCGGCGCAGTACCTCCGGGACGTGATGGACCACTTCGGCACGGAGACGGTGCCGCATCCGACGGGGACGATTCGCCGCTTCAAGGTCTTCAACACGGAGGGCAGCGGGCGGGACGGCCGGGTGGCGGGGCAGGAGGAGGTGCAGAACGCCATCTACCGGGTGCTCGGCAACTTCGTGCGCGCCGGCCGCATCAACAAGCTCATCTTCCTGCACGGCCCCAACGGCAGCGCGAAGTCCACGCTGGTCAACGCGCTCAAGGCCGGCATGGAGACGTACTCCTGGCTGCCGCAGGGGGCGCTCTACCGCATCGCCTGGGTGTTCCCCTCGGAGAAGCTCATCAAGGGCTCCATTGGCTTCGGGGAGCGCACGGACGGCAACGGGGAGCTGACGACCTTCGCGCATCTGGACGCGGAGAACATCGACCTGCGCATGCCGTGCGAGCTGCGGGATCATCCGATGTTCGCCATGCCACCGGGCGAGCGGCGCAAGGTGCTGGAGACGGCCCTGAAGAAGAAGGGGCTGGGCACCGGGGACGGGGAGTCGGGGGACTACATCCTGTCCGACTACGTGCGGGACGGAGAGCTGTGCTCCAAGTGCCGCCGCATCTACACGGCGCTGCTCAACTCGTACAACGGCGACTGGCTGAAGGTGATGCGCCACGTCCAGGTGGAGCGCTTCTATGTGTCGCGCCGCTACCAGGTGGCCACGGTGACGGTGGAGCCGCAGATGAGCGTGGACGCCGTCGTCCAGCAGATCACCGCGGACCGCACCCAGCTCAACGTGCCCGCGCCGCTGCACAGCACCGTCCTGTTCGAACCACACGGGCCGCTCGTCCACGCCAACCGGGGCCTCATCGAGTACGCGGACCTGCTCAAGCGCCCGCTGGAGGCGTTCAAGTACCTGCTGGGGTTCAGCGAGACGAGCGAGGTGCCGCTGGAGCCGTTCGTGCTCCAGTTGGACGAGGTGCTCATCGCGTCGTCCAACGAGAAACACCTGGGTGCCTTCAAGGAGCTGCCGGACTTCGCGTCGTTCAAGGGGCGCATCGAGCTGGTGCGCGTGCCCTACCTGCGCCGCTACCGCACCGAGCAGCAGATCTACGACGCGCAGGTGTCCGCGACGACGGTGGGCAAACACGTGGCGCCCCACGCGACGGAGCTGGCAGCGATGTGGGCCGTGCTCACGCGCCTGAAGAAGCCCATTCCGGACCGCTATCCCAGCGATGTGAAGGAACTCATCGACCACGTCACGCCGGTGGAGAAGCTGCACCTGTACGAGGAGGGCGCGCCGCCGGACCGGCTCAGCCTGGCCAACACCAAGGAGCTGAGGAAGCTGCGCGAGGAGCTGTTCACCGAGTCGGACGCGTACCCCAACTACGAGGGGCGCGTGGGCGCGAGCGCGCGCGAAATCAAGACGGCGCTGTTCAACGCCGCGCAGAACCCCGACTACAAGTGCCTCAACGGCCTGGCGGTGCTCGAGGAGCTGGAGGCCATCTGCAAGGACAAGAGCGTCTACGAGTTCCTGCTCCAGGAAGTGGTGGACGGCTACCACGACCATGAGGAGTTCGTGCGCGTGGCGGAGGCGGAGTACCTGGACCGCGTGGACACCGAGGTGCGTGAGTCCATGGGCCTGGTCTCCGAGGGCCAGTATCGCGAGCTGGTGGAGCGCTACATCCAGGGCGTCAGCCACTGGGTGCGCGGCGAGAAGATGCGCAACCGCATCACCGGCGAGATGGAGAAGCCCGACGAGCAGCGCATGCAGGAGGTGGAAGCCATCGTCATGCCGCGCGGAGAAGAGGTCTCCGAGTTCCGCCGCGGGCTCATCTCCTCCATCGGCGCGCACCGGCTGGACAATCCAGACCTGGCGATGGACTACCCGCGCATCTTCCCGGACATGTTCAAGCGCCTGAGGGACCACTACTTCGAGGAGCGCAAGCGGGTGCTGCGCAAGAACAAGGAGAACGTCCTCAAGTACCTCTCCGAGGACCGAAACCAGCTGTCGACGCGCGAGCAGACGCAGGTGCAGGGCACGCTGAAGACGATGGCGGAGCGCTACGGCTACTGCGAGTACTGCGCGAAGGACGCCATCCTGTTCCTGATGAAGAAGCGCTACGCCTGAGGCCGGGCGGGCAGGCGACCGGCCCCTGCAGGGCGCCTGCTTTCCAATGAGGATGGGGCGTGGGGAAGATGGGCGTCGCAAGCGAGTTCGCAGTCTCAGCGCCGTCCTTCATCCCGGAGAGTCGATGACCCGCTTCCTCCTGGGCGCCCCCGTCGCCCTGCTCGCCCTCGCATCGTGTGCCGGTGCGCCCGCGTCCCCCGCCAGCGCTCCCGTGCCTCAGGCGCCGCCGGAGGTGGTGCGGGTATCCACACCGGAGCCGTCGAGGCCGACGCGCAAGGAGATGGTGCGCCGCATCCTCCCTCACAACGTGCGCCTGCAAATCACGGAGGCGGACAAGGTGAGGCGCACGGCCTCTGGCGTGGTGGTGGGCTCCGAGCGGAGCGCGGAGGGCGTGGTCGCGTGGGTCATCACCAATGCGCACGCGGTGGTGATGGACGACCTGAAAGCCCCCACGCTGAACGTGCTGGTGGACCGCCGCGCGGACGTGGAGTCGCACGTGGGCCAGGTGGTGGCGACCGGTCAGGTGCCAGACCTGGACCTGGCGCTCGTGAAGGTGCCGGGGCTGGCGTTGCCCGCGGTGGAGCTGGCGGACGAGGCGGAGCTGGAGCTGGGCGAGGACGTCGTCGTGGCGGCGTCGCCGTATGGCCGCGCGCTGTCGCTGTCCGGCGGCATGTTGTCCCAGGTGGAGTGGGACCGGGAGTCCCGGCGTCCGAGGATGGTGAAGACGGACGCGCCCATCGGCTACGGCGCGTCGGGCGGCGGCATCTTCAGCCTGGAGTCGGGCCGGCTGCTGGCCATCGTGGAGGGCTACCGCACGGCGCAGGTGGACTTCGCGGTGCGTGAGGAGAGCTACAGCTTCGACGTGCCCATGCCCGGCGAGACGTTCGCCGCGCCCAGCACCAAGGTGCGACAGTTCCTGCAGGCCAAGGGCTTCGGGCGCTTGTTGGAACGCAGCCTGCCTGGCGAGGGAGGCGTCGCTCACGCCGCCGGGCGCTGAGCCGCCTTTTTGTCGACAGCCGTCCGCTGCGCGCTACATCTGCCCGGGCCAGGAGGCGAGCGGATGTCGGGACGTGTTTCGTGGGATCAGTACTTCATGGACATCGCCAAGCAGGTGGCGACGCGGGCCACGTGTGATCGCAAGCACGTGGGGGCCGTCATCGTCCGTGGACGAACCATCCTGTCCACCGGCTACAACGGCTCCATCCGCGGCCTGCCGCACTGTGACGACGTGGGCCACATGATGGAGAACGGACACTGCGTGGCGACGGTGCACGCGGAGGCGAACGCCATCATCCAGTCCGCCACCAACGGCGTGGCCATTGATGGAGCGACCATCTACACGACCGCCAGCCCCTGCTGGCCGTGCTTCAAGCTGATCGCCAACGCGGGCCTCGTCCGCATCGTCTTCGGCGAGTTCTATCGGGACCCCCGCATCTTCGAGGTGGCCTCCCAGCTCAAGCTGGAGCTCGTCGGCCTGGGTGAGGCCGCGCGCCCTCCCGCGTCCTCGACCTGAAGCGCCTGCTGGAAGCCTTCGGGAAGCGTCATCCGGACAACACTCCGGAGCCTGTCCAAGCCATTGACTCCACTCGGGAATTTGCCGTTTCCGGCAAGAATTACCGACCCAGGGTTGACGTTGTGGAACAGGCTCCCTAACTCTTGCCGGCGGTGGGGTGGCGGCGGGAGAGGGAGACGAAAAACCCGAGGAGTTTCCGTTGGTTAGCTCGACGGCTGTGTCCAGTAGCGTGGTGCGTGCCCAGGAAGCGACGGATCCCGTGGTGGGCGCTGCCCGCTATGGCGCCGTGCAGACGCTGATGGACAGCCTGCTGCACGACGTCCGCAACCCGCTCAATGCGATGGCCATCCACCTGGAGGTGCTGTCGGAGAAGCTGAAGGCGGAGACCGGGCAGGTGCCGCCGTCGCAGGAGAAGAACCTCAAGGCGCTGCGTGAGCAGATCCAGCGCGTGGACGGAATCCTGCGGCAGTTCTCCGACTTCATCGTGACCCGGGGCGGCACGGCGGGCGAAGTGGACCTGTCGGACGCGACGACGCGGGCGCTGGGCGTGGTGGCTCACGAGGGACGCAAGCGTCGGGCCACGGTGCAGGTGGCGGTGGAGGCGGGCGTGCTGGTCCGCCTGGCGGACACCTCGGAGCTGGGCTTCTTCGTCATCCAGGCGTTGCTGCGGGGCTTCCGGCGGGCCGAGGGCGGGGGCTCGGTGCGCGTCACGGTGCGAGGAGAAGGCTCGGTGGCGGTGCTGGAGGTGGAGGACACCGGGGGCGACAGCGCTCCGGAGCACGCGGACGTGGTGGCGGCCCTGGGGCTGCGCTGTG
Organism: Myxococcus llanfairpwllgwyngyllgogerychwyrndrobwllllantysiliogogogochensis; assembly: GCF_006636215.1. Lineage (GTDB taxonomy): Bacteria > Myxococcota > Myxococcia > Myxococcales > Myxococcaceae > Myxococcus > Myxococcus llanfairpwllgwyngyllgogerychwyrndrobwllllantysiliogogogochensis. The sequence goes on along the minus strand of NZ_VIFM01000098.1, from coordinate 4,686 downwards.
CCCAGCTGGGAGTGGACCTCCATGTCCGAGGTGGTTCCTGCCGGCTCATCTTTCCTCGCGCTTGAGGGCTGTACCGGGCGCCAGGCTTCTCCTTCAGAGTCATCCCCCATTCGCGTCACGACGCAGTACCGGAGGTCTTCATCTTGGGTAGCGCACGAATCCTGGCCGTGGACGACGAACGCGACACGTGCGAGGCGCTGGCGGAAATGCTCAGCACCTGGGGGCACAAGGTCGAGACGGCTTTCGACGGGCACGATGCCCTGCGCAAGGCTGGAGAGTTTCGACCGGACGTCGTCCTGTCGGACCTGGCGATGCCGGAGACCGACGGACTGTGGCTGCTGCGCAACCTCAAGGAAGAGCTGCCGGACTGTCCGGTGGTGTTCCTCACGGGCCGCGGCACCATCGACGCGGCGGTGGAGGCCATCCGCGAGGGTGCGTATGACTTCATCGTCAAGCCGCTGGACACCGCGCGCCTCAAGGTCTGCATCGACCGCGCGCTGGAGAAGAAGGAGACGATGCGCGAGGTGCAGACGCTGCGCCGTCGCCTCAAGCAACTGGGCTCCTCGGACCTGATCGCCCAGTCCGCGGGCATGCGCAAGGTCATCGAGCTGGTGGAGAAGGTGGCCCCGTCCAAGGCCAGCGTGTCCATCAGCGGCGAGTCCGGCACGGGCAAGGAGGTGGTGGCCCGCGCCGTCCACAACCTGTCCCTGCGCCGCGACAAGCCCTTCATCGCCATCAACTGCGCGTCCATCCCCGCCACGCTGATCGAATCGGAGATCTTCGGCCACGAGCGCGGCGCCTTCACCGGCGCGGATCAGCGCCGTCCGGGCGTGTTCGAGCTGGCCCACGGCGGCACGCTGTTCCTGGACGAATTGGGAGAGATTCCCATCGACCTGCAGGCCAAGCTGCTCCGCGTGCTGGAAGAGAGCCGCCTGCGCCGGTTGGGTGGCAAGGTGGAGCTCGAGGTGGACGTGCGCGTGTTGTGCGCCACCAACCGCGACCTGAAGCAGGAGATCAAGAACGGGCGGTTCCGCGAGGACCTCTACTTCCGCCTCAACGTGTTCCAGATCCACCTGCCGCCCCTGCGCGAGCGCCGCGAGGACGTGCCCATCCTGGTCCAGCACTTCGTGGACAAGTTCCGCGGGGACTCGGCCAAGCGCGTGTCCGGGGTGCACCCGGAGGCCATGGAGGTGCTCAAGAACTACGAGTGGCCGGGCAACATCCGCGAGCTGCGCAACGCGGTGGAGCGCGCGGTGATCCTCTGCGACGGGGAGCTGATCACCCGGGAGCACCTGCCGCCGGACATGGCGGGCAAGGGCCCGGAACGACACACGTTCCGCCTGCCTTTTGGCCTGAGCCTGGACGCGGTGGAGCGCGAGTACATCCTGGGAAGCCTCCAGCGCAATGGCAACAACAAGGCGCGCACGGCGGAGGTGCTCGGGGTGAGCGAGAAGACGCTCTACAACAAGCTCAATCGCTATGCGGCGGAGGCGCGCACTCAGCAAGGCGGGCCCTCGCGTGACAACGGGCCGCTGGGCGGACAGGGAGGCGATGGCCCCCTGAGCGCCCACAACCTGGTCGCTCGCTGACCTGACGGGTAGGAAATCCCCTCCGGATTCCGCGCTGTTGGAGCGGCTCGGAGGGGCGGTCAAGAAGGCCTTGGCAGGAGGTGCCGAGAGGGGCCGACCCTCCGCGAAACCCCGCGTCAATTCTTGACTTTTGACCTCTGGACAAGGGATTCTGTGGTCGACTCCCACCCACAGGGATGGCCCGGCCGTACAGGTCGACGCACCGGGCAAACTCCGACGCCTTCTTCTCGGCAAATCAGGAGTGTGCATCAGAGTGCCGCCGGGGGGGCACAAGGAAGGCCACAACGCAATGAGCGACGCGCGAGTTCTTCACTTCTTCGGCGGCAAGGGCGGGGTCGGTAAGACCACGCTCGCGGCGGCGTACGCGTTGCGGTTGTCGGAGGAGGTCCCGAAGGAGCGGGTGCTGCTCGTTTCGCTGGATCCGGTGCGCTCCCTGTCGGATCTGCTGAAGAAGAAGCTGACCGCGAAGCCCTCGAAGCTGGTGGCGGGCAAGGGTGAGGGTGGCGTCTGGGGCCTGGAGCTGGAGCCGGCCGCGCTGCTCAAGCCGTTCCTGGCGGACTACCTGCCCGCGCTGAAGAAGGCCGCTGGCAAGGGCACCCACTTCTCCGAGGAGGAGCTGGGCTCGCTGTATCAGCAGGCCGTCCCCGGGCTGGAGGAGCTGGTCGGGCTCTTCCACGTGGTGTCGCTGCTGGAGGGTGAGGATTTCGACCGGGTGGTCGTGGACTGCTCGCCCACGAGCCACACGCTGCGCCTGTTCGACCTGCCGGTGGGGCTGCGCAAGTTCCTGGGCCTGGTGAAGGCGGGCGGTGACAAGCCGGCTCCGTCCACGGGCAAGGGCAAGAAGGCGGAGGCCGCCGCGGCGGAGCCGACCTACCTGGAAGCGCTGGGGCAGAAGGCGGAGAAGCTGCTGGGGCTCTTGAAGGACCCCGCGCGCACTGCCTTCCACCTGGTGGCGCTGGCCGAGCCGGTTCCCGAGGCGCAGACGCGCATGCTCTTCACCCAGTTGCGCGAGCGCGGGCTGCCGGTGACGGAGATCGTCGTCAACCAGGTGGAGGACCGCGAGGGGTGTCCCGCGTGTCAGGGCCGCCGGGGTCTGCAGGCGCCGCACGTGCGCAAGTTCCAGGCGCTGGACAAGGCCGTGCCGGTCCACCTGCTGGGTCGTCGTGAAGTGGCGCCGCGCGGGCTGGACGGCGTGGGCCTGTTCGCGAAGGCGTGGGCGGGTGGCAAGGAGACGAAGGCGCTGGAGTTCGCCGCCGCGGAGGGCCCTCCGGCCCTGGTGCGCGCGCCGTCCATGCCGCCCATCGCCGCGCCGCCGCTGCCGCCCACGCGGCTCATCTTCTTCGTGGGGCAGGGCGGAGTGGGCAAGAGCTCCTGCGCCGCCGCCGCCGCCGTGACGCTGACGGAGAAGGAGGGGCCGGTGCTCCTCATCTCCACGGATCCGGCGCACTCGCTGTCGGACGTGCTCCAGAGCCGGCTGACGGACACCGAGACGCAGGTGAAGGGCACCAAGGGCCTGTACGCGCGCGAGCTGGACATGGCGGGTTGGTTCAACGCCCTGCGCAAGCGGCTCAAGGAGAAGGCGGAGAAGGCCTTCGAGGGAGCGCCCAAGGCGGGCAACGACGTCCCCGCGGATCTGCTCTACCTGCGCAACCTGCTGGAGTCCGCGCCCCCGGGCATCGACGAGCTGGCTGCGATGAGCGTGCTCACCGACGCGCTGGTGCAGGAGCGCTTCAAGCGCATCGTCGTGGACTCGTCGCCGGTGGTGAACTCCGTGCGCGTGGTGGAGCTGGCGGAGACGGCGAAGACGTGGCTGGGCGCGCTGCACACCGTGCTCAACAAGCACCGGGCCAAGGGCCTGGGCGAGCTGGCGGATGACATCGCGGGGATGATCAAGCACGCGAAGCGCTTCGAGGAGGCGCTGGCGTCTCCCACCGAGGCGCGCTTCGTCGTCGTCACCCGCGGCGAGGAGCTGGCCGCGTCCCGCACCGAGCGCGTGGTGGAGTACCTGAAGGAGAGGAAGCTCCCGGTGGAGCGCATTCTCGTCAACCGCGTGGGCCCCAAGTCCACCTGCGAGAAGTGCGAGAACCGCCGCAAGCTGGAGCTGAACGCGGCGAAGGCCATCGAGAAGAAGCTGGGCCTGCCCGTCACCATGGCGCCGGCGCTCGGTCGGCACCCGGCCGGGCTGCGCGAGCTGAAGGCGTTCCGGACGGCGTGGTACGCGCTGTCTCCTCCGGCCGCGAAGATCAAGGCCGCCTGAAGCAGCGAGGTGGGGGCCCCGCCATTGTGCTGGTGGCCTCCCACCTGAAACGCCCGCCGAGGCCCGTTCCCGTCCGCCCCCGCTGAGCACCTTGGCGTCCTCTCACGTGAGGACCAAGCGCTCTTCTCGTGGGGCTTCTGTAGGCGTGCGAGCCCCGTCATCCCAAGTGGTGGCTGGTCAGCACTCGGACGCGTGACGTCTCAGGCGTCGCATTCCGAGGGCGCGTCGGTGAACGTTCCGAGTTCGGGGAACGTGAGCGCACCTGCCTCCGTCAGCGTGCCGGTGCGGGGTGCCTGTCCCTTGAGGCGCAGCTCCACCTGACGGCCAGTCACCGAGTACGTCCCGGACACCTCGCTTCGCTGGAGCTGGCCGTCCGCGTCCACGGAGCGGGTCCAGAGGAGGGCCCTGCCCCGGGTGAGGAAGCGCAAACCCCGCGTGCTGCCCTGGACGCCGACGCCCGGGCCGTACCAGGCGACGGTGCGCAGCAGGAAGGGCACATCCGCCTCGCGCTCCGGGATGCGGCCCAGCAGCCGCTGCCAGCCCAGCGTGTCGCGAATGCCGTCCAGGTCGGCGTCCTGGCGGGCGCGGGCCAGGCGCCGGGCGTCCAGCCTCACCGCCTGGGAGAGGTGCTCGACGATGACGTCCCGGTGGGCGCCGTACTCGCACACGCGGCCCTGCTTTCGCAGGACGCCCAGGGTGGCGGCGGCGTTGTAGCGGGGCAGGGCGTACGCCGGGTCTTCCTTGGCGGCGGCCTGGAACTTCTCCAGGGCCTCCGGGTAGCGGCCGGCCCGGTACAGGCGGAAACCCTCGGTGTTGAGGCCCTTCGCGGAGGGGGGCGCC
>NZ_VIFM01000984.1 GCF_006636215.1 Myxococcus llanfairpwllgwyngyllgogerychwyrndrobwllllantysiliogogogochensis | reverse complement strand
CTTCCTGCTCGCGCTGGACAAGACCAGGGAGAGCCCCTGGATCGAGGGGAGCAATTACTTCAAGCTGACCTTCCCGGTGGATCGGGCGTTGGCGGCCACCATGGCGACGGGGATGGTGAATTTCACGCCGCTCTACGCACCGGGCGGGGAGGTCACCCACCTCTATGCCGGCGATCTGCACGGCAAGGTGTGGAAACTGGATTTCACGTGCGCCAGTGCGGGGAACGCCGCCACGTCCTGCCCGTCGTATGGCTATAAGGCCACCGCCCAGTGGAACGTGGCCAGCCTGAGCAGCTTCAGCGCGGGCGCAATTCCCTATCCCTTCTTCATCGCCGCCGACGCTTCCGGCCATGCGCAGCCGATCACGTCGGCGCCGCGGCTCTTGACGGGC
>NZ_VIFM01000983.1 GCF_006636215.1 Myxococcus llanfairpwllgwyngyllgogerychwyrndrobwllllantysiliogogogochensis | reverse complement strand
GGTGCCTGATGCCAGACTATTGGATGACGCTTTCCCGCAGAGACCGTTTGTCGCCATTAACGATGACAAAAGCTATTGCTGGATGAACCGTGCCGCCGTGGAGCTTTATGGCTTTACCGCTGAAGAGTGCAGCGCGGAAGCGAGAATCGCATTATTGGATGAGATGCTGTCTGATACCGCACAGTTAAAAAAAGAAATGCGGGCATTTATGGCCCGACTTGCCGGGCAGGGAATCACGGCAATAAAAGACGTTTGTTTCAACGATGCGCCGCAGTTGATGAATGCCTGGGATGAACTGGAAAAAGAGGATGCGCTATTGCTGAGAGTAAGCATTGTTTCTCAGCCCGTATCTGCGCCTGTCGATCTTGCTTTCGGTGAACAGGCCCGACGC
>NZ_VIFM01000982.1 GCF_006636215.1 Myxococcus llanfairpwllgwyngyllgogerychwyrndrobwllllantysiliogogogochensis | reverse complement strand
GCTGCTGGCGACGGTGGGCGGCGCGCTGTACCGCACGGCGACCGTGCCGGTGCTGGACGAAGCCGGGCGCCTGACGCGCCAGAGTGGCGAGACGGTGGCCGCCATCCGGCGATGGTTGATGACGCACCCCGAAGGCCCGGCGGAGCCCGGCCCGCCCTGACGCCCGAGGGCCGGCCGCCGCGCGGGGGTCAGAACCGGGGCAGGTCGGGGTGTGCGATACGGCCGCCCCGCACCAGCATCCGGCCGTACTCGGCGCAGCGCTGTAGCGTGGGGATCACCTTGCCGGGGTTGAGCAGCCCGGCCGGGTCGAAGGCCGCCTTGAGCGCGAACATCTGTGCGTTTTCCTCGCCGGTGAACTGCGTGCACATGGAGTTGAGCTTTTCCACGCCCA
>NZ_VIFM01000981.1 GCF_006636215.1 Myxococcus llanfairpwllgwyngyllgogerychwyrndrobwllllantysiliogogogochensis | reverse complement strand
GGCCGAAACGCTTCTCCAGCGAGACGCCGAGCTCCGCCAGGGCGGAGGCATCGATCGGGAAGGCGCTGTGGACGACCGCGTCGGACGAGCCGCTCTGGCGGTTGACGAGGGCGCGGAACTGCGCCGCCACTTCGGGCAGCGCGTCGAGGCGGCCGTTGTCGATGAGCACGCGCAGGAAGTTGCGGGCCGCATCGGAGAGCGGCGCGCGCACCACACCGGCGATCAGGTCGAACAGCTGTTCGGGCGTGACCTTCGGGTTGTCGGCCAGCTGCCGCACCTGTGGGTCGGCAGCGATCGCCGCCAGTTCGTCCACCCAGGCGACGGTGCTGCCCAGGCCGGCGCCCGGCTGGGCAGCGCTGGCCTTGAACAGGGCTTCCGCGTAAGGGCGGGG
>NZ_VIFM01000980.1 GCF_006636215.1 Myxococcus llanfairpwllgwyngyllgogerychwyrndrobwllllantysiliogogogochensis | reverse complement strand
TTATGTCACTATCCTTGATGAGGCTACGCTGCTCACCTGGATCGATAAGCTGAAGCAGGCGCCGCTCTTTGCCTTTGATACGGAAACCGACAGCCTGGATAACATCTCCGCCAACATGGTTGGTCTTTCATTCGCTGTTGAGCCGGGCGTGGCCGCCTATGTCCCGGTAGCGCATGATTACCTTGATGCGCCGGATCAGACCCCGCGCGAGCGCGTGCTGACGCTGCTTAAACCGTTGCTGGAGGATGAGAAGGTGCTCAAGGTCGGGCAAAATCTCAAATACGATCGCGGCATTTTGGCTAATTACGACATTGAGCTGCGCGGGATTGCGTTCGATACCATGCTCGAGTCTTACATTCTCGACAGCGTGGCGGGCCGCCACGATATGGAC
>NZ_VIFM01000979.1 GCF_006636215.1 Myxococcus llanfairpwllgwyngyllgogerychwyrndrobwllllantysiliogogogochensis | reverse complement strand
AGCCTGAAGCTGGCGGGTAAAGACGATAAAGAGATCCGCGACACCTTAACCCGTCGCTATAAGTTTGCTATCCGTCGCCTGGCGCAAACCAACAGCGAAGATGTCTTCTCGCTGGCGATGACCGCCTTCGCTCGCGAAATCGATCCGCACACAAATTATCTGTCGCCGCGTAATACCGAGCAGTTCAACACCGAAATGAGCCTCTCACTCGAGGGGATCGGCGCCGTGCTGCAGATGGATGATGACTATACCGTCATTAATTCGCTGGTGGCGGGCGGTCCAGCCGCGAAAAGCAAAGCGATCAGCGTCGGCGATCGCATCGTTGGCGTTGGCCAGACCGGGAAGTCGATGGTTGATGTCATCGGCTGGCGTCTGGATGACGTCGTGGCGC
>NZ_VIFM01000978.1 GCF_006636215.1 Myxococcus llanfairpwllgwyngyllgogerychwyrndrobwllllantysiliogogogochensis | reverse complement strand
GTCACCGATGCCCCCCGCGTTCCGCTTCTTCGCCCGATGGCCCCTGCCGGCGCTCCACGCGCTGGGCGCGGTGCTGGGCTGGATCGCCTTTCTCGCGTCGCCCACGTACCGCCGCCGCTTTCTCGCCAACGCCGCGCTGGCCGGCTATCCGTTCGCGCGCGTGCGCTCCGCGGTGGCCCATGCGGGCCGCATGGCGGCCGAGCTGCCGCGGCTCTGGCTGCATCCCGAGGCGCCGCCCTGCCGCGTGGAGGGCGCCGAATGCGTGGAGCGTGCCTGGGCGGCCGGCCGGGGCATCGTGTTCCTGACGCCGCACATCGGCTGTTTCGAGCTGTCGGTGCAGATCGCGGCGCGGCGCTGGGCGGAGCAGCACGGGCCCGTCACGGTGCTCTAC
>NZ_VIFM01000977.1 GCF_006636215.1 Myxococcus llanfairpwllgwyngyllgogerychwyrndrobwllllantysiliogogogochensis | reverse complement strand
CTCGTGACGCGCGGGGGGATTGCCGTTCGCCTGGGGGACGTGGCAACCATTCAGCTCGGCCCGGAAATGCGGCGAGGGATCGCGGAGCTAGATGGAGAAGGTGAGGTGGCCGGCGGGGTCGTCATCCTGCGTTCGGGCAAGAACGCGCAGGAGACGATTGCCGCCGTCAAGGCCAAGCTCGCAGAACTGCAAAACAGCCTGCCCAAGGGGGTCGAGGTCGTCACGACCTACGACCGCAGTGCGCTGATCGAGCGCGCCATCCACAACCTCACGACCAAGCTGGTGGAGGAGTTCGTCGTGGTCGCCCTGGTCTGCGTGGTGTTCCTGTGGCACCTGCGCTCGGCGCTGGTGGCCATCATCTCCTTGCCGCTCGGGGTCACGACCGCATTCC
>NZ_VIFM01000976.1 GCF_006636215.1 Myxococcus llanfairpwllgwyngyllgogerychwyrndrobwllllantysiliogogogochensis | reverse complement strand
AGGCAACGGCCGCCATCTACTGGATGCTGTGCTGGAAACGATGGCGACCTGCGGTTCGCTGGAATGGACGCAGAAGCGTGCCGAAGAAGAAGCTGACAAAGCCATTGCCGCGCTGCAGATCCTCCCAGACACGCCCTGGAGCGAAGCCTTGATTGGGCTGGCGCATATTGCAGTCCAGCGCGATCATTAACCCCCCCCCCTTTCCCGCGCGACGCGCGGGAAAGTTCCAGTAAAATGCCATTTCTCTCCCTAAAATTCCGAATATCTTGATAGATTCTGAATATTCCGGCGCTTTAACAGAACTTGTTAGAACCCTACATAGTACGCGGGTATAGTGTCTCTATCGCCCATGTGGGACGATCTGGACCTTTAACACCAGGAGAATTTATGGA
>NZ_VIFM01000975.1 GCF_006636215.1 Myxococcus llanfairpwllgwyngyllgogerychwyrndrobwllllantysiliogogogochensis | reverse complement strand
GCCTACATCGGGTCGCACCCCGCCAGGGCGCGTATGCTATTGCCAGAACGTCGCGTTCACAAGGACGCGTGGGTTGAAACTTGGATCAGCGTGTCTGCCCATTCCACCATCGGGGTCGCACCCTTGGGTGCGCGGGTCGCAGCGCCCGTCCCTTGCAGCAACCCGGCTGCAGGGACGTCAAGCGCTCCGGCGAATGGCACCGTCAGGCCCGCAGCTCCTTGAGCAGCTTGCCCACGTCCAGCCCCCGCGCCCGTTCCTGGATCTGCGGCGCATAGCGCTGCTGCAGTCCCCGGGCCTCCTCGGCCGTGCGGGTGAAGGCGGACTTGAGCGCGTCGGTGCCCAGCGTGCGGCCGCCCGCGTAGTAGCGCTGCGCGACCTTGCCGAGTGCGTAC
>NZ_VIFM01000097.1 GCF_006636215.1 Myxococcus llanfairpwllgwyngyllgogerychwyrndrobwllllantysiliogogogochensis | reverse complement strand
GCGCTGACATCCGCCCCCCACCCACACCCCCATGGTGCGGTGGGAAGGTCAGCGGCTGGACAGCAACGCGCGTGCCCACGCGGCGAAGCGTGCACGCGTGAGTGATCCCAGGCACTTGAGTGACGGGGTGCGCGCACGCGCCGGGCCAGGGCGGATGAATTGCTCCAGCGCGTGGCGCGGAACCTCGCGGAATCGTTGCGGAGTCAGGGGTGGACGAAAAGGTCCACCGGTTCCGGGCCGCTCACGGCTTACTGCTGATTGGGTGTTGAAGTCGTGCAGGCCTCATGAAGGCAAGACCTCGATGCTCATCCGCTGGCTTGGTCCGTCTGGGGCATGCGCTCATACTCTGAGTCGTAGCTTGGCTTGTCAGAGGGGCCTCTCACGATGAACCTGAAGTCCTCAGCAAAGATTGCAGAGATTGTAGTCACGATAGCGTGCGTTGTTCTGCTCGGCGCGGGGTGCCGAGAGGAGAGAACTCCCTCAAGCGGGGAACTGGGCACAAACGAATCGTTCGAGACGGCGAGCCTTCGGGGGCGCGTCGCCGCCGGGAGGCGCCATACGCTCTTCGTACGTCCTGACGGGACGGTGTCGGCCTGGGGGGACAATACCCATGGACAGCTTGGGAATGGCACACAGCAGGCTCAACGATTTCCGGTGCGGGCTTGGGTTGTAAATCGAATCAATACGGTCAGCGCCGGCGATCTGCACTCGCTGGCGCTGAAGGCAGATGGCACGGTTTGGGCTTGGGGCCGTAATGAGCTTGGGCAGCTTGGGGATGGTACAACCACGACGCGCATTGTCCCGATACAGGTGCCTGAGTTGACGGAGGTTGTGAGACTTGCTGCAGGCTTCTCACACTCATTGGCATTGAAGTCGGACGGTACGGTGTGGGCCTGGGGAAGCAATGGGGCAGGTCGGCTTGGAGATGGTACCACCATCACGCGCCTGTCTCCTGTGCAGGTAGCGGGGTTGTCGGGAGTGGTCGCGGTTGCAGCAGGAAATGCGCACTCGCTGGCATTGAAGTCGGATGGCACGGTATGGGCATGGGGTAGCAATACCAGCGGCCAATTGGGAAACGGCACTGCGGAGTCGAGTGCGCTCCCGCTGCCTGTCCCGATGCTGCGCGAGGTCACAGGGGTCTCAGGCGGCAGCAATCACTCGTTGGCTCGGAGTTCAGATGGTTCTGTGTGGGCGTGGGGTAACAACTCAAGTGGCCAACTAGGTAATGGCACGACGACCTCACGCACTACTCCTGAAAAGGTCGTGGGCTTGATGGAGGTCGACGGAGTCGTAGGAGCTGAGATGCACTCGATGGCGCTGAAAGCAGATGGTTCGGTGTGGACATGGGGCTCCAACCTGAGGGGCCAATTGGGGGACGGGACTACGACGCAGCGGTCTGTACCGGTCCCAGTGGCTTCGTTGGTTGGTGTTCAAGCGATCGCTGCAGGAAGCGGGCTGCACTCCGTAGCCATGAAGGCCAATGGTGAGATCTGGGCGTGGGGCCAGAATGTGGAGGGCCAACTTGGGGATGGCACTGTTACGCCCAGAAGCCTGCCGACGAAAACAAAGGAGTTGGTGGAGAGGAGAATGATTGCGGCAGGTGGGTCTCATTCATTGGCGCTGGACGTGGACGGAACTGTCTGGGCATGGGGGTCGAATTCCTTCGGCCAATTGGGGAATGGGACGCGAATCCGTTCGTTGATACCAATCCCCGTGGCAGGTCTGGACGACGTGGTGGCGCTCGCTGCAGGCTCCTATCATTCGCTTGCGGTGAAAGAGGATGGTACCGTTTGGGCCTGGGGCGACAACGCGGGCGCCCAATTAGGTGTAGAGACGGTGGATATTCAGCAACTGACACCCATCCAGGTTCCTGGTCTTGAGAGTGTGCGCGCGGTTGCAGTTGGAGTGGTGCACTCGCTTGCTCTGAGGTCGGACGGAACTGTCTGGGCTTGGGGCTACAACGCCTCCTTGCAGTTGGGGTTTGAAACAGCGAATCGAGAAGTTCCGCCAACGCAGGTTCCAGGGCTCACGGGCATTCAAACTTTGGCTGCGGGCTACTACTTTTCACTGGCGTTGAAGGAAGATGGGACCGTCTGGACTTGGGGGGAGGGGTACTTGGGTGATGGAACGAGCATCGGTTCGCGGACGGTTACCCAGGCACCAGACCTCACAGACGTGGTCGGCCTGGCGGCGGGCAGTTCGCACTCCATGGTGTTGAAGTCAGACGGCACTGTCTGGTCCTGGGGTGGGAACACTTTCGGCCAGATGGGAGATGGAACGCTTACTGAGCGGCTGACACCTACCCGCGTTCTGGACCTCACGGATGTGACGTCCTTATCGGCACATGGCTCGCACTGTCTGGCACTAAGAGTTGACGGTACCGTCTGGGCATGGGGACCCAACGTGAATGGGCAACTGGGCGATGGAACGACCATTGCGCGCTTGGTGCCAACCCTGGTTCCTGATTTTATAAATGGGTGGGCGCTGGAGGCAGGCAGTAACTATTCCTTGGCACAGAAAGAGGATGGTACTCTCTGGGCGTGGGGCTACAACGGCTCTGGTTCTTTGGGAGACGGGACTCGGAGCACCCGGCTGTCGCCCATCAATGTCCCTGGGATCGTGGGCAGATCAGCGCAGGGTGTGAATAGCGAGTCTCACAGTCAGTGAAGAGCAGCAGGCCAAAGGACCAGCGCGCCTTGAAGTTGTGTCAGAGGAGGGCAACACCGCAATCCGCCAGGACTTCGTCTTCAACTCACCTTGGCAGGGGACTACGGCCGAGGAATTTGTGCGCGGGCTCGCGCGAGCTTGGCAAGGACGCGCCTTGAGCCAGTCAAGGCGCGGTTTCAGCCGAGGCCGGAGTGGCCTGTCACTGAGGGAGCTTCTTGAGCAGGTCGATGTCCTGGTTCGCGACGGTCAGCAGGACTCCGGCGATGTGCTTTGCGAAATATCGCCCGGGGAGACTGCGCATCCAGCCTGCCTGGTCTGGCATTGAGCCACTGCTGGGCGGGTGATCTTCGATGGTGCCGCCGTGCTGCCACTGCGTGATCAACACCGAGGTGGGGCAGGGCGTCGCCATCTCCTTCTCGAACTCCGCGTAGGCCTCGCGATACGACGGCTCCGCGAGGGGCTGGAGATGCTTCGCCATATTGCTGGCCTCGACCAGTCCAAGGCAGCGCGAGATGCCCGATCCGCAGCTCCGCGCCTTCCGGGCCACCTCCACGGGCGTGGTGATATTGGAGAACGACTTGCTCGCCCAGAACACGGCGCGCAGGCGCTCGCCTTGCTCCTGGCTCATCGGTCGCCATTCCGACGGAGGTTGCTTCGTCAGTGCATGTGCCGTGCGCTCCAGCCCGAGAAGCGTATAGGCGATCATCGAACCGATCAGGGTGTCCGTCCGATACGACAGCCACGCGAGGTGACGCACGTCCTTGGCCGCCTCCAGGGGCTGTCCGGTCCGCATGCCTTGGAGGAGCCGGAGCTTGGACCACTCCATCAGCACGATGAAGTTCGGAAAGGGGACCGTCATCAGGTCGAACGGCTCCTCCTGTTTGAATGGAAGGTTCTGGCGGATATCCCACCGGTCGAACCGCTTGAGCTCGCGCATCCAGTTGAAGTCGAGCGCGGACAGGTCGGGGTTGGCCGCGAACCATTCCTCCAGCGTCTTCTTCTCCTTCAGGTGCGCGGGAAGCTGGAGGGGTGAGTCCGCGGGCATCGACGGGCCTGGGCGGTCCCACTCCGCCCAGCGGTTGAGCAGCGGCCCCGCGTCGCCCTCGGTGCGCGGTTCGTGGAACCACGGGTCGGCGGCGAGCTTCGTCTGCTCCTGACAGAAGAGGTCCACATGCGCAGTGACTTCCTGTCGCATCGCATCGAGAGTGGGCTCGTACTTCGCGCGCGTGAACCAATCGAACGCGACCATCGCGATGACGGCCAGCAGGAGAAGCCCGCTGACAAACCACACCAGGGCACGCAGCACGCTTCCTCGAGCCCGACGCACGTTGGAATGCATGTCCGCACCTTAGCAATTCCAGGCACCCTCATTGTCACGAGCGGAGGACCTCGGACTAGAGGGCGCCGAGAGGCTCCGCTGGTGTCGCTCACTACCCTGCCGAGTCATGCGCGCGACGGTGGGCGAGCGCATGGAGGCGGACGGCGGCGTCGCACGGCCCCAGCCTGTCCGGCAGATGGGGGCATTCCCACTCGCGAGGCCTGGCTCTCACGCTTCTGCCGCGCTATCGGCCGTCCATCATCTTGTCGGACGTGAATGCCAGCATCCAGCGCGATAGCCTCCTGTTGAGGAAGTGCGGGGTGTTGAATGCGAAGTGGCCTCTGGTTGCTGTGCGTCGCCATCCTTGTCGCGGGCTGCTCTGGGGTTGAACGCTCCACCCGTAGGGGCGCCCTTCAGCAGCGCTCCACACTGTACGAGTCGAGGGGGCAGCCGGGAGCCATTGGGAAGGCGCATCTTCCCCGAGAGCAGCGGAAGGATGCATTCGAGGAGTTGCTTCAGGTCTCGGGGTTGGGGGACCGCGACGCGCAACCCGTGCCTGGTAACTCGCTCACGCCTACGCACGCGGCGCGGCTGCTGGAGGTGTTGCTGGGGAAGGATGTGACGCTGGGTCAGTTCCCTGCGCGTGTCGCGGTGGGCTTCATGCTGCGCGAGGTGATGGGCTCGGGAGCGGTGTCACGCACCGAGTTGGTGCAGCGGGTGGAGCGCTTCAATCATCTGGCGGTGCTCCGGCCCGATGGATGCCTCGCGTGGGTGCGCAGTGGACGGACGCAGCAGCGAGTGGCCCCCGTGGAGTGGCGGAACGGTGTTTTCCGTGCGCACGACTTCGAGCTGGGCCGTTTCTACGATGGGCGCACGGGTGTCTTCCGCTCGCTGGACGATGAACTGCGTGAGTTGGATGGATTCCCGCTGGCGGACGTCCACGACGATGCCGACGTCATCAGCCGCTCTCTTGATGGTGCCGAAGAGGCTTTTGTTGGACTGGCCCTTGCGGTGGGGAAGTTCTTCTCGACGTCGCCAGGCGAAAACCTCGAGGCGCTTCGTCAGATGCCCGCCGCCGTGGCGGCATTGCTGGAGTCGTCACCCGAATACCTGGAGCGCTTCCGGTACATGACGCGGGGTGAACAGATTCAGGCCGTCTCCAAGCTGGCAACGAACCTCATAGCCACGTGGGGCACGGTGTCATCCGCGACGCGCACGTTGGAAGGTGCATCGCTCGCAGCGGTGGAGATGCCAACGTTCTCGCTGTCCGCACAGGGAGGGCAGGGACAGTGGCGGCGTGAAGTTCGATGGTTTCGAGAAGGGTGTCCTGCTGGAGGCGAAGGGGCAGGGCTATGCCCGGTTCTTCGAGGGCCTGGACCCGAAAGAGTGGTTCCGTCACTCGGGAGCCAAGGGCCTTGTCGATCAAGCCAGAAGGCAGAGTGAGAAGGTCCGTGGCCTTGGCTTTTCGATACGATGGCACGTCGCTGAGCAGCAGGCGGCGGACGCCATCGAGAAGCTATTGATGCGCAACAGAATCAAGGGCATTGAAGTGGTCTGCACACCGGCGCTTTGAGGAATGCACAGCGTGACCGCGACGCCTGAGCCCACGACCTACCCGGAGACCTACTACGCGGGCGCCTACTGGGGCCCTCGCAAGGAGACCCCCGAGGAATGCGCTCTGCGCACAGCAGACTTCCTCAACCTCCTCGCGTCATGTGATCCGATCCTGGCTCATTGGTACAAGCCCGCGCGTTCTCGCAAGGATGCCCGCAAACATCCGCTCATGCCTCCCGACCTGCCCACGCTCACCGAGATGTTCCGGCGGGGCGTGAACCGTGAGCGTGGAGGTCCCGCCATCGAGCGATTGGGCTATAGCTTCTGGTTCGGCAACGGCGAGGCGGGGGCGGACAGCGCGGATCTGCGCATCACCTGCGGTGACTACAGTGGCGCCAATCCGAACTCGTGCGTGATGCCCTTGCCGAAAGAAGGGCCAGGCATGGAGCGGATACTGACGGCACCCGTACTGGCGAACGTGGTGCGCAGCATGGTTCGGCCCTGGGATCCCGATTGGGCGTTTGCCACCTCGGACTCCTACGAGGACACAGCTCGGGAGCCCGACTTCGCGCCCTTCTCCCTTGGGTGGATTACCTACGTCTCGAACCGCTTGGGCCGAGTGCCGCCGCTCCCCGCTCCCGTGCGTGTCGAGTCCGTGGAAGACAAGGGCACCCTCATCCTCCTCACTCCCGAACGCTTCACTGCCCGCAATCCGGAGCACATGGCGCTGGCGGAGCGCGTGCGAGAGCTGCTGGACCGAGCGGAGCTGTTTGTCGGCGCTCCTCCAAGCTCCTGAGCACGGGGCCGATGCCGCCCACTAGCCGACGTACTCTCGGACCCCGAGGCAGGCATGCCGCGAGGCGCACGAAGGAGCTGATGACGTCCGAGCGGCAGGCGGCCCGTTCCTCTGGACAGGACCGCGCCCGCATCATCCGTTAGTGCCTTCCGAGCCCCGGGGCCTGTCGCGTGTGCAACTTCCCCTGGGAAGTCGTCGAGGGGTCGTGATGCTGGAGCTGGCCGGCTATCAGGACGTGCGGAGGATCTACCGGGGCCACCGTTATGAGGTGTTCCTCCTGAACGAGGCTGCGGGACTTTCGCTGAATCGGCGAAGAGAGGAGAAACAACGTCGGCGAGCCCTCGGCGACGTTGATGACCGGGGGCTGCCCGGAGGGCCAACTGGCGACAGTAACGGAGCGCTCGCGGAGGACGTGAGGGGCGGCTGGTGTGTCAGCGTGCGCCGCAGTTCCCCATGTGAGCACGAACACCACGGCCAATCTGAAGGGTTGGAGCAAGGACGGGTGACCTTCCACATGGGCACGCTCGCATCGCCAGTACCCGCGCAGGGGTGCTCTATTCGCGCGACCGGCCAGTCCCAACGGGAGACAGTGATGGGGCCGAGCGCTTTGGGGCGCGCTTCACGGCAGCGGCGTTGAACGGGCCCGTCCGCTCTCAGTCCTTGTGGCGGCGATTCAGGTCCGACCTCGTCGCGGTCATCCTGCTCGTCTTCCTCGTAAACGCGCGGAGTTGACGGACCCAGCGAAGCACAATTTCTGAAGATGCTGGGCGCTGAAGAATGAGCCGTGCGCGAGGCGCCGAATGAGTTGACGCCTGAAATACGAGCGGACACACTCTCCAAACCAACAAGCACGCCCTGGGGTAAAGGAGCATTCGATGGGTCTCGCAGAGCGACGCCGTATCGCTACGATCAAGGAGTCGCACACCCCCCGTTTCCAATCAGAGCTGAACAGCTCCATTGGATTCTCGATGCCTTTTGAAATCGACATCGCGAGCTTCCCCGAAGACAAGACCATTCTCGACTGCTACGACTCCTACTATGAGTCATACGGTCCAGGGCTCGTCGCACAGGCGATGAAGAGTATTTGTAGCGATGATCTCGGTCGTGAGGCAGTCAAATCGAAGTTCAACAAGATCATCTTCCAGAATGTCGCGACGAGCCCAGACAACCCAGGCGACAAGAATGTGGAGCTCAAGGACAACACTCTCTTTGTGCGTGAGAGTTTCTACGGCTACTCGGACAAGCTTTTCGGCGAGGACGAGCTTCGGACCATCATCGAGTCACTCCTTTAGCCGTCTCGAGTTACACCGGTTCCGCATCGTTAGCCGGTGACTGGTAGCCGAGGGCTGAGTGCCTCCGCCGCAGGTTGTACCAGCCCTCGATGTACTGAAAGACGGCCATCCTGGCCTCGGCTCGCTTCATGGCGGCCCGTCGCTTCCAGGCGCAGTAGCCGGCCTCGGTGACTCCATCACCCGGCACATCGTCGCCACTGCGTGCTCGGCCTGGTTCTCGCTCACGAATCGGAACGCTTCTTGGGCGTGCCGACGCCTTCCTGAGCGAACCAGGTCGCGGCCTTGAGAGGACGTCGCGCTCCTCACGCCGAAACTGAAGCAACTCCACTGCTGGACCGAGCAGCGCTGTTTGTCGGCACCGCTCCTCGCCCCTGCGCATGGGGCGGGTGCCGCTCACTAGCCGACGTACTCTCGGACCCCGAGGCAGGCATGCCGCGAGGCGCACGAAGGAGCTGTTGACGTCCGAGCGGCAGGCGGCCCGCTCCTCTGGACAGGACCGCGCCCGCATCATCCGTTAGTGCCTTCTGAGCCCCGGGGCCTGTCGCGTGTGCAACTTCCCCTGGGAAGTCGTCGAGGGGTCGTGATGCTGGAGCTGGCCGGCTATCAGGACGTGCGAAGAATCTACCGGGGACACCGCTACGACGTGTTCCGCGCCTGGACGCCCGAGGGAGCCGCGCGGGTGCTCAAGGTCGTCCGCGAAGGGCCGCTGGCGGAGAGCAGCGCCGGCCTGCTGCGTCACGAGCACGCGATGCTCAGCGACCTTCGAGACCTCCACGGAGTCGCCCGCGTGGTGGCGCTGGAGGTGGTGGCGGGCCAGCCTGCGCTCGCCATCGAGGACGCAGGGCCCCATGACCTGCGGGAATGGCTGCGCCGGGGCCCCATCGAGGTGGACCTCTTCCTGGAACTGGCGTGTGACCTCGCCAGCTCGCTGGGCGCGCTGCATCGCCAGCACGTCATCCACCGCGACCTCAACCCCGCCAACCTCGTCGTGGCGCCCGGAGGACGCGGGCTGGTGATGATCGACTTCGACCTGTCCACGCGCGTGCAAGGGCTCGTGCACATGGCGGGAGTCCCCGGTGGCTTCGAGGGCACGCTGCGCTACATCGCCCCCGAGCAGACCGGGAGGATGCGCCGCCGGGTAGACCACCGCGCGGACCTGTATGCGCTGGGCGCGACGTTCTACGAGATGCTCACGGGCGAGGCGCCCTTCGTGTCGACCGACGCAGCGGAGCTGGTCCACGCCCTGCTCGCGCTGCCGCCCGTGCCTCCCGTCGACAAGAACCCCCAGCTTCCCGCCATCCTCTCCGACGTGGTGCTGCGCCTGCTCGCGAAGGTGCCCGAGGAGCGTTACCAGAGCGCCGAGGCGCTCGTGGAGGACCTGCGAGAAATCCAGCGACGCTGGCGGGGACCGGGCACGCCCATCGCCTTCGAGCTGGGCCGGTATGACCTCGCGCGCGAGCTGGGACTGCCCGACAGGCTCTATGGCCGCGACGAAGAGCGCGCCGTGCTCGACACCGCGCTGGAGCGCGCGCGGTTCGGCGCCCGGGAGTGGGTGCTGTTGTCGGGAGCCTCGGGGAGCGGCAAGACGTCCCTGGTCCACGCACTGCGCGCGCACCTGGGCACGGGGCGCTTCCTCTCCGGAAAGTCCTCGGAGCTGAAGGGCCAGACACCGTACGCCTCGCTGGTGGAGGCCGTCCGGGGGCTCGTCGTCGGTGTCCTGGAGCAACCTCCCGACGAAGTGGCCAAGTGGCGGCAGCGTCTCCAGGAAGCGCTGGGCACCCAGGGGAGGGTGCTCACCGAGCTGGTTCCCGAACTGGAGCGGCTCATCGGCGAGCAGCCTCCCATCGTCCCCCTGGGCCCTCGGGAGGCGGGCAGCCGCTTCCTCCTGCTGCTCCAGTCCTTCTTTCGCGACCTCGCCACGGACGAGGAGCCGCTGGTGTTGTTCCTCGACGACCTCCAGTGGGCGGACGCCGCCACGCTGGAGCTGCTCACGCGGCTGGTGACGGACCCGGAGCTGCACCATGTGCTGCTCATCGGTGCCTATCGCCCCGGAGAGTGGGGCACGTCGCATCCCCTCTCCCGAGTGCTGTCGTCACTCGCGGGTACCACTGCGGCGCCGCGACTCCTGGAGCTGGGGCCCCTGGACCTGTCCGCCCTGACGACGCTGTGCGCGGACACGCTGCGCTGCGAGCCGGAGCGCGCGCGGGCGCTGGCGCGGCTCGTGCTGGAGAAGACCGCGGGCAACCCCTTCTCCATCAGTCACTTCCTGCGGCACCTGCATCGCACCGGGTTGCTCACGTATGAGCTGGAGGACGGCTCGTGGCACTGGGACCTGGTGCGAATCGAACAGGCGGAGGTCACCGACAACGTGGTGGAGCTGATGCTGGACTCCATCCGTCGGCTCCCCGAGCACACGCAGCGGCTGCTGACGGTGGCCGCGTGCATGCGCGGTCAGGTGGACCTGTGGCTCCTGGCTCGCGTCGTCGATGCCCCCATGGAGGACACGGCGGGAGCGCTGTGGAGCGCGCTGCGTGCGGGCCTGCTCGTCCCGGAGGGGCGGGGACCTCGCTTCCAGCCGCTCCATCCGGAGCAGACGCCGGACGGGCTGACGGAGGGGCAGGCCACGTACCGTTTCGCGCATGACCGTGTGAGACATTCCGCCTACTCGTTGTTGTCGGACGAGGAGCGCCGGGCGCTGCACCGGACCATCGGCCGCCGTCTGTGGGAAGACGCCCCGGGAGTTGAGGCCGAGCCGCGCATCTGCGAGGTGGCGGACCACTTCCACCTGGGCGGCGACGTGGTGGAGACCGCCACCGAGCGCCAGTGGCTCGCCGAGCTCAACCAGCGCGCGGGGCGCAAGGTGCGAGACGCCTCCGCCTTCGAGGCCGCCCTGGCCTACTTCATGCGCGCCCGAGTCCTCCTCCCGGAGGACGCCTGGGAGACGCAGCGCGAGCGCATGCTCCGGCTCCACCAGGACGCGGCGGAGTGCGCGCAGCTCACGGGAGACCGCCTCCTGTCCGAGCGCCTCATCGACCAGGCGATGGCGCATGCCACGTCGCCACTGGAGAAGGTGGACCTCTACGTCCTGCGCATGAACGCCAGCATCCTCGGCCGGAATCACGCGGCGGCGCTCCAGCACGCCCGCGAGGGACTGCGACTCTTTGGCGTGGCGCTGCCGGACGGGGATGCCACCGCCGACTTCCAGGCGGAGCTGCCCCAGGTGGTGGAGATGTGGAAGTCCCGCACCGAGGAGGAGCTGCTGTCGGCGCCGCGCATGGCCGATTCGTTGGAGCGCGGCTGCATGCGCCTCTTGATGAGCGCGGGCATCGCGGCGTGGTTCTCCGACCCGCCGATGTTCTCGTTCATCTACACCCGGATGCTGGGCCTCACGCTGAATCACGGCAACAGCGTGTACTCGGCCTTCGCCTACGTGTGTTTCGGCCTCATCCATGGCGAGTCACGGGGCGACTACGCCGCGGGCCACGCCTTCAGTCACCTGGGCATGGAGCTGAGCCGCCGCTTCGCCAACCCGCGTGAGGAGTGTCGCGTCCTCGCCGCCTTCCTCTTCTACATGCGGCACTGGCGCGAGCCCCTGCGCTCGTCGATGCCGTTGCTGCGTCGGGGACTCGCCGCGGGCCTGGAGAGCGGCGAGCCGCAGTACGTCGCCTACCTCCTGGCCAGCATCAGCTTCACCCGGCTGCGACTGGGCACGGAGCTGGACCGCGTCCACGCGGAAGCCGAAGGGGCTCTGGCCTTCGACCGCAAGAGCGGGCAGGGCGCCATGGCGGACACGCAGCTCGCCTTGCGTCAGGCCGTGCGGTGTCTCCAGGGGAGGACGCGCGAGCGGGGAGGCTATGACGACGCGACGTTCGACACGGCGACCTTCCTGGAGCAGTCGAAAGGCGACCCGACCATCCTCGGTCAGTTCTTCATCCTCCGTCTCCAGACGTCCTACCTGCTCGGGGACCTCGCGGGCGCGCGGGAGATGTTCCGCGCGGCCGAGCCGAACCTTCGCTTCGTGCAGTCGCTCTTCAACGTCACGGAGCACGCCTTCTTCGGCGCGCTCGTGCTGGCGGCCAGTGTGGACGCTGGGAGCGACGCGGAGCGACAGGCGCGCCGTGCGTATGTCGAGCAGACGTGGCACCGCTTCCGGCACTGGGCGACGAACTGCCCGGAGAACTTCCGCCACCGCCACCTGATGCTGTCGGCGGAGCGGGCCCGGCTGGAGGGGCGCTTCACAGAGGCCGCGGAGCTGTTCGACGAGGCCATCGACCGGGCCCGGGAGGAAGGCTTCCCGCAGGATGAGGCGCTCGCGAACGTGCTCGCGGGACGGCTGTACAGCGCGCTGGGCCGGAAGCGGATCGCCACGCTGTACCTGCGGGCCGCGCGCGAGGGGTATGCGCGCTGGGGGGCGAAGGCCGTGGTCGCCGCGCTCCAGGAGGAGTTTCCGGACGTCCAGATACAGGAGCCCGGCATCTGGGACCAGACCGTCACGCCGACGGGGGACGACTTCCGGGGCGCGTCGCTCGACCTGCTGAGCATCCTCAAGGCCGCGCAGTCGCTGTCCGGTGAGGTGGCGTTGGAGCGGCTCCTGGAGAAGCTGATGGCGGTGTGCCTGGAGGTCGCTGGGGCGCAGCGGGGCGCGCTGGTGCTGGAGGAGCAGGGCACGCCGATGCTGGAGGCAGTGGGGGGCGTGGGTGAGCCGATGACGCGGCTCCACGTCCCGCTCGCGGGCGCGGAGCTGGTGCCGGAGTCTCTCCTCGGGCACACCTGGCGCACGGGGGACGCGGTGGTGCTGGGAGACGCCGCGCACCAGGGCCGCTTCGTGACGGATGCGTACGTGGCGCGGCAGCGGGTGAAGTCCGCGCTGGTGGTGCCCATCCGTCGCCACGCGCGGACCATGGGGGTGCTGTACCTGGAGAACAATCTGGCCACGCACGCCTTCACCCCGGACCGGGTGCGGGTGCTCCAATTGCTGTCCTCGCAGATGGCCATCTCCCTGGAGAACAGCCTCCTCTTCGAGGAGCGCAAGCGGGCCGAGGAGGCCGTGCGCTTCCTGGCCGAATCCAGCGTGGTGCTCGCCGAGTCGCTGGATTACGAGGCCACCCTCAAGCGGCTGGCTCGACTGGCGGTGCCCTTCCTGGCCACCGTGTGCGCCATCGACGTGGTGGATGCGTCGGGCTCCATCCGCAGGCTCTCCACCGCGCACGCGGACCCGGCCTCGGAGGGGCTCGCACGGGAGCTTCAGTCGTCATACACGCCGGATTGGGATTCGTCGCAGCCCGCCAACGCCGTGCTTCGCACGAAGGAGCCGCTGCTCATTCCGGTGCTCACCGACGAACTCCTGACGCGCCTGTGTCGGGACGCGCGGCACTGCGCGCTCATCCGCGCGCTGAAGGCCCGGACGTTGATGGCGGTGCCCCTCATCGCCCGGGAGCGGCTGCTGGGCGTCCTCACCCTGGTCTCCTCGGTGCCGACGAAGCGCTATGGGCCCGGGGACCTGGAGCTGGCGCAGGACCTGGCGCGCCGCGCGGCCATCGCCCTGGACAACGCGCGGCTGTACCACGAGTCGCAGGATGCCATCCGCCTGCGCGACGAGTTCCTCTCCATCGCCGCGCACGAGCTCTACACGCCCATCACCGCGTTGCAGCTCTCCGTGCAGGGCCTCGCTCGCAGCGAGGTGCCCACGCGCGACTCCGTCCAGCGCGCCTCCCGCTCCACCCAGGCCCAGACGCGCCGGCTGGCGCACCTGGTGGACGAACTGCTCGATGTCTCCCGAATCCAGACGGGGCGGCTGCACCTGCAACTGGAGACCGTGGACCTGGAGGCCGTGGTGCGCGCCGTGGTGGAGGGGCTGGGCGACGCCATCCAGCGCTCGCAGTCCTCGCTGTCGCTGGACCTGGCCCCGGGCTGCATGGGCCGGTGGGATCGTGTCCGGCTGGAGCAGGTGGTGACGAACCTGCTCGCCAACGCGCTCAAGTTCGGCGCGGGGCAGCCCATCGAGGTCCACCTGGAGGAGACCGGAGGCCGCGTGCGGCTGGAGATCGTCGACCAGGGTATCGGCATTCCCGCCGAACGACTGCCCCACATCTTCGGCCGCTTCGAGCGCGCCGTCTCCTCGCGGGAGTACGGCGGCCTGGGCCTGGGCCTCTTCATCGTCCGGGAAATCGTCGCGGCGCTGGGCGGGCAGGTGCGCGCGGAGAGCACGCTGGGCGCCGGGGCCCGCTTCACCGTGGAGCTGCCGTGCGAGGGGCCCGTGGAGGAGAGCGTCCCCGTCAGCGCGAGTGGGCCTTGAGGCCGTGCCGCCGCATCAGCTCGAAGAAGGCGCGGCGGTGCTTGCCGCTGGCGCGCGCGGCGGCGGCGATGTTGCCCCCGTGCTCGACGAGCGAGCCCTCCAGCCAGGCCTTCTCGAAGGCCTCCACGACGCGGCGCTTGGCCACCTGGAAGGACTCGCGGGACACCGCGGACATCGGCTCGCGGTGTCCCGTGGGCGCGGGCTCCGCCAGCAGGGGCAGGTCCTCCTCGTCGACACAGGTGCCCGCGCGCGTGCACAGGAGGTAGCGCGCGCAGTTCTCCAACTCGCGGATGTTGCCGGGCCACGCGTAGGTCATCAGGCGATGCCTCGCGGCCTCCGTGAAGGTGACGGGGGCCTTGCCGTACTCGTCCGCGTAGCGCCGCAGGTAGTACTCGAGCAGGGGCTGGATGTCCTCGGGCCGCTCGCGCAGCGGGGGCACGTCGATGGGCAGCACGCGCAGGCGGAAGAACAAATCGAAGCGGAAGTGTCCCGCCTGGGCCGCCGCCAGCAGGTCCGTGTTGGTGGCGGCGATGATGCGCACGTCGGAGTGATACAGCCGTGAGTCCCCCAGCGGCCGGTATTCCTTCTGCTGGATGAGGCGCAAGAGCTTCACCTGGCTGGAGAGGGGGAGGGCGTCGAGCTCGTCCAGGAAGAGGGTGCCGTGCTCCGCCTCCGCCACCAGCCCCCGGTTGCGCGTCTTCGCGCCGGTGAAGGCGCCGCCCACGTGGCCGAACAGCTCGTTCTCGAAGAGGTCCGGTGGCAGGGCGCCACAATTGACGGGGATGAACGGATGTGGTGCCCGCACGCTCTGCTCGTGGACGAGCCGCGCATACAGCTCCTTGCCCACGCCGCTCGGTCCCTGGATGAGCACCTCCGCGTCGTTTGTCGCCGCGGCTGCGACCAGCTCCATCAGCCGGACGTGAATCGGTCCGTGCCCCAGCACCATGGTCATCGACGAGTCCCCCGTCAGCCTGCGTCACGCGCGCCCCAGGCTCGGGACGCCGTTGGCTCTGTGCCGCCGACGGTTGAACGTACGCCCGGGATTTTCTTCCCTCACGCCGTCGCTTCAGTCGTGGGTGCCGATGTGCTGGTCCCCGTGTCGCTCACAGACCCAGTGGAAGGCACACGAGCACGCCACCGCGCGGGCGCTGGAGCAGCACCGCCCGCCGAAGTGCTCCGGCAAGGGGGCCTCCTCCTCTTCCGGCGGGTCCGGCAACATCAACGGAGCATCCCGCCCCGACTCCGCGGGTAGCGCGTCGCAGCATCCCCGCTTCATGCAGCGGGGGCACAAGGACAGCTCACAGTTGGCGCACCAGTCGAAGATTTCACCGGGGCCACCGCGCCGCTCACATCCACCACAGGTGTCGAACAAGGCCGACCTCCAGGCTTGACGTGAAGGAGGGTAGGGAGGGGGTCTGACAGGTGGAGGGCCCCCGGGGGAGTCACACCCCGCCGCGCGCGCCGTCCTGCAAGTGTCATTTCGGTCTCTGTCCGAGGGTGGATCCTTCCGTCGGTGAACGGCCGACGCCCCCTCTGTGCGGCACTGAACGGTTGCGCCGGGTGCGTCGGACGCACATGGAAGAAGCTTCCGGGAGGGCCGGTCACATGTCCGGGAAGGAGTGGGCATCCATGCGAAGGGAACGGCGGATCATCGGGGTCTTCGGATCAGGCCAGGAAGAGCACCTGGAGCGTGTCATTCCCCTGGCACGGTGGATCGCCGAGGCGGGGTTCGACCTGCTCACCGGCGCCGGCAGCGGCGTCATGCGGGCGGCCGCGGATGCCTTCGTCCAGGTGGTGGGTCGGCGCGGAATCTCCATTGGCATCGTCCCCGGCACCGTGAAGGACGGCGACTACGTGCCGCGCTCCGGCTACCCCAACCCGGGGGTGGAGCTGGCCATCTACACCCACCTGCCCCTCAGCGGAGTGCAGGGGACGGACCCGCTCAGCCGCAACCACATCAACGTGCTCACCCCCCACGCCCTCGTGGCCCTGCCGGGGGGCGCCGGCACCGCCTCCGAGGCCGCGCTGTGCCTGCGCTACGGCAAGCCCATCATCCTCTTCGGCCCCCCGGAGGCGTTCCGCCGCTTCTCCTCGGAGCTGGAGCGCACCGACTCCCTGGAGCGCGTCGCCGAGTTCATCCGCGCCTCCGTCCGTGAGCCCGCCCGGCCCCTCGCTCCCTGAGCGAGAAAAGCCAGGATTGCTTGGTTTGATCGAGGGCACTCGAAGCCGGGGGAAAAACGACTAGGATGGACGGCTGTCGACATGATCAGCGCCGAATACCCACTCGCCAGCTGGTTCCTCGCCGTCTCGACGACGTTCTTCCTGCTGGTGTTCGCGCTGCCGTTGTTGCTGATGCCGCTGCGCTGGTCCCGGTGGTTCGGCTGGGCGCCGGTGCAGGGGAACACGGACCTGACGGTGTATTTCGGCCGCTGTCTGGGAGGGGTGGCGCTGGCCATCATCCTCACGGTGGTGCGCTACATCCCGGACCCGCGGAGTCAGCCGGCGCTGTTCGAGCTCATCGGCTGGGTGTGCGTGGCGATGGTGGTGGTCCACGCGTGGGGCGCGCTGAGAAGGGCGCAGCCGCTGTCGGAGACCATCGAGACGTTCTTCTACGCCGTCGTGGGCGTGGTCGCGATGTGGATTCGCTACCGGACGTTGGGCTGAGGGCGGCATGTCGTCGGCGGACATCGACCTCGTCCTCTCCTCCCTGCGGCCCTACATCCCTGGCGCGCTGCTGCGCCGCCTGGAGGACACGGAGGCGCACGCGCTGCCTCCGGTGGAGTCGGTGCGCGGCGCCATCCTGGTGCTCGACATCGCGGGCTTCACGCCCATCGTCGTCGGGCTGAGTGGCGAGGGGCCTCGCGGCATCGACGCGCTCCAGCGCCTCCTGGAGAGCTACTACACGGAGATGATCGACGTCGTGAAGGAGCACGGCGGCGACATCTACCAGTTCGCCGGAGACTCCATCCTCGCCTGCTTCGAGCCCGCCGCGAGCGAGGGCGACGCGGAGGCGGTGGGACGCGCGGCGCGGTGCGCGCTGGACGTGCAGCGGCGGCTGGCGCGCTTCTCCCGGCTGGAGCTGTTGGGACAGCGCTTCGCCGTGTCGTCGCGCATCGGCATCGGCGTGGGGGAGTCGCACCGCATCGTCCTGGGCACGACGGGCATGTGGATGCACCCGGCGCTCGTGGGCCACCCGCTGGAGCAGGCGGTTGCCGCGGAGAAGCGGGCCCGCGTGGGCGAGGTCCTCCTGAGCCGCGAGGCGTGGGCGCTCCTGCCGGACCTGGCCCGGGTGGGCGAGGAGCGCGACGGCGCCTTCCGCCTGGAGCCCTCGGTGCCGCTGGAGGCGCGGGCTCCGCCCACGTTCGTCTCCCCCGGTGGAGAAGAACTGGTGGGCCGCTGCGCGCTGCTGCTGCACCCGGTGCTCTTCACCCGCATCACCACGGCGCACCAGGAATTGGGCGGGGACTTCCGAGACCTCACCTGCTTCTTCCTGCGCTTCAAGACGGACCATTCGCCGTCGGAAATCGAGGGCTTCACCCGCGAGCTGAACGCCTTCTACGAGCACGTCCAGCGAGAGAGCGCGCACCACGGCGGCGTGCTGCTGATGACGGACTTCACGGACAAGGGCAACGTCCTCTACGTCCTCTTCGGCGCGCCCACCGCGCAGCAGAACAAGGAAGTGCTCGCCAGCCGGCTGGCGTGCAAGCTGTTGCGTGAGCGCGAGTCCTTCCCGTACGTGCGCGAGCTGCAGATTGGTATCGCCACGGGGCACGCCTACTTCGGCGACATGGGCTCGCCCTGGCGCAAGGGCTACTCGGCGCTGGGCGAGGTGGTGAACCTGGCCGCGCGGCTGATGACCTACGCGGACGGAGTGGGCATCCACATCGACGCGCAGACGGAGCGCAAGCTCCAGGTGGGCGGCTTCACCACGGAGTTCGTGGAGGACGCGACGCTCAAGGGCGTCTCCCGCGCGGTGCCCGTCTACCAGCTCAAGGGCGAGGTGCGCCGCAGCCTCTTCATCAAGGGGCGGGGCGGCATCGTCGGGCGCGGGCGCGAGCTGGGGCAGCTCCACGCGGCGGTGGAGGAGTCGCTTTCGGGCAGTGGCCGGCTGTGCGTGGTGTCCGGCGAGGCGGGCATCGGCAAGTCTCGGCTGGGCGCCAAGGTGGTGGAGGAGGCGGAGTCGCGCGGCGCGCGCAGCCTGTACGGCATCTGCTACTCGTACGAGATGTTCACGCCCTTCTTCCCCTGGAAGGAGGTGCTCGTGCAGCTCTTCGGCCTGCACGAGGGCGACGACGTGGACGCGCAGCTCGCGCGGCTGCGGCAGGGGTTCGACGGGCTGGAGGACGCGGGCCCGGAGTGGATTCCGGTGATGGCCGCCCTGCTGGGCCTGAGCGTGGAGGAAGACGCGGCCACGGTGGGGCTGGACGCGCGGCACAAGAACCAGAAGGTCTTTCAAATCATCTTCCAGCTCCTGGAGAAGCACGCGCGCAAGACGCCGCTGCTGTTGTTCTTCGAGGACCTGCACTGGGCGGACAACATCTCCGTCGACCTCATCGAGTACGTGGCGGCCCGGCTCGCGCCGCTGCGGCTGACGCTGCTGGTGACGATGCGGCCCGGTGAGCAGCTGCGCAACGTGCGCGACGACATGCCGGGGTTGTGCCGGTTGGACCTGTCCAGCCTGGAGGACGAGGACACCCGTGCGCTCCTGCGCGTCCACCTGCGCATGGAGCCGCCAGACACGGCGCTGGAGGACGTGCTCCTGTCCAAGGTGCAGGGCAATCCGTTCTTCGCGGAGTCCATCGTCCAGGGGCTCGTCGAGGGCGGCTACCTGGGGCCTGTGTCGCCGGGTGCGTCGCGGCGGGAGCTGAAGCGGAGCCTCCAGACGCTGGTGCTGCCGGACTCCATCCAGGACGTGGTGCTCGCGCGCATCGACCTCTTGAGCGAGACGGAGAAGCTGGTGGTGAAGGTGGCGTCCGTCATCGGCCGCATCTTCACGCTGGACGCGGTGGCGGCGCTCGCGCCGGGCTCGGTGTCCCGTCAGCGCATCCGCGAGGCCATCGACACGCTGACGCACCTGGGCCTCATCCTCCTGGAGGTGGAGGAGCCCTACACCTGCATCTTCAAGCACATCGTCATCCGCGACGCGGCCTACAACACGCTCATGGTGTCGTCGCGGGAGGACCTGCACCGGCGCCTGGCGCGCTTCCTGGAAGCCCGTGCCGGTGAGAACACGGCGGCGTCCGCGGGCATCCTCGCCTTCCACTTCCTGGCCGGGAACGACGAGGTGAAGGGCCTGGAGTACACGCTGATGGCGGCCCGCGGGGCGCGCGGCCAGTACGCCAACGACGACGCCCTCCACCACTACAACCGCGCCATCGAAATCCTCGCCGGCACGGTGGAGTTGGACCCCGACGAGGTGCTGCTCAAGACGCGCCGGGTGATGCAGGAGCTGGCGGAGACGCTGCTGCAGGCGGGCAACTACGCGGGCGCCATCCACATGTTCGAGCAGTGCCTGGCGGACGAGGAGCTGGTGTCACGCCGCGCGGAGCTGCACCTGGGCCTGGGGCGAGCCCATCAGGAGAAGGGCGAGTCCAAGCGGGCCATCCAGGAGCTGGAGCGGGCCATGGAGTTGATGGGGCACCGCACGCCGGGGAGCCTGCCCGCGCTCGTGGTGCGCACGCTCCTGGCCTTCGGGCTGCACCTGCTCTACGCGCTGTTCCCCTGGTTGGCGCGGCCCCTGGGCTCACGGCTGCCGCTGTACCTCAAGCAGCTGACCACGCTCATCTCCCTCATCAAGATCTACTACTTCAAGGACATCGCCAAGCTCACCTGGGCGACCATGGTGGCCACCATCATGGCGGAGCGCTCGCGCGGTGAGCGGGGCCTGAGCCTGGCGAGCAGCTATTACGGCTCGCTCCTGTTCGGCTCGGGCTTCCTCGGGCTGTCGAAGCGCTGGTGTCTGCGCGCGCTGGACTACGCGCGGCGGGCGAGAGATCCCTCGGCGGAGGGCATCGCCCTGAGTCGGCTGGCCACGCTGTCCGTCTTCAGCAACGACCTGGCGCAGGCGACGCAGTACGCCGAGCAGGCCATGTCCCTGCTGCGCCAGGTGCGGGACATGTGGGAGGTGCAGACGGGGCTGATGATGCTGGGCTCCAGCCAGTTCCTCGCCTCGCGCTTCGAGGGGGCCGAGCGGGCCTTCGTGGAGATGGGGAAGATGGGCGAGGAGCTGCACGCGCTCATGCACCAGGGGTGGGCTCACTCGTGGATTCCCATGTGCCGCTACCTGCGGGGCGAGGGCGAAGTCGGCGAGCTGTGCGCGGAGTTGGAGCAGGGCCTGCGCATCAGCATCGAGGTGCAGGACCTGGCCAACCAGTGCGCCAGCCTCAACCACCTGGTCAACGTGACGGTGCGCGAGCATCAGGTGGAGGAAGCGGGCTTGATGGCGGTGCGCGCGGACGAGGCGCTGTGGCGCTACCACGTGCTGGTGCCCTTCCTCCACATTGGCCTGGTCGACGCGGCGGAGGGCGCGCTGTTCGCGCTGGAGCAGGGCGCGGTGGCGGTGCCTCAGGAGACGCTGTGGGCCATCATCCGTCGCTGCCTGTTCAAGGCGCGGCTGTTGGGGCGGCGCTATCCATACCTGAAGGGGCCCGCGATGCGGGTGACGGCGCGCGCGCTGGCGCTGAAGAAGGGCGGCAAGGCGGCGGAGTCGCTGTTCCTGCGCGCCATCGCCTTCCTGGAGGACACGCCGAACCGGTGGGAGACGGGCGTCGCGTACCATGACGCGGCCGTGGCGCTGCCGCACCGGCGCGTGGAGTTCCTGGCGCGGGCGCGCGACATCTTCCAGTCCATTGGTGCCCAGGCGGAGCTGCGGCGCCTGGACCGGTTGGAGGCGGAGCTGGGCCTGACGCCGCCTGCCCCGGTGGAAGCGCCTCGCGCCGTCGCGCTCAGGTGATGCGCTGGGGCTGAAGTCCGAGCGCCGCCATCTGCTTCGTGTCCCAGTCCTCCAGCGCGTCCATGCCGGCGATGTAGCGGCGGGCCGGGTTCTTCAGTGGGTTGCGGATGCTGAGGATTTCGGGCCCGGCGAAGAGGATGGTCTGCTTGTAGCGGGGCAGGTTGCTCAAGGTCAGCTTGGACCAGTAGTGCCGGGCGATGTTCGGCAGGCTCCCCAACTGCGCGCAGAGCCGGTGGAAGTGGTCCACGACCTCGGAGGGGTGCAGGTTCTTCGGCCGGTGGCAGAGCGTGTAGCCGTCGTAGTCGCGGCTGACGGTGCCGGGCAGGAGCCGGTCCTCGGCCTGCAGCTCGCGGAAGAACGGCGTCTCCGGGTAGGGGCTGACGATGCCGAGGAACGTGACGGAGAAGTACTGCAGGTCCGCGAGGTACTCGGGGATTTTCTCCAGGTACTCATTGGTGTCGCCGTCCGAGCCGACGATGAGGCCGAAGGACAGGAGGATTCCGGCGGAGAAGGTGCGGCGGATGACGGCGTCGACCTCGGAGAGCGTGTTCTGCCCCTTGTTCATCGCCTTGATGGACTCGGGGTTGAGCGACTCCAGGCCGGTGTACACGTAGCGGCAGCCGGCCTTGGCCATCAGGTTCACCAGCGACGCGTCCTTGAGGACGTTGAAGGTGAGCGCGCAGCCCCAGGTCTTCTTGAGGGGAATCAGCGCCTCGCACAGCTCGCGCAGGTACTTGGGCGAGCCGCCCAGGTTGTTGTCGAGGAAGATGAAGGCGTCCTTCATCAACCCCAGGTAGTTGGGGTTCCAGCGCATGCGCGTCTGGATTTCGTCGATGACCTGCGCGACGGGGCGGTAGCGGTAGCGCTCGTGGCCGGTGAGGACGCAGAAGTTGCAGCGGAACGGGCAGCCGCGTGACGCCTCGATGCCGGGCAGGCGCACCTTGTTGTTCGTGAAGTCGATGAGCTCGTAGCGATACGGCTGGATGGCGGTGGGGCCGAGCGAGGGCCGCTCGTAGCGCTTCTGGAGCTGGCCCTTCTCGAAGTCCGCGATGAGGGCGGGGACGTTGGACTCGGGCTCACCGGTGATGACGGCGTCGAAGTACAGTGCCACGTCGTCGGGGAAGTGCGTGGCGTGGCGGCCGCCGGCGACGGTGGTCATTCCGCGCTGGCGGAACAGCGTGGAGAGCACCTTGGTGTGCTCGTAGTACGAGTGCAGGTACGAGAAGAAGACCAGGTCCCAGTGCCGGTCCAACGGGATGTCCACCTCCTTCTCGTTGAAGACCTCCACCTCCGCGTGCTCGGGGCACAGGCCGGCGATCAGCTCCGGCACGGAGGACTGCATGATGGAGGGTTCCTTGATGCGCAGGCGCGTGGGGTGCGTGTACGTGGCGATGACGGCGATCCGCATGCGAGGCTGTGGCTCCAGGATGAAGCGGCGCGAGCGAGGATTCGCCGTCGACAGTCGGAGTCTCCCCCTCGTGAGACCGTGTTCCCAGAATCCTCCGGGTGAGCCGTCTTGGCAAAATGACAGCGGCTGTGTCCCGATGGACCCCCGCGTGTTTCAGGCCCCAGCTGGGGGGCGGGTCCGCAATTTCTCCCGGAGACATTCCGCCAATTCGGAACACAGCTGCTCGGGGAAGCCCGACAGGCCCGGCGTGTCGTTGCACTCCAGCAACACGAAGCGCCCCTCCTGCGTCTCCAGGAAGTCGAGCGCGACGATATCAGCCCCCAGGTGCTCCAGGGCCCGCCGGGTGTAGCCCACCAATTCCTCGGGAGCGTCGATGACCTGGTGTTTTCGCGTCTGGACGTTGGCCTTCCAGCCCGCGCCCGCGCGCGACATGGCCCAGAACTGGTCCCTGATGGCCAGGCAGCGCACGTCCCGCCGGTAGTCGATGTAGGGCTCGACCGCCGCGTAGTCATCGGCGGCGAACAGCAGGTCCGCGACCTCGAACCACTCGGACTCTTTTCGCACCAGCGCCTTCCCGTAACCGCCATGGTGGTTACCCACCTTCACGACGAACGGCGCGGGTCGGGCAATCCGGCGCACCATGTCGTCACCGAGCGCGACGTCGAAGGGGATGACGGGCAGGCCCGCCTCGCGAAGCTCGGCGAGCATGGACAGCCGGTCATGACAACGCACGAGCGTCTTCGCGGGGTTGACACACGGCACGCCGCTCAGTCGCACCAGGTCCAGGACCGTGCGATGGCGCGGGTCCGGACGGATGGCGCCCACGCGCCAGAAGACGCCGTCGACTCGCACCGCCGCCTCTCGGGTGATGCACCACAGGATGCCCTCGCGCAGCACCCAGGCGGAGTCCTGGAGTCGGACCGGGATGACCTCGGCCTCCGGGAACCAGGTCGGCCAGTGCCGCTCGCCGTTGACGACCACGATGTTGGGACGCATCTGTTCTCCGGAAAGCATCCACTGTTCGGAGGCTGGGGAAAAAGCGCCAAGGCGTCCGAGTGTACGGGCCTTGTTTGTTTTACGGCGACACCCCGACGGGGGCTCGCGCAATGTCTGACATCGTCCACGCTCGCCTGCGCGCGCGCCACGTCGGGTAGGCATTCACTTCGCGTCGCAATGTTTGAAGCGTCACTCGAATAGGCCACCAGGGGTGCGTTCTTTCTCTAGGATGACTCTGTCCGCGGTGACCCGCTCGCGACGCTCCCCCTCGACTCCTCACCCAACGAGCCCCCCTCATGCCCGTGACCTCCTGGAACATTGATTCATCCCATTCCTCTGTCCTGTTCATCGCCCGCCACATGGTGGTGGCGCGCGTGCACGGCCGCTTCGAGCGCGTCTCCGGCGTGCTGCGCGTGGACGCCGAGCGGCCGACCCAGGGCGAGGTCGAAGTGAGCGCGGAGACGGCCAGCATCTACACGGGCGCGCCGGACCGCGACACGCACCTGCGCTCGCCCGACTTCCTCGACGCGGAAGCCGCGCCCAGGCTCACCTTCCGCAGCACGAACCTGGAGCCCACCGGAGGCTCGGGCTTCCGGCTCCTCGGCGAGCTGACCATCCGCAACGTGACGAAGCCCGTCGTATTCGAGGCTCGCCACACGGCCACGTCGAAGGACCCGTGGGGCAGCACGCGCCTCATCTACACGGCCAAGGGCACCATCAACCGCTCCGACTACGGCATCCGCTGGAACAAGACGCTCGACAACGGAGGGTGGCTCGTCGGCGAGAAGGTGGACATCGAACTGGACATCCAGGCCTTGCCCGCCGCGAGCTGAAGACGCGGCTCAAGGCGAGGGAAGGAAGTCGGCCAGCACGGCGGAGTGGTCCGAGCCGCCAAACCCGCCGCCTCCTTCCCGCGCCGCGCGGAACGAGCCCGGCACATAGGTGCCGCCCGCCGCGTTCGCGACGAACAGGTGGTCGATGGCCTGCTTCTGCCCGGAATAGACATAGGTCCAGGTCTGGTCGTCCGGCCGGTCCTTCGCCACGCGCAGCAGCTGTCCATCGCGCTCCATGGCGGTGATGGGCGCGGAGCCGGGCACGTCGTTGAGGTCGCCGCCCATCACCACCAGCGCCTTCGGCGCGCGCGCGGCGGCCTGAGCGACGATGGTCCGCGTGGTGTCCGCCTCCGCGTAGCGACGGCCCGGGTCGTCATCCACCTTCGAGCGGAAGTGCGCGGCGAAGACGATGACCTCCTTGCCGTTCACGTCCAGGTGCACCTCCAGCAGCTCGCGCGAGAAGCGCGTCGTCGAGCCATCCGGTCGCGTCAGGACGCGGTCCCGATGGCTTCCCACCGAGGTGATGGGGAAGGCGGACAGCACCGCCACGTCCACGGAGGCCGTCCCACCCGTCTCGCCCAGCACGGCGTGAGGAAACTCCGGCAGCCGCGCCTGGAGCGCGTCGAGCCCCACCTGGGTCTCCACCTCCGAGAGCAGCACGATGTCGGCGTCAAGCGTGGTGAGGGAACTCGCCAGCCGACCCACCTGGGCATCGAAGACGCCCGGCGTGGGCAGGGCTTCATACTCGGAGCCGCCGCACTTCCCTGAGTCGCAGACGGTGTCGAAGAGGCGATGAACGTTGAACGCCGCGATGCG
This sequence comes from Myxococcus llanfairpwllgwyngyllgogerychwyrndrobwllllantysiliogogogochensis, assembly GCF_006636215.1. Lineage (GTDB taxonomy): Bacteria > Myxococcota > Myxococcia > Myxococcales > Myxococcaceae > Myxococcus > Myxococcus llanfairpwllgwyngyllgogerychwyrndrobwllllantysiliogogogochensis. Next base: position 12,254 of record NZ_VIFM01000097.1, on the reverse strand, counting down.
CACGCTCCCCTCGGGCCGGACGACCTGGCCGCCGCCACAGGTGCCGGAGGGACACGGGTTCACCGGGCCTGGATTCTCCGGAGGAGGCCGCCCCTCACAGCCGAGGACGCCGAACAGCAGGCCCATGAGCAGCGGAGCACGGCGAAGAGAAGAGACGCACGCGCCGATGACTGCGGAGCGGTGCGGGCCACGGATGGGGAGCAGAGGCATTCGGGCGGGCACAGTACCACCGCGAAGTGGACCGGCCCCCGACGGCGAAGTGTCTCCGTCCTCGATTGCACTCGGGGCATGAGCTGCTAGGTTGCCGCGCGCCGTTGACGCCACCCGTCATTGTCTCAAGGGCGACCTCTCGTCGGGTCCCCGAGGGAGCGGGCGGTAGGGTGCTCGCGACGGGTGGGCGAGGTGACACTCCCCCTGGGATGTGTCGCAGGTTACGCCTTCATCAGGGATGCTGGGCGTGTACGGATGGTGCTGACTCTGTGGCTGGAGGCGTGGACATGTTCTGGGAGATTCTCATTGGCGCCGCAGTGATGACGCTCGTCACGGTGCTCTTCACGGGGCCCGGGATGTGGAGCTCCAGTTGGGGCTGGAAGAACGACAAGCAGAAGGGGAAGGACTCGTCCAAGCCGGACGTGTAGCCCCAGCGCTCCGGGTGCGGCCGGGCGAGCGTTTGGCCCTACGGCTCCGTGGCCACCATGCCCAGCCGCTGGCGAGCGCGGACCACCCGGGTGTCCAGCTCCGCGCGCTGCTCCTCGCTCAGCTTCGCGCGGCCCTGGCCCACGCCACCCTGGTGGATGAAGGTGCCTCGGCCCTGGAGCGCCGCTTGCGGCCCGCGCATGTCGAACCGCTCGTTGTGCTGCTTCATGTACGCGATGCCGCACCGCTCCAGGATGTCGCCCAGCCGCGACTCGTCGATGGGCAGCTCGCAGAACGCGGCCACGCGCCTGACGCCCGCCTCCAGGTTCTCAATCAAGTCCTCGTAGCGCACGTGCAGGACGTTGGCGTCCTTCCGGTGCGGCCACCAGGACTCGAGGTGCCCGAGCCACGGGTCCTCCACGTCCATGATCACCCGGAAGTAGCCCTCGAAGGGCAGGGGCGCGGCCTCCATCAGACAGTGGTGGTGGTAGAGCGAGCCCAGCGAGTCCGCCGCGTTGCGCGTGACATAGATGATGCGGCTGTGCCTGGGCGGCTTGAGCTGCTGGAAGGGCAGGTGCGACTTCAGGATGCGCGGTGAGGGCAGCGAGTCCAGCAGGGGCTCCGTGGTGGCATCGCGGGGCAGGAGCTCCAGGAAGGGTGACACCTGATTGATGTGCTCGAACTCGCCCCGGCCTTGCGTGATGAGCTGGAAGACAATCATCTGCATCCACGTCGTTCCCGCCTTGGGGCTGGTGGCGATGTAGATGTCTCCGCGTCGCGGTTTGAGCCAGACATATCTCAGACGCACCCACCGGAGCCATTCGGCGGTCGCCAGCAGCCGCCCTGACAGCCACGTGAGTCCGATAATGGATTGACGCAGCAGGGAGCGCAGCCAGGGGCGACTGCGCGGCACGGAATGAGCCGGTGACAACATGAACGACGCACTATGCACAATCACGTCGACACAACCAATGCAGGATTGGCGTGGCTCGCGGAGGCGTCCAGGGAATCGGAAATTTTCAGTAATCTAGTCGCAGACGCCAGGGCAATCCGCACCTCCAGTGTTAGGGGAGCAGGAGTCCGTGGGGTCGTCGACGCACCGCGCATCAGGTCCGGAGGCGACGCAGCCGCCGAGAACCCCCCCGCAGCACTCGACGTAGCCGGCGGGAACGTCGCAGGTCGACGGGTAGGCGGAACAGTTCCCCGTCGCGGACCGGGCGAAGACGGTCACCTGCACGCACGCCCCTTCGTCGTCATCGTCGGAACCACAGGCGCTCCACAGCAGCGCGCCCAGCACCCAACCTGCCAGCGTCAGTGTCTTCATGAGGGGCATCTTGGAGACTCCAGTCCCTGCATTGCGCCGAGTTCCTTGGCGGATGTCGAGCGGATGACGTCATTTCACCCGAAGACCCAGCACGGCGCAGCTCTTTACTTCCCGCCGGGTTGCCCAGGAGGACAGGGCGGTGGCGGCCTCGCCGCGCTTTGGCGCTTCGCGACGAATGGGAAGTGGGCCGGCCACGCCGTGCCTGGACCCATACGTCGTGAGAGGTCCCATGTTGTCACTGACCTGTCGAGTCGCGACCACCCGGTGGGAGCTGGTTGACGCGCTGCTGACCCGTTGGACTGTCTTTGAAGAAGGAGCGCCGTCCTCGCGGTCTGGCGCGTCGCTCCTGTTGCGGTGAGCCGCTTCGACATGCTGGAGACCTCCGTGTGCCTGGTCGCCCACGCGGGCGCGGAGCCGGTGGCCACCTCTCGCCTGCTGTTGCCCAACGTCCGGGTGGATCGGGCCATGGGGGCCCGTGCTGGGCGAGGTCCCTCGCGGGTGGGCAACCAACCAGGCACGACACCCATCTTCATCAACACAACCGCCCCGTGGGGTCACCCGGGCATGTCAGAGGCGCGGTGTAAGGGTGATACTTCATGGACTTCGCGACGCTCGAAACCCTGCGACTGAAGCATCCCGCATGGCGGCTGCTCGTCGCGGACCACGCCTCCCTCATCGTCAGCTTCCTCCACCGCGTCTTCGTCGAATCCAACGCCCGCGCCACACCCCAACGGGAACTGGTGCTGCGCCTCGAAGACCATCTGCACGCCCTCCGGGAGCGGCGCGGGGAGGCCGCGTTTCCTCGAAGTGCTGGCGCGTATCTCGACGAGTGGGCTGCCGACAGCGCGGGCTGGCTGCGCAAGTTCTATCCGCCCGACACGGATGAACCGCACTTCGACCTGACGCCCGCAGCGGAGCGCGCCATCCGCTGGTTGAGCCAGCTCACCGAGCAACCCTTCGTGGGCACCGAGTCCCGATTGCTCACCGTCTTCCATCTCCTCCAGGAGATGACCGAGGGCACCGAGCCCGACCCCGAGGCCCGGCTCGTGGAGCTGGAGCGCCGCAAGGCCGAAGTGGAGGCGGAGATCACCCGCGTACGCGCCGGCCACCTGGACCTGATGGATGAGTCCGCTCTCAAGGACCGCTTCCAGCAGATGTCCGACACCGCGCGCGGGCTGCTGTCCGACTTCCGCGCGCTGGAAGACGGCTTCCATGCGCTGGACCGGCGCGTGCGTGAGCGCATCGCGACGTGGGAGGGAACGCGCGGCGACCTCCTGGAGACGGTGCTGGGCGAACGAGACGCCATCAATGGCTCCGACCAGGGGCGAAGCTTCCGAGCCTTCTGGGACTTCCTCATGTCCCCCGAGCGCAAAGAGGCGCTCACCCGGAACCTGGAGCGCGTCCTGGCGCACCCCGCGATTCAGTCGCTCCAGCCGGACTCGCGCCTGCCGCGAATCCACTTCGACTGGCTGGAGGCGGGCGAGCACACCCAGCGCACCGTGGCGAGGCTGTCCGGTCAGCTCCGCCGCTTCCTGGATGACCGCGTCTGGTTGGAGAACCGCCGCATCCTCCAGGTGCTGCGCGGCATTGAGAAACACGCCCTCGCCGTGCGCACGCGTCCTCCCACCGTGCCCCTCATGTCGCTCGACGAGCTGGCACCCACGCTCGAGCTTCCGCTGGAGCGTCCCATGTACTCACCGCCCGCGCGCACCCGGATGGCGGACGAGGAGGTGCTGGAGGCGACCGAGGACGTGCCCTCCGAGGCCCTCTTCAACCTCGCGTTCATCGACAAGGCGCGGTTGAAGACGCACGTCCGCGAGGCCCTCCAGTCACGCGAGCAGATCTCCCTGGCGGAGCTGGTGCGGGAGCACCCCTTGCAACACGGCCTCGCGGAGCTGGTCGTCTACCTGAGCCTTGCCTCCGAGGACAGGCGCTCCTCGGTCGATGAGGCCCGTACGCAAGAACTCTTCTGGACCGACGCGAGCGGCCACCCGCGCCGCGCCACCCTTCCCCTGGTGCTCTTCCTCCGATGACGACCCCCGCTCCGCGTCCCTCTGAAGGTCCCGATGCCCTGTCACTCGTCGTGGTCTCCCTCTTGAAAGGTGTTGTCTACCGCGAGGACAACTCCGCGCTGTGGCAGTCCCTGCTCCAACTGCAGGCCCGCGTGCGGGACCAGGTGTCCGTGCTGGGCATGCGGTTGATGCTCGACGAGTCGGAGGGCCACGCGTTCTTGCGACAGCGCTCGGAGGGGGAGGGCGCATCCGAGCTGCCTCGGCTCATCGCGCGCAGGCAGCTGGGGTATGGCCTGAGCCTGTTGCTCGCGCTGCTGCGCAAGAAGCTCGCGGATGCGGACGCCGCGGCGGGGGGTGGGCGGTTGGTGCTCCGGCGCCATGAGCTGCAAGAGCTGGTGAGGCTGTTCCTCCCGGATGGCACCAACGAGGTCCGGTGGGTGGAGCGCGTGAATCAGGACATTGAGCGGGCGCTGGAGATGGGGTTCCTCCGAAGGCTGGGGGAGGAGGACACCTTCGAGGTCCGCCGCATCCTGAAGGCATTCGTCGATGCGCAGTGGCTGGAGGACTTCGAGCAGCGGCTCGCGGCCTACCGCGACCAGCTCGTCGAGAAACAACCTGGAGGTGTGGAATGAGCACGGTACGTCCTCTCACGCAGGCGGACCTGTTGGATGTCGGCGCGCCCAACGAGCGCGCGGGATTTCGACTGCGCCGGTTCGAGGTCTACAACTGGGGCACCTTCCACGACCGCGTGTGGCACCTGGAGCTCCAGGGCGAGAGCGGGCTGCTCACCGGGGATATCGGCTCGGGCAAGTCGACGCTGGTGGACGGCCTGGTGACGCTGTTCGTGCCGCCCCAGAAGCTCGCCTACAACAAGGCGGCGGGCGCGGAGGCCCGGGAGCGCTCACTGCGCTCCTATGTGCGAGGCCAGTACAAGTCCGAGCGCGGTGAGGGAGGGCAGGGCGCCAGGCCCGTCTTCCTCCGTGACGCGCCGACGTACTCGGTGCTGCTCGCCCACTTCCACAACGAGGGTTATGGCCAGGACGTCACGCTCGCCCAGGTCATGTGGATGCGCGAGCCGGAGGGCCAGCCCGCGCGGCTGTACGTGGTCGCGGATGGGAAGCTCTCCATCACCGAGCACTTCTCACGCTGCGGCTCGGACCTGAACGCGCTGAAGAAGCGCCTCAAGGACCTCTCGCGCGAAGTCCATGAGACGTTCCCACCGTATCAGGCGGCCTTCCGGCGACGCTTCGGGCTGGAGAACGAGCAGGCGTTGGACCTGTTCCTCCAGACGGTGTCGATGAAGTCCGTGGGCAACCTGACGGACTTCGTGCGCCAGCACATGCTGCCTCCCTTCGACGTGGAGACGCGGCTCGCGGCGCTCATGGGCCACTTCGATGACCTCCACCGCGCGCACGAAGCGGTCCTCAAGGCGAAGCGGCAGGTGAGCCGACTGGAGCCGCTGGTGGCGGACCATGAGCGCTTCACCGCCCTGTCCACGGAGCTCGACGCGCTGCGAAGCTGCCGCGACGCCCTGCGGCCCTGGTTCTCCGAGCAGAAGGCGCGACTGTTCGAGGCGCGCCTGGCCAGCCTGGAGGCGGAGCGTGAGCAGGTGCGCCTCCAGGCGGAGCAGGTGCGGGAGCAGCGCGAGCGGCACGGGGCGGACCGGGACAGGCTGCGTCAGTCCATCTCCGCCAACGGGGGAGACCGCCTGGAGACGGAGAAGGCGGAGCTGGTGCAGCGCAGACATGAGCGGGACGAGCGCCTGCGGAAGGCGGACCGCTACTCGCGGATGGCCCAGGCCGTGGGCCTGCCAGCCGCGACGGAGCTGGAGGTCTTCCTCTCCAATGCACGCTCGGTCCAGCTCCAGCGCGAGGCGACCGCGAGCGAGCTGGCGGAGGTGCAGAACACCCGCACGGAGGTCGTCATGGACCTGCGTGACATGAAGAAGGCGCACGTGGCCGTGGCCGTGGAGCTGGAGGCGCTGCGTCGTCAGCGCTCCAACATCCCGGCGCGCTTCCTCCACCTCCGGGCCCGGCTGTGCGCGGACCTCCAGCTGTCCGAGGACGTGCTCCCGTTCGCCGGAGAGCTGCTGCGAATCCGCGACGAGGCGCGCGACTGGACGGGCGCCATCGAGCGCGTGCTGTACTCGCTGGGCGTGTCCCTGCTGGTGCCCGACTCCGACTACGCGCGGGTCAGTCAGTGGGTGGACCGCACCCATCTGAACGAGCGGCTCGTCTACTACCGCGTCCGGGAAGAGGGCCTGACGCGGGTGCCACCGTCACGGCCCGAGTCCCTTCCGCACAAGCTCGCCCTCAAGCCGGGCTCCAGCATGGCGCCGTGGTTGGAGGGGCAGCTCGCCCGGCAGTTCGACTACACCTGCTGCGACACGACGGAGCAGTTCGTTCGCTCACGTCAGGCGCTCTCTCGTTCGGGACAGGTGAAGTCGGGCGGGGAGCGGCACTTGAAGGACGACCGGCGCCGCATCGACGACCGCTCGCAGTGGGTGCTGGGCTGGACGAACGACACCAAGCGTCAGGCGCTGGAGTCGGAGTCCCGCGCCTTGGAAGCGAGAATCCAGGCGGCCACCGCGCGGTGGGAGGCGCTCGAACAGCGCCACGCGCGGCTGCAGACCCAGGGCGAGCAACTGGGCCAGCTCGCCGTCTTCGACACCTTCCGGGAGCTCGACTGGCGTCTGGTCGCCAGCGACATCCAGCGGAGGGAGGAGCGACTCAAGGCCCTGGAGGGCGAGTCCGATGTGCTCAGGGGCTTCGAGCGGGAGCTCGACGCCGTCGAGAAGGAGCTGGCGGCGACCGAGCAGGCCTTGAAGGCCGTGGAGAAGCGCCAGGGACGCCTGGAGGAGAAGGAGGACGCGACGCGGCGGACGCTGACGGCGTGCCAGCGAACGATGGGGGAAACGTCAGAGTCCATCCGGGCCTGCTACCCGCGCGTGGCCACGCTCTGCGCGGAGGGGCAGGGGGGCGCGGCGCTCGAAGCGGACGCGTGCGACGAGCGGGAGCGGCAGGTGCGCGAGCGGCTCCAGACGCGCATCGACAGCGAGGCGCGCAAGCAGGAGCGGGTGCGGGATGCCCTCCTCGCCGCGATGCAGGCGTATCGCACCGAGTTTCCGCTGGAGACCCAGGAGCTGGCGGCGAGCCTGGAGGCCGCGGCGGAGTACGTGGCGCTGCTCGGCTCGCTGCGCGCGGACGACCTGCCGCGCTTCGAGGCGCGCTTCAAGAGCCTCTTGAACGAGAACACCATCCGCGAGGTGGCCAACTTCCAGGCGCAGCTCCACCGGGAGCGCCACGGCATCCGCGAGCGGGTGGACACCATCAACCGCTCGTTGCGGGCCATCGACTACAACCCGGACCGCTACATCGTCCTGGAGCTGGTGCCGACGGTGGACGCCGACATCCGCGAGTTCCAGCAGGACCTGCGCGCCTGCACGGAGGGCACGCTCACGGGCTCGGAGGATGACGCGTACTCCGAGCAGAAGTTCCTGGAGGTGAAGCGCATCATCGAGCGCTTCCGGGGGCGGGTGGGCGAGGCCGACGCGGACGCGAAGTGGACGCAGCGGGTGACGGACGTGCGCAACTGGTTCAGCTTCTCCGCCTCGGAGCGCTGGCGCGCGGATGACCAGGAGCACGAGCACTACGCGGACTCGGGCGGCAAGTCGGGCGGACAGAAGGAGAAGCTCGCGTACACGGTGCTGGCCGCGAGCCTGGCCTACCAGTTCGGCCTGCAGTGGGGCGAGACGCGCTCGCGCTCGTTCCGCTTCGTGGTCATCGACGAGGCCTTCGGGCGCGGCTCCGACGAGTCGGCGGCGTATGGCCTGGAGCTGTTCCGCCGCCTGGACCTGCAACTGCTCATCGTGACGCCGCTGCAGAAGATTCGCGTCATCGAGCCGTACGTGGCCAGCGTGGGTTACGTCCACAACGAGGAGGGCCGCCGCTCCCGGGTTCGCAACCTCACCATCGAGCAGTACCACGCCGAGCGAGAGGCCCGGAGCGCATGAGCCGGGCGCTTGCATGGACCACTCCGGCGAACGTGCGGGAGCAGGTCCGGCGCGTCTGGGACTCGGGCCGCATCCTCTCGGCCCCGCTCTCCGGCGAGGCGCTCTTTCCGTTGACCCTGCGCCTGCGCCGGCCAGAGGGGGCGGAGCTGGCGGCCCGGTTCGACGAGGCCCGCCAGTGGGTCCGTGAGTGGGAAGGCGAGTCCCAGGGCGGCTCGGGTTTGCACGTGGAGTGGACGGAAGTGCGCCACCGCCAGCTCGGAGCGAACCGGGTGCCCCGGTGCGTCATCGTCCCCACCCGGGAGAGCGCGCTCGTGTTGTTGCGCAAATCGAGCGAGGCCCGGCGCTTCGACGCGCTGGCGAACCAGACGCTTGCTCGCTTCCCGTCGCTGCGCGAGTGGTTGGTTCGGCGCCCCCAGGTGCTCCTGGAGCGCGAGGACGCGTGGGCGCGGGTGCTCGTGGCGTTGGACTGGTTCCTCACACACCCGCACTCCGGGCGGTACATGCGACAGGTGGACCTTCCTGGGGTGGACTCCAAGTTCATCGAGAAGCACCAGGGACTCCTGATGGACCTTCAGGAAGAGGTGCAGCCGTCCGTGCGCGAGCGCCTCCCGGTGCGTGACTTCGCGTCCCGTTTCGGCCTGCGCGCGAAGCCACTCCGCGTCCACTTTCGCTTCCTGGATCCGGCCCTCTATCTCGAAGGCCTGTTGTCGGACCTGACCGTGACGGTCTCCGAGCTGGCGGCGCTGCGGCCTCGCGTCGAGCGCGTGTTCATCACCGAGAATGACGTCAACGGCCTCGCGTTCCCCTGTGTCCCGCGGAGCCTGGTCATCCTCGGCCTGGGATACGCGCTGGAGCCGCTCGGCGCGTTGCCCTGGCTGTCCTCGACCTGCGTGTACTACTGGGGCGACATCGACACGCATGGCTTCGCCATTCTCGACCGATTGCGCGCGCACCATCCCCGCGTCCATTCCCTGCTGATGGACCGCGACGTGCTGCTGGCGCACACGGCGCACTGGGTGGAGGAGGACAAGCCTCACCGGGGCACACTGTCGCGACTCACCGAGTCGGAGGCCGCGCTCTACGAGGACCTTCGCCATCAGCGGCTGGGCGAGCGCGTCCGACTGGAGCAGGAACACATCGGCTTTCGCTGGGTGGAGAACACCCTGGCCCGACTGTCCGCGTGAGTCAGGAGATGCCCCGGTTCGCTCGGGGACTCGTGTCTTGACGCACTGGGACCGCTTCGCTACGAAGGCGCGATGACTACAATCGTCGGTGTCGTAGGCCGTGAGATTCTCGACAGTCGCGGCAATCCCACTGTCGAAGTCGATGTCATCCTGGAGAACGGCATTCGCGGTCGCGCCGCGGTTCCCTCCGGTGCCTCGGTGGGCACGCACGAGGCCGTGGAGCTGAGGGACGGCGACAAGAGTCGCTACCTTGGCAAGGGCGTGCTGAAGGCCGTCTCCGCGGTGAACAACGAGCTGTTCAACGCGGTCCGAGGGATGAACGCGGAGGCGCAGCTCGAAATCGACCAGACGATGATTGCCCTCGACGGCACGCCGAACAAGAAGAAGCTCGGCGCCAATGCCATCCTCGGCGTGTCGCTGGCCGTGGCGAAGGCCGCCGCCGCCGCGCGCGGGTTGCCGCTCTACCGCTACGTGGGGGGCGTCTCCGCCAACCTGCTGCCCGTGCCGATGATGAACATCATCAACGGCGGCGCGCACGCGGACAACCCCATCGACTTCCAGGAGTTCATGATCATGCCCGTGGGAGCCAAGTCGCTCTCCGAGGCGGTGCGCATGGGCGCCGAGGTCTTCCACACCCTGAAGAAGGGCCTGTCCGAGGCCGGCCACGGCACCAACGTGGGCGACGAGGGCGGCTTCGCGCCGAACCTCAAGAACGCCGAAGAGGCGCTCGACTTCATCATGAAGTCCATCGAGAAGGCCGGCTACCGCCCCAACGAGGACATCGCCCTGGCGCTGGACTGTGCCGCCAGCGAGTTCTTCAAGGGCGGCGTCTACGACTACGAGGGCGAGGGCAAGAAGCGCTCCATCGAAGAGCACGTGAAGTACCTGGAGGGGCTGGCGGCGAAGTACCCCATCGTCTCCATCGAGGACGGGCTGGCCGAGGACGACATGGCTGGCTGGAAGCTGCTCACGGACCGCATCGGCAAGAAGATCCAGATTGTTGGCGATGACCTGTTCGTCACCAACGTGACGCGGCTGGCCGACGGCATCAAGAACGGCATCGCCAACTCCATCCTGGTGAAGGTCAACCAGATTGGCACGCTGTCGGAGGTCATGGCCGCCGTGGAGATGGCGCACAAGGCGGGCTACACCGCCGTGATGTCCCACCGCTCCGGTGAGACGGAGGACGCCACCATCGCGGACCTGGCCGTCGCCACCAACTGCGGTCAAATCAAGACGGGCTCGCTGTCCCGCGCGGACCGCACCGCGAAGTACAACCAGCTCATCCGAATCGAGCAGGAGCTGGGCAAGCAGGCCCGCTACGGCGGCCGCTCCGTGCTGCGCGTGGGGGCCTGAGGCGCGCGTCGGCGGCCGGGCGGAGTCGTCCGGCCGTCGTGCCGTCCGTCACACGGGCGGGGAAGGTCCGCGTGACGGCGGGGCTCACGCCGCGAGCCCCAGGTTGCGCCGCACCGCCGGCTGCCTCACCTTCCAGATGAGGCTGTCGACGATGTAGTGGTGGAAGTTGAGCGTCTGGACGATGAGCAGGCTGGCCGCCGGAATCCACCCGAGTCCCTTGAGGATGAAGGTGTAGAGCAGCGCGGAAATCCCCACGCAGACCACCAGGTAGTGGAGCATCCGGCGGCTCTGGCTGAGCGTGGAGAGGAACGGGTGGGCCTGACTCACCTTGTCCCCGAAGCGGCGGTTGTGGAACAGCCAGACGATGAGGATGTACTGCGCGTTGTGCCACACGTTGAGGCCCAGCCAGCCCGTCTCCAGGCTGGGGATGACGAAGTAGCCCAGCGTGAACATGCCCGCGTGCGTGGCCAGATAGAGCGTCTGCACGGGGCTGCCGGTGCCGGAGCGCAGCGCGCGGACCTGGAACGTGGCCCAGGCGGCCACCGCCACCAGCGCGCTGGCCGCGGCCACCCAGGCGACTTCCTGGGGCACCGGCAGCATTCGCACGTCCAGCTTGAGGAACGTGGTGGAGCCCTGCGCGGAGCGGTGGAGCAGGCCCGCCAGGGGAAGGAGGTAGAGCATCCACACCGTGGCCGGATTGTCCGAGGGCGGCCTGCGCGAGGCCCGGTCCAGGATGCGGCTGACGCCGTAGCTCTGCCGCAGGTAGTGCCACCCCTGCCAGTAGAAGTAGATGCTCATCAGCGGCCAGACGCCCGCGAGCTTGTACACGGTGAACGTCCCCGTGAAGACGAGCAGCGGCAGCACCCAGATGTGGAAACGGTGCTGTTGCCGGCTCTCCCCGTCGAAGCCCAGCCGCGTGAAGGTCGACACCACATGGTGGTAGCCGAGCAGCCACACGTCGATGGTCAGCAGCAGCGGGAATAGCGAGGGTTTCGCCAACGCGGCCAGGGCGAAGACACAGCCCAGTCCCGCGGTTCCCACGATGAAGAGAAGGTCGAAGCGGGGATTGCGAACCCAACCCCACGACAACTCCGCGGTGTCCGTCCGTGCGCTCACGGCGTCGGATGATACGGCTTGTGCAGAGGGCCTGTAAATCATGCAATGTCGGCAAGTGTGGTCATGGGCAATCAGGGATGATAATTCTTCTGGTCTGGTAATGATGTGTCGGATTGTTTTGATTGTCTTCACAGGCCCGACGGCTTGATGCAGAGTGCTCGCATCTCCACCCGAGGGGAGCGCCCGTGAAGACACTTCTCGTCACCCAGGCGGACCTGCGCAGGCTCGTGCAGGAGGTTGGAATCGATGCCCTGATGGACCAGGTCATCGAGGCGGTGGAAGGCGCCTTTCGCGCGTTCGACACGTCCCGGACGGAGCTGCGGCAGCGCGACGGTTTCACCCTGCGCAATGCTCGGACAGGCGTGCTGGAATGGATGCCAGTGATGCGCCAGGGGGAAACAATTACAATCAAAGTGGTGGGCTACAATCCGTTGAATCCCAGACGCTATGGGGTTCCCACCATCATCGCGACGAACAGTGTCTATGACTGTGAGACGGGGCATTTGAGGGCGGTGGTGGACGGGGTGCTGGCGACGGCGTTGCGCACGGGGGCGGCGTCCGCCATCGCGAGCCGCCACCTGGCGCATCCGGAGAGCCGGGTGGTGGGGCTGGTG
>NZ_VIFM01000974.1 GCF_006636215.1 Myxococcus llanfairpwllgwyngyllgogerychwyrndrobwllllantysiliogogogochensis | reverse complement strand
GCCGAAAACCATCGCCGCCGACTTCCTCGCGGATGCCGATCAGCAAAAGGTGAAGGGATACGATCATGCCTTCCTGCTGGATGCCAAAGGCGACGCCAGCCAGCCTGCGGCACAGGTCTGGTCGCAGGATGGCAAGCTGCAGATGACGGTCTATACCTCCGCTCCGGCGCTGCAGTTTTACTCCGGCAACTATCTCGGCGGCACCCCGTCGCAGACGACGGAGCCCTACGCCGACTGGCAGGGACTGGCGCTGGAGAGCGAATTCCTGCCGGATTCGCCGAACCATCCGCAATGGCCGCAGCCGGACTGTGTATTACGTCCGGGCCAGGAGTATGTCAGCCTGACGGAATATCAGTTTATCGCCCGATAATCGCCAGCGCCCTCCATCAGGG
>NZ_VIFM01000973.1 GCF_006636215.1 Myxococcus llanfairpwllgwyngyllgogerychwyrndrobwllllantysiliogogogochensis | reverse complement strand
ACATCGTGGGGCGCGGCAACACCAACGCGAGCGTCACGCGGCTGCTCAACGACATCCGCTCGGACGTGGAAACCGGCACCTCGCTGAACGCGGCGTTCCGCAAGTATCCGATGTACTTCGACAGCCTGTACTGCAACCTGGTGGAAGCCGGGGAAGCGGCCGGTATCCTGGAGGCGCTGCTCGACCGGCTGGCGCTCTACATGGAGAAGACCGAGGCGATCAAGTCGAAGATCCGCTCGGCGCTCATGTACCCGACGGCCGTGATCATCGTGGCCTTCGTGGTGGTGACGGTGATCATGATCTTCGTGATTCCGGCCTTCAAGGAGGTGTTCACCTCCTTCGGCGCGGATCTTCCCGCACCCACGCTGTTCGTGATGGGCGTGAGCGAGATC
>NZ_VIFM01000972.1 GCF_006636215.1 Myxococcus llanfairpwllgwyngyllgogerychwyrndrobwllllantysiliogogogochensis | reverse complement strand
GCCCGCTGGTCGCGTCAACGTATCTGGTGGTCAGTATGTTGAAACTCGATTATTCCGAGAATCAATACTTTACCTTTAAATGGTCTCTGGTAAGTAGTTTACTCATGATTGTCGTTTCACTTCTTACCGGGATATTTCCTTTCTACGCTGCATAGAGTGTTTTATGACTTGGTTATTGGGTCAATGGGACGTCATCTTCATCCTGCTACAAATCATCGTAATCGACCTGCTATTGGGTGGCGATAACGCGGTGGTGATTGCCATGGCTTGCCGAAAGTTGCCGCCTCATCAACGCAACAAGGCGATTATTATCGGTACAGCCGGCGCAATTGTTGCACGAGTAGTTTTATTGATCGTGGCGGTTAAACTGCTGGATTTACCTTACCTCAAACT
>NZ_VIFM01000971.1 GCF_006636215.1 Myxococcus llanfairpwllgwyngyllgogerychwyrndrobwllllantysiliogogogochensis | reverse complement strand
GTCTAGCCCCCCCGCCTCCGTTAATGAGGCTGGAGCGCTTTCTGGCTCTTCCGGTTCTTCTTCGGTGAAAATTGTGTTCAGCAATTTACGAACATCATCCGTGGCAGATTCGTGGCGGGCAAGTACATTAGCATCCAGTGTGAACCCTACTGCTGGCTGATCAGTTGGTACAGACGAGACGAGATCATGTTCAGTTGCGGAATGCTGATGGATATTGCTCGAGACAGATGAGGGATCCAGCCCCAAACTTGAATAAATCTTCTCAAGCTGTTTGATTTCGGCAGGCGCTATTGTCCTATCCGAACAGGCAACACTAACGATAACTTTACCCACAGCAGCTTTTTCCGCGGCCCCCATCAACTCAATCCTGCTTTTCATTCCTGTCATATTGGC
>NZ_VIFM01000970.1 GCF_006636215.1 Myxococcus llanfairpwllgwyngyllgogerychwyrndrobwllllantysiliogogogochensis | reverse complement strand
GCTCCTGCTGTGGATTGGCATCAAGCTGGTCAGGAATGAGGAAGAAGAGAGCGAGGTTAGCAGCTCTGGCAGCCTGTGGCGCACCGCGATCACCATCACCGTTGCCGATGTGATTATGTCGCTGGATAACGTACTGGCGGTAGCTGCTGCGGGGAAAGGGCACATTGCGCTGGTCGCCCTCGGCGTGGCGATCAGCATTCCGGTTATTGTCGCCGGCAGCAAGCTGGTGCTGGTCCTGCTCACCCGCTTTCCCACGGTGGTGCTGCTGGGCGGGATGCTCATCGGCTGGATTGCCGGGTCAATGCTGGTCAGCGACCCTACCATTCGCCAGCTGTTTCCCAGCGCCGGCGAGGGCACCGCGCGCCTGGCTGGCGCCGTCGGCGCGCTGCTGGT
>NZ_VIFM01000969.1 GCF_006636215.1 Myxococcus llanfairpwllgwyngyllgogerychwyrndrobwllllantysiliogogogochensis | reverse complement strand
GTATGATTATGAATACTTTGTGCAAAAACCTCTTTGCCTGTTCCAGTTTCACCAAGAATGAGAATGTTTAGGTTGCTGGAAGAGAAGTTTTTAGCTGTTTCAATGGCCGTTTTTATTTCGTCGCTTTCTCCTATGATTGTCTCAAAACGAAACTTAGCAACGTGTCCTTTTGCAAACAATTTTCGACGAATATTTTCCTCAGTTTTTACTATTTTTCCTGCTTCCTTAAACGTCACAACGGTGCCTAAGCTTACATTTTCGTTCACAATTGGAACAATGTTGCAAACCATTTTTTTTCCTGCAACATCAAGTATCTGATCAGCAAGCATTAGACTGTTTTTATTCAAATCCTCAAGTTTTAAATCTTGTATTACTGTAGACAGATGGCAATTG
>NZ_VIFM01000968.1 GCF_006636215.1 Myxococcus llanfairpwllgwyngyllgogerychwyrndrobwllllantysiliogogogochensis | reverse complement strand
GGCTGGAAGCGTGCGCCCGTTACCCGCACGGTTACCTGTGCTGCGCCCGCGGCGGCCAGCGCTCGCATATCGTCCAGCAGTGGCTGAAAGAAGCTGGCGTGGATTACCCCCTGATCGTCGGCGGCTATAAAGCGCTACGCCAGGCGGCGATCCAGGCCACCGACGAACTGGTGCAGCGGCCGATCGTGCTGATTGGCGGCTGCACCGGCAACGGTAAAACTCAGCTGGTCTGCTCGCGCCCGGACGGTATCGACCTGGAAGGGCTTGCTCATCACCGCGGTTCTTCATTCGGTCGAACCCTGCAGGATCAGCATCCGCAGGCCACCTTTGAAAACCACCTGGCGGTCAGCCTGCTTAAAAAAGCCGAACAGCAGACCCGCTGGGTGCTGGAAG
>NZ_VIFM01000967.1 GCF_006636215.1 Myxococcus llanfairpwllgwyngyllgogerychwyrndrobwllllantysiliogogogochensis | reverse complement strand
GTATATGGGCTATTCGCGTCGGTTTGTGTACGACGTGTTTTACCAGTATGGCCAGTTACCCATCGGGCAGTATATTCGTCTGCGGCGGTTGACCATCGCAGCGGTCAGTCTGCGCTTAACACGACAACCGATCGCCGCTATTGCCTGGCAGTTAAGCTATGACTCGCCGCAGACCTTTTCCCGGGAGTTTAAGAAGCGCTTTTCGCTCTCGCCACGTGAATACCGTTGCGCGGCGCACTGGGACACGGCAAAGCTGTTGAAAAAGTTTCACCCGGACGGAGAGAGCCTACCTCTGGCTCGTTTTTTTTCTCTTCCGGAACAGGTCTATTACGGCTATCCGATGAAGTATGAACTGCGCCTGTCGGATTTGGTGTTGCAAAGCACCGCTAAGACG
>NZ_VIFM01000966.1 GCF_006636215.1 Myxococcus llanfairpwllgwyngyllgogerychwyrndrobwllllantysiliogogogochensis | reverse complement strand
CGGAAGGGCCGAGGCACCCTGCCCCACCTCTGCCTCGACCATCCCATCGGCCATTTCCCCTGCCGCGTGGATTTCCAGCGACTCTTTTTCACATCCAGGTATCCGTTCCGTGCGCAGCATCTCTTTCGTCACCCTGGTGCTCGCATGTGGTTCGGGCCTGGCTGTCCAGGCCCAGGCCCAGGAACCGGCGGACGACAGCCTCACCCTCAGCGGCTTCGGCACCGTGGGCCTGGTCGACAAGACCGGTGCCCCGCGCTGGGGGCTGATCCGCAGCACCGCGCAGAAGGGCGCCGCGTCCGACCTCAGCGCCACCATCGACTCCCGGCTCGGCGCACAGATCGACTGGACCCACGGCAACGATTGGGAGGCCGCGGTCCAGGGCGTCCTGTTGCAC
>NZ_VIFM01000965.1 GCF_006636215.1 Myxococcus llanfairpwllgwyngyllgogerychwyrndrobwllllantysiliogogogochensis | reverse complement strand
CCCGTGGACCAGGGCGGCCCGCTCGCGGGCGAACCCGTGCGCCCGTTCTCGTCCTCGAGCAACGAGGCGCCGGTCAACGACATCAACATGGTGCTGGACATTCCCGTCCAGCTGTCCGTGGAGCTGGGCCGCACGAAGGTGCCCATCAAGTACATCCTGCAGCTCGCCCAGGGCTCCGTCGTGGAACTCGACGCGCTGGCCGGCGAGCCGATGGACGTGCTCGTCAACGGCTACCTCATCGCGCAGGGCGAGGTGGTGGTGGTCAACGACAAGTTCGGCATCCGGCTCACCGACGTGGTGACCCCTTCGGAGCGGCTGCGCCGCGTGAGCCGTGGATAGCGCTCCCGGGGCCGGCATGGGGCAGACGCTGGTCGTCGTCGTCCTGTTCATCGCC
>NZ_VIFM01000096.1 GCF_006636215.1 Myxococcus llanfairpwllgwyngyllgogerychwyrndrobwllllantysiliogogogochensis | reverse complement strand
GCAGCGACTGCGCGCTCAGCTAGAGCAGCGGCGCGTCCCTCGCATCATGGGTCGGCGCTTCCGAGCCAACCCGGACGGCTACCTCCGAGCCATCGAGGAGGAGCTCAGGTCATATTTGCCGGTGTAGAAAAAAACGCTGTCATCAGTTTCCCAGGACGGAGGTTTCCAGGTGTCGTCATCCAGGGCGACACACTTCATTCCCTGGTGACCACCGCGTCCGAGCCGCGAGCTACCCTGGGGCAGGGGGCCACCCGAATGGCATGATGTTCTACGAGGGGGCGCACTAGCGTGGCCACGATGGAAATGCATGCGGGGCGTAACTTCCGTTTGCGAACACGAAGAGATGACACCCAAGTCGGAGTTGCGAATTACTACGCCTTTGCCCATGGCAAACGGCCATCCTGGTGGAGTGCAGAGGTGCCTCTCGCCGCCACGGCGTTCGGTGTCTACGAGAACCGCCTGCACGCCAGGGATGGCGCCATCGTCCTGACGGAAGACGGGCTCGCGGTGTTGTCGGGCGCGGAGAGCACGCAGGTGCGCTTCGACGAGATTGAGCGGGTGCTTCTCCCCTCCAAGGAGCCGATCTCGCTCGCGCTTCAGGTGATTCTGCACTCGGGCCAGGTCGTCGAAGTTCCTGCTTTCGGGCCGGAGGGGATTGCGTTCGACCTGTTCCGTTTCCTGAGCAGTGCCGTGAGGGAGGCCAGGGCAAGGACGAGGTAGGGCCGTCGTGCGGCCATGGGCAGGCGGATGTCTTCGTCCCCTGGCGCCCGAGCGCTCCAACGACAACGGCCCGGTCCCCCGCGAAGGGAACCGGGCCGCGATGTCTGCTCAACCGAGCGAACGCTTAGAAGCGCGCCTGCAGCAGCGTGTTGAAGCCCAGCGCGTGCGGCTTCTCGAACGTGGCCTGCGCCACGCCCGTGATGTCATCCCGGAACGTGGTCCGGTTGGTGTCGTACGTGTAGTAGACCTCGCCCACCGCCGCGACGGAGTCGGACAGGTCCCAGCGGAACGTCGCCTTGGCGGAGTAGATGGGCTCCGCGCCGCACGCTCCCGAGCCACCGCACGTCTCCGGCAGGATGCTCAGCTGATTCACGTCACGCACCACGACGGTGCGCGTGCCCACCAGGTTCGGCGGCGGGTTGTTGCCACCGAGCAGCGACGTCGGGCTGCGGAACGACGCCGGACGCTGGATGCCGAAGATGAAGCCCGGCGTGAAGTGCAGCGCCGGCAGGTGGTAGTCCGCACCCAACGCCAGGAAGATCTCCGGGTTCAGCTCCGTCCCCTCGGGGAAGTCCTGGAACGGAGGGAAGCCCGGCACGTCGAACTGGATGTACGAGAGGCTGCGGTACAGGCCGAGCAGGCTCAGTCGCAGGAAGCCCAGCTTCGCGCGGGCCTGCAGCGCCAGCGCCGTGGCGCCCTGGGGCTCGGTCGCGCCAAACTGGTCCGGCTTCTCCAGCGTCTGGGACAGGTAGCTGCCTTCCAGCGACACGGAGTAGGACAGGCCACCCGGATACTTCTCCGGAGCGAAGAAGCGCTCGTAGATCTCCGGGTCGTTCTTGTAGAGCCGGAAGTCCACGCTCGTGCCGACGGGCACACCCACGTGGTAGACGACCTGCGCGGACACGCCCGCGGCGTTCACCGGCGCCTCCACACCCAGGGTCGCGAGCCCGGGGACCAGGCCCTTCTGGAAGTAGCCGCCGCCCGCCTCGACGCGCAGCGTCTCCAGGATGTCCACGCCCGCGCCGGCCATCACGCCGTAGAGCGTCTCTTCCTCGAGGACGAGCTCGTTCTGCACCAGCGCCGTCTTGCCGCCCACGTACGCGTACCACCTGTCGCGGGTGATCTGCAGCTTGGCACCCGGCACGCCGTTGGTGGCCGAGCGGGTGGTGAACACGCCGCTGCCGCCCCAGGAGATGCGGTACGCATAGCCCAGCCGGAAGCGGTCCGCGGACACCGGGAAGCCCACCAGCGAGATGCCTTCCTTCTCACCCCAGCCCGGCGGCTGGTAGTTGAGCCGGATGTAGCTGGAGTTGTCCTGGATGGCGACCTGACCGCTGGGCCGCTCCAGCACCAGCAGCGTCAGGGCCGCCTCCGTCGTCAGTCCCTCGAAGAACGCCGGTGCCCGCTTGTAGAGCACGATGTTCGACAGCGACTCGAAGCCGGAGAAGCGCGTGTTGAAGTTGTCGTAGAACTGGGTGTTCTGGTTGCCCGCGCCAAACCGTGCGTTGGGGCTGTTGGGCGTGGTTTCACCCGAGCCCGCGAGCACGTTGTCGTCCGCGAACACGAACGACAGACGCGTGTCCACGAAGTCACTGGCCCAGGCGGGCACACTCAGGGAGATAAGGCCGGTCAGGGCCAGCTTCTGCAGCGTTTTCAATGTCCCTCTCCACGGAGCGCCCGCTTGGGTTCGCTCCTCCCTGCACCCCGGTGACCCGGGGCGCGAGTTTCGTCAAAAGCCTACGGATTCACGCAAGGTTCGATGGGACGCGGGCACTCCATGCCCGGGCCAGGGTAGCAGCAGAGGTCGTCCTGATCTCGGGGCAGCACAATCCAGCGAGGCCGAGCCGCGCTGACGTGGCGCAGATGGCCCACGATGTCGAAGGTCGCTCCATGCAGGAACCGGCACTGCTCGGCGCGCTCCGCGTCGGCATCCGTCTCACTGCAGTTGACCACCAGGTCCGGTACGGCGTCCTTGGTCACCAGGTTGATGCGGGTACGCGGGTGCTGGCTCACCTTGCAGCTGGCCGAGCCGTTCACCGCGTCCTGCACGGAGACCCACACAAACAACTGGTTGTCCTTGAGCGTGTGCTCCAGGCGCGTGGCCGCGGCCAGGGCGACGTTGGTCGCCACACCGGGCACGCTGCTGCCGCCGAAGCGCACATTCACGGCCTTGTCGCACCAGATGTTCACCGTCACGCCCGTGGTGTAGGCGTTGGAGGAGCGCGTCCACGCCTCGGTGGCGGGGGACACGGGCGGCAGCGCGTTGAGCGCGTGCAGTCGGCCGTTCACGGTGGCGTCCAGGCCCGCTTCGGCGGCGCCCGTCGGGTTCATCTCCACCACGAACTGGCCGAAGTTGTCGTAGGTCGTCTTCTCCGCGCAGATCTGCCCACGGTACTCGCCCAGGCCCAGCGTGCAGTCGACGTTGCACTTACGCTCGGGGACGTCCGGGTCATTGGGGTCGTCCTCGCCGCAGGCGCCGAAGACGTTGGTGCGCGGGTCGGGACAGAAGAAGGGCACGCTGTTGTTGCCGTTGGCGTCGCAGCTCCGGAAGACCTGCGGGAACTTCACCCGGCGAATCTTCACCAGCGAGGACTCCAGGCCCTCCATCTTGTAGTTGCCGTAGCTGTAGCCGCACATCACGTCCGTGATGTAGGGCGAGCCGCTGAAGCCGCACAGCCGGCCGTTGATCTCCGTCGGCGGCGCCAGGGCCAGGTACTTGTTCCACTCGGCCTGGGGCAGCAGGCGGACCTTCTCGCGGATGCTCCACGAGGGGAACGTCAGCTGCGTGGTCGCCGTGAACTCCTGCACGGAGCCCGCGATGGACCACAGCAGGTCGCCCGGATCCAACCCTTCCGGGAAGGAGTAGTTGTAGATGTAGAGGGCGTTGAAGCGGCCCGGGAAGAAGCCCGAGGGCTCCGCCGTCTGGGTGTTGGCGCCGGGGATGCTTCCCTCGCGCACGCGGCACGCCGTCAGGTCCGTCACGAAGAAGCCGCCCGGGTCCGTGCCCGTCACCAGCAGCGTCACCGGCTGGTTGTAGTTCGGGTCGTCCGGCTCGCAGTTCTGGATCAGCGGCGAGCCCGCCTCGGGCGCGCGACCAATGCGCATGAACGTGCCGTTGTACGCGGTGAGCTGGTCGCTGTTCTGCGGCACCTGCACCGTGGAGATGGTGGGCTCCTCGAAGTGCATGGAGCGCGACAGGCCGGTGGAGAAGGTGCGCGTGGCGGGCTCCTCGGGGAGCTCTCCGGCGACGACCTCACCCTCGGCGTAGTCGACCTGGACGGGCTCGTCCTCCACCCACACGTGGGCTTCACCGTAGAGCTGCGCGCTGCGCACGGTGCCCGTGCCCTTGCCATTGGTGAGCTGCACCCACCGGTAGCGATAGGGGCCGGTGAGGTTTCCCGGGACGGTGCGGAAGGAGACGGGGCCGTTGAACGCATCCATCGGCTGGCCCTTCACGTCCACCGCCTGGATATCGAAGTCGATATCCACCGGCCCGCGAGGCATGGCCAGGCGGCAGTCCGGGGTGCCACGCAGCTCCATGGGCACGGCGGCCTGGGTGCCACCGTGCTGGGCAACGCAGCTGGCCACCACGGGCAGCGACGCGCGCGGATTGGAGTCCGCGACGTAGAAGCCCTTCACGGTGACTTCGAACGACGCGAGGCCCTTCGGCTGAGGCGACTCCTCGGTGTAACAGCCGACCAGGGCCAGCGCCGACAGCAGCATGAGCTTCTTCATTACTTCACCCTCCGGCCAATGCGGCCGTCTTCCACGGCGTCGGCGATGGGCATCGCCGTCGGGTTCGTGCAGAAGTTGCGCAGCTGCTGCGTCACCGTTCCGCACACGGGGTTGATTCCACTCATGACTTCGCGGCAGTCACACCGGCCGGTGAACGGGCCCGCGGAGACCGCGCAGGCGGCCTGGGCCTCCAGGGCGGTGGTGACGTCGGGGATGTTGCAGCCGTCCGGGTTGTAGCCCCGGGCCGCCAGATCTCCGCAGGTGCAGGTGCCCACCTGCTTGGCGGCGATGCAGGCCGCGCGGGCCTGGTCGGGGTTGGTGACGGAGGCGACACCGCAGCTCGACGGGTTGTAGCCGTTGCGCAGCAGGTCCTCACAGGAGCAGCTCCCCACCTTGGCGGACAGCTCGTTCTCGTAGTCCTGCATCTCCCGACAGGAGGCGCGCAGGCGATCATTGATGACCCACTGGCCGTTCACCAGCGAGCCACAGCGCTGCCCGTCAGCCCGGTTGCCACGCGTCGCGTAGCCCGCGTTGATGTCGTCGCAGGTGCAGAAGTCCTGCATGTAGCCGATGAGCGAGTCGCGCAGGGAGATGCCCGTCTCCTGGCGCGTGGTGTTGCGCTTGAGCACGTTGAAGCCCGAGCCACCCTTGGCGATGTAGTCGTTCACCGCCACGCGGTAGGTGCCGAACGGGTTGAGCGCCTTGCCGCCCACCACGATGTTCGTGCCGGGGTGGGCGTAGCAGCGGCCCGTCGTGGCCGAGGTGCTCGTGTCCTGGATGCACTGCCAGGGGGCGTGGCCTTCGCGGTTGTCCGGGGGGCAGTCCGCGCCCTCCAGCGAGAGCTTGCACTCGACGCGCAGGTCGTTGATCTGCACCTGGGCGCAGTCCATGGTGAAGCTGGCACCGGAGATCTGCGCCTGACTCACGCAGCCACGCTCGGAGGAGCGCTCGGCCACGAAGTCGAACATCTCCTGCATCTCCTTGCCCGACAGGTACATGATGTTGATGGTGTTCTCGAACGGGAACACGTTGAACATCGACTCCTGGGACACGACGCCGGAGTAGAGGTTGTCGCGGATGCCCAGCGAGTTGGTGAGCGCCATCTGCGCGTCCACGCGGCGACGCTTGCGCATCGAGTCCGCGGCGATGTTGCCCAGCGGCGAGTCGCCACCCGTCGAGTTGTTCCGGCGCGTCACGTCCGTGGGCGCGTACGCGAAGATGTTCGTGAGCTGCAGCTTCATGTCCATCCCGATGATGTAGGGCTGGAGCAGGTGCGTCGTCTGTCGGTCCTCCTGCTCGCGGCAGGCGTCGATGGCCGCGCGCACGGCGGGGGTCTGGATGAACTGGCCGTCCTCCCAGAAGATGTTGGAGTCGTAGCGGTAGCGGCGCATGGCGTCGTCGCACCAGAGCCCGTCGATGGGGAACACGCGGTAGTCCTGGCTGAGGACCTCGCCGCCTTCACCCGTGCCGAGCACGTCCGGCATCTTCACGACCAGCTCCAGCCGGCCCACGTACTTGGAGAAGGCGCCGGAGTGCGCGAGCACCACCTTGCGGCCGCTCGGGTCCGCCAGCAGCTGCGGCGGGTTGAGCACCACGTGCAGGTGGCCGCCCATGATGACGTCGACGCCGGAAACGCCGGGGACGAACACGCGGACGACCGAGTTCTCGTTGCCCTCCGGACCGAACCACTCCAGCACCTGCCAGGGGCTGTCCTCGCGGCGGATGAAGCTGCGGGCGCGGCCGTACTCGTAATAGGCCTCGTAGCCCTGGACGACGTCCTGGTCCTCGGTGAGGCCCAGGTGGCTGACGAGGACGATGAGGTCCGTCACCGGCCGCAGGAGCGCCACATAGGCGCGGACAACCTCGTTCTGCTCCAGGGGGGTGACCTGCAGGCTGTTGCCACCCTCGACGATGGAGTTGAGCGAGGAGATGTTGGCCATGCCGACGATGCCCACCCGCAGGCCCTTGATGTTGCGGATGGTGTACGGCGAGGTCTCCAGCCCCGTCTCGTTGCTGCCGTTCTGCCGCCAGTCATTCCAGTTGTAGTTGGCGGCGAGCAGCGGGAAGGTGGCGTTCTGCTTGGCCTGCTGCGTGAAGTTCAGCGCGCCGGCGTCGAACTCGTGGTTGCCCACCACCGCGGCATCCAGACGTGCCTGCGACAGGAAGCGGAACTCCACTTCACCGTTGTTGAGGTTGAAGATCGGAGCGCCCTGGAAGCAGTCGCCCGAGTCGACGTGCATCACCCGCTCGCCCCTCGCGCGCTCGCGCTTGAGGATGGCGGCCATGCGCGTCGCGCCACCGAAGGGACCGGCCTCGGGCACGAGGCCCAGGTCCTGGTCCGTTTTCAGCGGAGCGAAGTCATACGGGATGAGCCGGGAATGGATGTCCGAGGTATGAAGGAGCGTGAGGCGCACCTCCTGCCCCTCGAGGTGGTAGTCCTGGCCCTCCACCACTGGCATGCATGAGGCGGTGGCCAGGGCACTAAGAAGGCCGAGCAGGAGGCGACGCATCAGGAAGAATCCGTGTTTCGGTAGGACGTCGGGAGTAAAGCGCGCGCAAGGTACGGTATCGGACACGGGCGGGCAAGCTACGCCGCCATGGCATTCCTACTCGCACACCTTGACCGTTCAACTCCAGGAGAGCAGGCAGACATGCGGCAGAGCCATTCCAGTGTGACTGACATCGAGATCATCGAGGATTTCTCGGCCACGGCGCGCTGCGACGAGGGTTTCCTCCGAGTGAAGCGCCTGCGGTGTCGCAATCGACGCGCGGACGGCTCTTCCTCGCCAGTCTACCGGGTGGACGTGGTGGACAGGCCCCGACTCGATGCGGTGTCGGTGCTCGTTTATCGACGCGGTGCGGCGGGACTGGAGGTGTTGACGCGGATGAACCTGAGGCCCGCGGCATACTTCCGGAAGGATCAGCGGGACGCGATGACGGTGCCGGACCCCGGTGCGGGCTACCTGCGGGTGGAGGAGATCGTCGCGGGGTTGCTGGAGCCGGAGGACAAGGGCGAGGAGGGCCTGCGGCGCCGCGCGGCCGAAGAAGTCCGCGAGGAGGCGGGCTACGCGGTGCGCCCCGAGGACATCCAGTTGCTGGGGGGCTCGTTCTTCCTGGCGCCGGGCATCCTCTCGGAGAAGGTGTTCCCCTCGGCGGTGGACGTCACGGACGTGAAGCAGGAGGAGCCGGAGGGGGATGGGTCGCCCCTGGAAGAGGGGACGCTGCTTCAGTGGCGGACGCTCCAGGAGGTCCTCGACGCGTGCCGGCGCGGTGACATCCCGGATGCGAAGACGGAGGTGTCGCTGACGAGGCTGCTCGCCCGACTGGGCTGAGACATGTCCGTGGGGTTTCTCGCGGGCCGCGTGCCAGGGTAGGGTGCGCGGCGTTTCCGCACTCCACTGACGAGGTCGCTGCATGTCGTCGCTGCCCCCGTGGCTGGCCAACCTGTTGCCCATTCTCATCCTGCTGGGGGCCATCTCGCTCGTGCTGGCCCGCCTGCCCAAGGTGGAGTTGGGTCACACGGACGCGTTCCGCCGCCGCCGCTTCTTCAACTGGTTCCCACTGGGGATGACGTACGCGTTCCTCTACATGGGGCGCTACAACCTCAACGAAGCCACCAGCGCGATGAAGGGCCACACGTCCAACGCGGACTTCGGCACCATCTTCTTCTGGGGCACGCTCGTGTACGGCTGCGCCTTCCTGCTCAACGGTCCGCTGACGGACCGGCTCGGCGGGCGGAAGACGATTCTCCTGTCGGCCGCGGGCTCGTCCGTGGCGAACGTGCTGATGGGCATCGTCGTCTACAAGGTGCTCACGGACGGCTGGCAGCCGCCGGGTGGAATCGTGGGGACGCTGTCGTTCCTCTACGCCGTCAACATGTACTTCCAGAGCTTTGGCGCGGTCTCCATCGTCAAGGTGAACGCGTCCTGGTTCCACGTGCGCGAGCGCGGCCAGCTGGGCGGCGTGTTCGGCATCCTCATCTCCCTGGGCGTGTACTTCGCCTACGACTGGAGCCGTTTCATCGCCAAGGCGGCGCCCACGTACTGGGTGTTCTTCGTGCCCGCGGCCATCCTCGCGGCCTTCGTGGTGGTGGACTACTTCGTCATCCGCGACACGCCCAGCCACACGGGTCACCCGGACTTCGACACCGCGGACGCATCCAGCGGAGAGTCCCAGGCGGGCCTGGGCGTGTGGCCCGTCTTCAAGAAGATGATCACCAACCGCACCATCATCATCATCCTGATGGTGGAGTTCTGCAGCGGCTTCATGCGCAACGCCATCATGCAGTGGTACCCCAAGTTCGCGAAGGCGACGGGCATCGCCGACGGTTTCGTCGCGGCCAACTGGGGCATGCTGCTCTGCGTGGCGGGCATCACTGGCGGCATGTTCGCCGGCGTCATCAGCGACCGCGTGTTCGACTCGCGCCGGGGTCCTGTCTCCGCGGTGCTCTACGCGGGCATGAGCGTGGGCGCGGTGGCCACGCTGTTCCTCCTGGGCAGCCCCGCGCTGGGGTGGACGGTCATCTTCATGTCCCTGTGTGTCATCGGCGTGCACGGCATGTTGTCCGGCACCGCCAGCATGGACTTCGGTGGCAAGAAGAACGCGGGCCTCGCGGTGGGCATCATCGACGGCGCGGTGTATGCGGGCACGGCGCTCCAGTCGTTGCTGCTCGGGCGCATCCTGCCGGCGGGGGAGGTGGCCAAGGACCCCCACAACTGGGGCAACTGGCCCCTGGCCATGCTGCCCCTGTCCTTCGCGGGACTGCTGCTGGCCACCAAGGTCTGGAACGCCCGGCCCCAGTCCAAGGCCGCCCCCGCCTCGGGCGCTTCCGCTGTCACGCAGACAGTTGCAGCTCCCAAGACTGGTACCAGGGGCTGAGCCCCCTGTGGACCGCTGGACGTCACGGGGGCGTCACTCCCCCGTGACAGGGTTGTAACGTAGAGTGGCGGTGTGTCCCAGGCACCCGCACCGCTCCATAGCCGCTTCGAGGTTCACGACCGGAAGCAGTTCGAGATCAAGCTCGAGTACCAGCCCTCGGGCGTGGACGAGACGCGCTACCTCGTGGAGGCGCATCTGTTCCTCCCTGGCAGCTTGAACATCGACCAGGAGACGTACCCCCGCGCGGACTTCTACGCGGACATCCACAACTACGTGCGCTTCAAGACGCCGGTGATGGCGGTTCAGGAACTGCTCTCGTCGGACACCTCGCCGCTGGTGCGGCTGGAGGCGTGGCTGCGCACGGGGTTGGGCTCGGAGCGGGACGTCGTCTACCAGGCGAAGCTCCTGTCGTGCGTGCTGCGCGGGGCCCTGCGCCGCTTCGCCACGGGCGTGGAGTCCCGCTGCGAGGGGCCAGTGGCGCTGCCCACCGACGCGTGCGCGACGCTGGAGTCGGAAGTCGTGGCGATGCAGGCGGGGGTGACGCAGGTGCTGGCGCGCTTCCGTCAGTGGCTGCGCTCGGTGGGGGAGCTGCGCCTGCAGGAGCGCTCCCGCGCGTCGCTGCGGCTGGTGGACGAGTACGTGAGCCTGTTGGTGGAGAACGGCTTCCGGCGCTCGGTGGCGGACATGAAGTCGCTGCCGCGCGGAGAGCCGTGGCTGGGGCTGCGCAAGGGGCTGATGGAGGCGGTGCTGCGCGAGGAGTCCTACCGCAAGGAGCACCGGCTGCGCAGCGTGCTGAGCCCCACGGGCGACAACGAGGAGTACATCCAGCGGCTGGGCATGCTGAAGAAATTCTGCATGAACGTGCTCTTCCTGTCCTCGCGCCGGCTGCAGAAGCGGCAGGGGTGGGAAGAGGTGCTGTTCGCGCTGGCGGCGGGCATCGCGATGGCGTTCGCCACGGCGGTGGCGCTGTGGGCGCAGATCCGCTTCACCCAGGTGAGCCTCAACTTCTTCCTCATCGCCGTGGTCGGCTACATGATGAAGGACCGCATCAAGGAGGGCCTGCGGCGGCTGTCGAGCCGCGTGGCGGCCACGCACCTGTCGGACCGCACCGCGGACCTGGTGGACCCGGTGACGGGGCGCACCATCGGCAGGTGCGAGGAGCGCGTGGACTACGGACCCAAGGTGCCGGACTCGGTGGCGGCGCTGCGGCACCAGGACGACTTCCTCACCGTGTCCCAGGGCGAGCTGACGGAGACGGTCATCCGCTACCGCAAGCACATCATCCTGGACGCGCGCCTCCTGCCGCGCTCGGACCGGGGCCTGTCGGGCGTCACGGACATCCTCCGGCTCAACGTGGAGCGCTTCCTGCGGGACATGGACGAGCCGGAGCTGGCGCTGGAGTACGTGGACCTGGCGGACCTGTCGGTGGGGCACATCCGGGGCGCCAAGCGCTACCCCGTGGACGTGGTGTTCCGCTTCACGGTGGAGGAGGAGGAGACGGACCGCCGCCAGGAGAGCACGCAGCTGGTGCGGCTGGTGCTGGACCGCAACGGCATCCAGCGCATGCTGCGCTTCGCGGACACGGCGCCGGGCGCGCCCCCTGGCCCCATGCCATGGCAGTCAGCCGCCTGACACGGGCGGTTTCGGCGGCACGGGCGGGCGCGCGCGGGTAGTCTTCGCCGCGCCCATGGCCCACGAAGACTTCAAGAAGCGCATCCGCGACGACTGGCGCGACAGCCTGAACGCCATTCTGGCTCGGGCCCGCTCCCTCGGCGAGCGGGCGGTGCTGGCGTTCGACCTGGACTCCACCCTGCTCGACAACCGGCACCGGCAGGCCCGCATCCTCCGGGAATATGGCGAGGCCCAGGCCGTGGCGAGCCTCGCCGCCTGCGGCCCCGAGCACTGGACCTCCGGCTGGGACATGCGTGACGCGATGCGTGCCTGTGGCCTGGAGGAAGCCCAGGTGCAGGCCCACTTCCCGGAGGCCCGCCGCTTCTGGGGCGAGCGCTTCTTCACCAGCGAGTACTGCGAGGTGGACGAGGCCATCGACGGCGCGGCGGCCTTCACCCACGCCGTGGTGGCGACGGGCGCGCGGCTCGTCTACGTCACCGGGCGCCACGAGGGCATGCGCGAGGGCTCCGTCGCCTGCATGCGGCGCCACGGCATGGCGGTGCCGGACGACGCGCGGGTGCTGCTCTTGATGAAGCCCACGCTGCGCGAGGACGACGACGCGTTCAAGCGAGAGGCGCACGCGAGGCTGGGTCGGCTGGGCACCGTGGTGGCCGCCTTCGACAACGAGCCCACCCACGCCAACGACTACCGGGTGCGCTTCCCCGAGGCCACCGTGATTCACCTGGCCACGGATCATTCCGGTCGACCGGTGACGCTGTTGGACGGCATCATCAGCGTCCCGCATTTCACCCTCGTTTCCTGACGCACCGCGCCTGGAACACAGGTGCGGCCCTGAGGGGTTTGAAAGGCTTTGAAGTCCCCCTGCCGCGCGCTATGAGGCGCACGGCGTTTGCCGCCCCGGGTGAGGAGGGGCGGACAGCATGGAGGCACCCGCGGTGGCCAGCCCGTACTCGAAAGACTTGCTGTTGACGATGTACCGGAAGATGTACCTCATCCGCCGTTTCGAGGAGCGCGCGGGCCAGCAGTACACGCTGGGGAAGATCGCCGGCTTCTGCCATCTGTACATTGGCCAGGAAGCCGTGGCGGTGGGCCCCATCGAAGCCATCCGGAAGGAAGATTACATGCTCAGCGCGTACCGCGACCACGGCCAGCCCCTGGCGCGCGGCAGCGACGCGGGCATGGTGATGGCGGAGCTGTTCGGCCGGGGCACCGGCTACAGCAAGGGCAAGGGCGGCTCGATGCACATCTTCGACATCGAGCACCAGTTCTACGGGGGCTACGGCATCGTCGGCGGGCAGATTCCGCTGGCGGCCGGCATGGCCTTCGCCAGCCGCTATCGCAACGAGGACCGCGTGACGGTCTGCTACTTCGGCGACGCGGCGGCCAACCAGGGCGCGCTCCACGAGACGTTCAACATGGCGTCGAAGTGGAAGCTGCCGGTCATCTACATCTGCGAGAACAACCGCTACGGCATGGGCACGGCCATCTCCCGCACGTCGGCGGTGCCGGAGATCTACAAGCGCGCCGCCGCCTACGACATGCGCGGCGAGCCGGTGGACGGCATGGACGTGCTGAAGATGTACGAGGCCGTGAAGGACGCGGCCGCGTGGTGCCGCGCGGGCAAGGGCCCCGTGCTGCTGGAGGCGAACACGTACCGCTTCCGTGGCCACTCCATGGCGGACCCGGCGACCTACCGCTCCAAGCAGGAGGTGGAGGAGGAGCGCAAGGGCGACCCCATCCCCAAGCTGCGCGACTACGCCATCAAGAACGGCCTGGGCGCGGACGCGGACTTCGAGCGAATCGAAGAAGAGGTGAAGGCGCAGGTGGACGCCGCGGTGAAGTTCGCGGACGAGTCTCCGGAGCCGAGCCTGGAAGAGCTGTGGCGCGACACCATCGTCGAGCCGGGTGAGCCGGACGTGCGTCCCCGTGAGCGGGTGCTGGGCACGAAGGTGACGAACTGGCCGTCGTACCCGAGCGGCCAGGAGCTGAAGGTGACATGGGACCTGGAGCCGCGTGAGCAGGCGGAGCTTGCGGACAAGAAGGCGGGCCTGACCCGCTAGTCCCCCCGCCCCCTGACCAAACCAACCTTTTTGATTTCGAGTCGGAGCCGACGATGCCCGAGTTGATGTACCGCGAGGCCCTGAACCAGGCGCTCGCCGAGGAGATGGAGCGCGACGCCAACGTCTTCCTGATTGGCGAGGAAGTGGGTCGCTACAACGGCGCCTTCAAGGTGTCGCAGGGGCTGCTGGACAAGTTCGGGAGCGCGCGCATCATCGACGCGCCCATCTCCGAGCTGGGCTTCGGCGGCATGAGCGTGGGCGCGGCCATGGTGGGCCTGCGTCCGGTGGTGGAGATGATGACCTGGAACTTCGCGATTCTCGCGATGGACCAGATCGTCAACAACGCGGCCAAGCTGCGCCACATGTCCGGCGGTCAGCTGCGCTGCCCCATCGTCTTCCGGGGACCGGGCGGCGCCGGTGGCCGGCTGTCCAGCCAGCACAGCCAGGCGCTGGAGTCCAACTACGCGCACTTCCCGGGCCTGAAGGTGATTGCGCCCGCGACGCCCGCGGACGCCAAGGGGATGCTCAAGGCGGCCATCCGCGACGAGAACCCCGTCATCATGTTCGAGGGCGAGCGGCTCTACGCGCTCAAGGGCGAGGTGCCCGAGGGCGAGCACGTCGTGCCGCTGGGCAAGGCGGACGTGAAGCGCGAGGGGACGGACGTCACCGTCATCACCTGGAGCCGCATGTATTACTTCTGCATGCAGGCGGCCGAGGAGTTGGCGAAGGAGGGCATCAGCGTGGAGGTCCTGGACCTGCGCACGCTGCGGCCCCTGGATGAGGAGGCCATCCTGGCGAGCGTGCGCAAGACGAACCGCGCCGTCATCGTCGAGGAGGGCTGGGCGCTGGCGGGTATCGGCGCTTCCGTGGTGGACATCATCCAGTCCAAGGCGTTCGACGAGCTGGACGCGCCGGTGGAGCGCGTGACGGGGCTCGATGTGAACATGTCCTATGCGGCGAACCTGGAGAACGCGACCCAGCCGGACGCGCCCAAGATCATCGCGGCCGTGAAGAAGGTGTTGTACCGCCAGGGAGCCTGACCCGTATGGCCACGCCCATTCAAATGCCGAGCCTCTCCCCGACGATGACGGAGGGGAAGATCGTCAAGTGGCTGAAGAAGGTGGGGGACAAGGTCACCTCCGGCGAGGCGCTCGCCGAGCTGGAGACGGACAAGTCCAACCTCGAAATCGAAGCCTACGACGACGGGACGCTGGCGGAGATCGTCGTCGGGGAGAACCAGTCGGCGCCCGTCGGCTCGCCCATCGCCTACCTCACGCCCAAGGGTGGCAAGGCCGCCGCTGCTCCGACTCCGGCCGCCGCGCCGAAGCCCGTCGAGGCCGCCGCGCCCAAGCCCCCAGCACCCGCCGCACAGGCCACGTCTGCCGCGTCGGCACCGGTGGCCTCCGGGGGACGACGCGTCCGGGCCAGCCCGCTGGCGAAGAAGATCGCCAAGGACCGGGGTCTGGACATCGCCCAGGTGCAGGGCTCCGGCCCGTCGGGTCGCGTGGTGAAGCGCGACATCGAGGAGGCGCTGGCTCGGGGCGTGAAGGCTCCGGCGGCCGCTCCCTCGGCGCCCGTCGCGCGCAAGGCTCCGACCGCGGCGACGGTGGCCCGGCCCGAGGCGCGGTCCGAGCCGCTGTCGTCCATGCGCAAGGTCATCGCGCAGCGGATGACGGAGGTGAAGCCCGGCGTGCCGCACTTCTATCTCACCCTCGAGGTGGAGATGGATGCCGCGGTGAAGGTGCGCGAGGAGGCGAAGGCGATGGAGCTCAAGGTCTCCGTCAACGACCTCATCGTGAAGGCCGTGGCGATGGCCGTGCGCCGCTACCCGAAGATCAACGTCTCGCTCCAGGGGGACCAGGTGGTCCACCATGGCTCGGTGGACGTGGGTATCGCCGTGGCGCTGGAGCAGGGGCTCATCACGCCTGTCATCCGCGACGCGGACACCAAGGGGCTCCAGGCGATCTCCACGGAGGTGCGTGAGCTGGCGGAGCGCGCCCGCAAGCGCGCCCTCAAGCCCGAGGAGTACACGGGCGGCTCCATCACCGTGAGCAACCTGGGCATGTACGGCATCGACCAGTTCGTCGCCATCATCAACCCGCCGCAGGCGTCCATCCTCGCGGTGGGCGCGGTGGCGGACAAGGTGGTGGCGCGGGACGGGCAGATGGTGATTCGCAAGATGATGACGGCGACGCTGTCGTGCGACCACCGCATCATCGACGGTGCCATCGGCGCGGAGTTCCTGCGGGAGCTGCGCGGCCTGCTCGAGCACCCGACGCGGCTGCTCTTCTAGGCCGTTCTCGTGGCCCGCTCCTCGTCGTGCCCCATTCCGCGGGGCGCACGGGAGCGGGCCACTTCGTCACTGGCGCGTCGGCTCTTCGCGGCGCGCTTCCTCTTCCAGTCGTCGCTGCTCGCACGTCACGCTCGCCTGCTGCTCGCGGCTCGTGCCCGTGGGCAGGTCGTGCTCGTCTCCCAGCGAACGCCCCCGCATGCCCGGCCAGGGCTCGGGGCGCGTGGCCTCCACGTGTTCGATGTGCTCCACGTAATCGCTGTCACTGGCCGCATTGCGCGGCACGTCGTCCGGCTTGTCCTGGTGCGCCATGGCGCTGTCCTCCTGGGGGTGGAGACTCGTGCGGAGTCCCTCCGTTAACGGTGTGACGCGAGGCGATAGGCGTCCACCCCGAGGCCTCGCCGCAAGGCCCGTTCCCTCGCTTGCTGAGCAGGCACGAAAAAAAGGCCGGCAGCCGCGTCGGTTCGCTGCTTAACTTCGTCCAAATGAACGACGACATGACACGCGAACGGCTCGTCCAGGGTGTGTCGGAGTTGGAGGAGCGGGTGGGCCAGCCGCTGCCTCTCGCGCAGTCGCTGCACCAGGCCCTGCTCGGCGCGGTGTTCCCCCTCACCGCTGAAGAGCTCACCTGGGTGGCCCGGGAGAACGAGGCCCCGCCCACGGTGCTCTCGCTGCTGGGCGTGCTGCCCAGGGGCAGCTTCCCCTCCGTGGACGCGGTGGCCGTGGCCCTCGAGCAGGATGCCGCCCACGCGGAGCAGCTCCCCGAGACGCGCGACTCCACCCTCACATCTCCCCGCTGAATCCTCCCTCCCAGGCGCGCCGGGCGCTCTCCCGGCGTGTCCATGCAAAGCCGCCTGGCACCTCCGTGCCCAGGCAGGGAACCATGCGGTCGTCTGGATTTTCCTGGGGGTCAAACCTGTCTGGTTGCTCTAGAGTTGAGGAGGCATTGCGTCCCGGGGGGACGGTTCCGTCGGCACCCAGAAGAAAGGGAGTCGGAGGAGGCGCTATCCTAGGCGTCACCAGCCTGGCCTCGTCGTGGGATAGCCGGCCAGGAGGAGCGTCATGAACCCGTCTGAGCTACCCGCGGTGCTGTACGTCGACGACGACGCCCTGAACCTGCGGGTCTTCGACGCGAACTTCGGACAACGCTTCCGCATCTTCCGCAGCGCATCGCCAAGCGAGGCGTTGACGCTGCTCGAGCAGCGCAAGGGAGAGATTGGCGTCATCCTCTCCGACCAGCGCATGCCGGGGATGACGGGCGTGGAGCTGCTGGAGCGGGCGCGTTCGATTGCGCCCGACGCCAAGCGCATGCTCGTCACGGCGTATGCGGACATGCAGGCCGTCATCGACGCGGTGAACCGCGGCCAGGTGACGCGCTACTTCGTCAAGCCGTGGGACCGCTCGGAGCTTCAGGCGGCGCTGGACGACGCGCTGAAGATTGCCCGGCTGGAGCTGCGCATCCGCGAGGTGGAAGGGCGGATGATGAAGTCGGAGCGTCTGGCCACGCTGGGTCAGGTGACGGCGGGCATCGCCCACGAGCTGATGGGCCCGGTGGGTTACCTGTCGCAGAACGTGGCGTCGCTGCAGCGCGACCTGACCAGTGTCATCCAGTACGTGTCGAAGCACCTGCCGGCGGACCCGAGTCCTCCTGTCGCGGAGACGGTGGAGGACCTGCCCGCGCTCATCAAGGACCTGGCGGACGGCGCGGAGCATCTGCGGCAGGTGGCGCTCGGGCTGCGCGCGCAGGCGCGTGGCGAGGACATGGAGGGCACGGCGGACGTGGCCGAAGTGGTCTCCTTCGCGGTGAAGCTGGCGCGGGCGGAGGTGCGAGACAGGGCGCGGCTGACGAGCAACGGCGAGCCGGTGCGGGTCGTCTTCGGTCCGGTGAAGTTGTGCCAGGTGTTGCTCAACCTCGTGGTCAACGCGGCGCAGGCCATGGGTGGCACGGGACGTCAGGGGCGCATCGAGGTGCGCTGGTCCGTACGCCCCGAGGACGTGGTCCTCACGGTGGCGGACAACGGCTGCGGCATCCCCATGGACCTGCAGGAGCGCGTCTTCCAGCCGCTGTTCACCACGAAGCCGGTGGGCATCGGCACGGGCCTGGGCCTGTCCATCTGCCGGGAGCTGGTGACGCAGGCGGGTGGCAACCTGCGGCTGTCGTCCACGCCGGGTGAGGGAACGGACATCGAAATCACCCTCCGGCGAGCCCCGCTCCCCTGAGGCCGAAGGCGTTGCTGAGCACGCGCCACATCCGGTGGAGTGACTCGCCTTCCGAGCGGCGTACGTCCT
The DNA here is from genome assembly GCF_006636215.1 of Myxococcus llanfairpwllgwyngyllgogerychwyrndrobwllllantysiliogogogochensis. GTDB lineage: Bacteria > Myxococcota > Myxococcia > Myxococcales > Myxococcaceae > Myxococcus > Myxococcus llanfairpwllgwyngyllgogerychwyrndrobwllllantysiliogogogochensis. The sequence goes on along the minus strand of NZ_VIFM01000096.1, from coordinate 19,816 downwards.
CCACCAGCACCGCGCGCTGGGGCTGCGCCCCTTCGGGGGCGTACTCCACGACGAGCGCGTAGCGGGGCCCGGGACGCTCGACGAGGTGCACCGCGCGCACGGCGTCGAAGGGCACCAGCTCCGAGCGGGTGGCGCCGGGGGTCCAGGCCAGCCGCTCCAGGCGCAGCGTCTCCGAGCGGAAGTGCAGCACGAATCGGCGGCGTCCCAGCCGGGCCTCGAATCGCAGGGCCACTCCCACGAGGGCCGCGGCGACGAGGGCCAGCGTCCCGGCTGTGATGGGGAAGGCGCCCTTCTCGAGGCCCACCATGACGGCGGCGCCCAGCGCGCAGCCCACGGCGACACCCACACACAGTCCCGGCAGCATTCTCCGCTCCCAGCGCGGAGGGAGGGATTCGCCCAGCAGCCGCCCCCCGTCGTAACGCAGGCGCACGTCCCCCAGCAGCGGGGGCACCCGGTTCTCCAGCAACGCGTCCTCGAAGCTCGCCACGGACGTCAGCATAGCGGCCCTCGCATGCGAGCCTCGAAGTCCGCGTGAAGCTGTGCGAATCTCCCAAGTCATGGATCTCCCGTTCGAGACCGGTGAGGGCGGCGGTGGGGAGGGGGGAACGCTCGCCTCGACGGTGTTGGTGGTGGACGACGAGCCCGTCGTGCTCGACATCTGCGCGCGGCTATTGGAGCGCGAGTCGGACCTGGTGGTGTTGGTGGCGGCGAGCGCGGAGGATGCGCTGCCCATTCTTCGCGAGCAGCGCGTCGACGTGCTGGTGACGGACAAGAACCTGCCCGGCATGGGTGGGGTGGAGCTCGTCGCGGAGGCGCGCAACCTCCAGCCCACGATGGAGGCGCTGATGATTACGGCCTACGCGAGCAGCGAGTCCGTCATCGCCGCGTTCGCCGCGGGGGCGAGTGACTACATCCTCAAGCCATTCGACGACTTGCGTGTGCTGCGCGCCAAGGTGCGGGCGGCGCTGGAGCGGCGGACGTCCGGGACGCAGGTGCGGGAGCAGGCGCGGGAACAGGCCCGGGAAGCGGCCGCGCTGTTGGCGGCAGGGCAGGACGCACCGGAGCCGGCGCACGTGGCGCTGGAGGTGGAGCTGCGGGCCTACGAGGAGTCCTCTCGCACGGTGCTGGAGGGGAAGGTGGCGGTGGTGGGCAGCGAGGATGCGCTCCGCGCGCTGAGGGAGGCGGGCTTCGAGGTGCGGGAGGTGGCGCCGTACGCGCCTGAGCTGGAGACGGTGGACGTCGTCGTTGTCGAGACGGGCGATCCACAGTGGCGCACGCTGGCGGAGCGCCTCCAGCGACGGCCTCCGGACGTGCTGCTGCTGGCCAGTCCGCAGGCGGACCTGGGGGACCTGCTGGAGGCCATCACCCTGCGCATGGACCTGGTGGGATTTGGCAGCACGCAGGGCGCGAGCGCGCTTCCGGAGAAGGTGCGGATGCTGCTCCTGCGCCGGGGCGTGCAGCGGGCACAGGACCGGCTCGCCGCCGCGCTCTCCGTGTTCCGTCGGAGCATCCCCACGCCGTCGGCTTGAGTCGGTTCAGCAGGGGAGGCGACGGGACGCGAGCGCCCTCAGGGGGCAGTGCCGTCGAGCTGACGCGCGAACTCGAGCTGGACGTTCAGCAACTCCGTCATGGGGACCGCGCGCCGAGACACGAGGGCAGGGTCCTTGCCCTCCGCTGTCCATAGCGGAGGGTGGAGAGAGAAACCCTCATCCGGGGAGAGGCGTGAGACATCCTCGCTCCAGCCGGACCAGCGGTACGCGCCGTAGAACTCGGAGAGATCTCCTCCAAGAAAGAAGGCGAGCAGGTCCGAGTAGCCGCGTCCCAGGTCCTCCCACTTGAGCGAGTCGGGGGCGAAGTAGAACGCGCCGCCACGTCCTTCGCCGAGCGCCCCGCCGTCGAGTGCGAAGTGGCCACCGAGGACGTCGTGGGCGACGAGCAGCATCCCTTGTGTCGGTGCCACCGCCAGATGCACGCCCAGGGCATTCCAATTCGCCAGGCTCCCGCGCATCCGCACACCACCGCTGCCCAGGACTCGGAGCCAGCCCTGGTCGACGAGCAGCCCACCTGTTTCATAGGCCACCGCGCCCAAGGTGGAGCGGGTCGTCACTTGAAGCTGCTGGAGCACCTCGCCCGCAGCCACTTCATCCCGAGGCAGAACCTCGACGGGGCTGCTCGCGGAGGCGAGCCACTCCTGCACGAGGGGCCAGGCGGGCGAGGTTGCGTCGAGCAGCTCCTGCAACGTCCGCATGGCGAGCCACCGTGCCCCGGAAAAACAAAACGCCGCCTTCTTTTCAGAAGGCGGCGTCGGAGTGACCCTGCCGGGATTCGAACCCGAGTTTGAGCCGTGAGAGGGCTCCGTCCTAACCGCTAGACGACAGGGCCGACATTTCGCTGCAACCACCGTGTTTCTGCTGCTGCTTCCTACATTCTCGTTTTGCTCTCGTCAACCTTCTGATTTCGAGCTTCCTGAGGTGCTGCGGACTGCGGTGCTGCGAGCTGGGGAACTAGGATTCGAACCTAGATAAGCAGAGTCAGAGTCTGCTGTCCTGCCGTTAGACGATTCCCCAATCACTGCGGCTGCCTCTACTACCAACACCGCCCAGCGACTGCAACAACTTCGGTGGGCGGCTGCTGCTGCGACTTCTACTTCTTCTTCCCCGACTTCGTCTCCGGCTTTTTCACCGGCTTGACCGCCTGCTGGGTCGGGACGATGTAGATGCGAACTTCCTCGTTCGCCTCGTAAATATTCAGCCCCGCGAAGTTCTTCCCCGAGAGGTTGGTGATGTGGACCGCTTTCACGCCCGGCTGGTTGACGATCTGCCGTCGTGGATAGCTGCTCGTCGAATAGACCGAGCGGTAGTAGTCCAGCGTCGCCTCGAAGTCCTTCGGCACCCTGTAACGGTTCTCCCCCACCTTCTGAGCACCGTCCGGAAGCTGCGCGCCGCTGACCACGTCGGCACTCGCCCCCGCCACCCAGAGCGCACACAGCGCCGCACCGAGCGGGCGCGCCTTATAGAAATGCCGTTTCATGGTGTCAAGTGCACGCATCATGGGTGGTGAAGATAGGTGCCGAAGCGGCGGACGTCCACCGCTTCGTCGGGCGGTACGTCACCCGCCCCGCGTGAGCGCGGCGTCGATGCGACGCAGGGCCTCGTCCCGCCCCGCGAGCAGCAGCGTCTCTCCGATGCCCGGGCTCGTCGTGTTGCCGGTGATGGCGACCCGCACCGGCTGCGCCACCTTGCCCATGCCCACGCTGGAGGACTCGCTGACGGCCTTCACCACGCCGTCCAGCGACTCCACCGTCCACTCGGACAGCGCGGCGACGCCGTCGCGCACCTTGCGCAGCAGCACGAGCGAATCACCGACGAGGTGCTTGGCCGCGGCCTTCTCGTCGAGCGTGACGCCGGTGCCGAAGTAGAGCGCCGCCGTGGTGGCCATCTCCTCCAGCGTGCGAGCGCGCTCCTTGAGCGCATGCACCAGCGGAACCAGCCGCGAGTCGCCCTTCGCCTGGAAGCCCTTGGCCTCGAGGAAGGGCACCAGTCGCTCGGCGACGGTGGCCTCCGGCAGAAGCTTCATCCACTGCTGGTTGAGCCACAGCAGCTTCTCCGGGTTCCACACGCCGGACGTCGTGCCGACATCGGAGAAGTCGAACCACTCCTCCATCTGCTCGCGAGTGATGACCTCGTCGTTGCCGTGGCTCCAACCCAGGCGGATGACGAAGTTGCTCAGCGCCTCCGGCATGATGCCGGTGCGCTTGTGCAGCATCACATCCGCCTCCGGGTGCTTGCGCTTGGAGAGCTTCTCGCGGTCCGGCCCGAGGATGAGCGGCAGGTGCGCGAACTCGGGCGGCTGCCAGCCCAGTGCCTGGTAGAGCATCAGCTGCGGGAAGGTGGAGTTGACGTGCTCCTGCCCGCGCGCCACCAACGTGATCTCCATCAGGTGGTCATCGATGACGCAGCCGAAGTTGTAGAGCGGGATGCCGTCCGCGCGCAGCATGACCCAGTCGTCCAGGTCCGAGTACGGCTTGGTGATGACACCCAGCGCCTTGTCGTCGAACGACACGGTGCCCTCGGTGGAGGGCATCTTGAAGCGGATGACGGCCTCCTCCTCGCGACGGCCCGCCGGAGGACCCTTCAAGTCGCGGCACGTGCCCGGGTACTTGTAGAAGCCGCCGGACTTCTCCATCGACTCGCGCTGGGCCTCCAGGTCCTGCTTCGTGCAGTAGCAGCGGTAGGCCTTGCCCTCGGCGAGCAGCCGCTGGGAGTGCTCGCGATAGGTGTCCAGGCGCTGCGTCTGGAAGTAGGGCGCGTGCGGGCCCTCCTTGCCAGGGCCCTCGGTCCAGTCGATGCCCAGCCACACCAACCCGTCGAGGATGGCCTGCACCGACTCGGCGGTGGAACGCACGCGGTCGGTGTCCTCCATGCGAACAATGAACGTGCCGCCGAACCTCCGGGCCTGGAGGTAGTTCATCAGCGCCGTACGGGCACCGCCAATGTGGAGGTAGCCGGTGGGCGAGGGAGCGAAGCGGACGCGTGGGGCAGTGGGCATACGGGCGCGCGGATTAGCAGGGAGGCGGTAGGGGGTCAACGCGGATGGGCACGCTGAGGTATGGTGCGCGCCGAGGAGAGAAAGCGTATGTCGATTCGTCAGCTATTTCGCATGGGGATGGTGACGGTGGCGCTGTTGGGCGCCCTGCCCGCGGCCGCCACCACGCAGCTCCGGGTGGACCTGTCGCAGCTCTCCCGGGACTCGGACGCCGTCATTCACGGGGTCGTGCGTCGAGTGGAGAGCCGATGGAGCGGTGATGGTCGGCGCATCGTCACCGACGTCGAAGTCGAGGTGAAGGAGCCGCTCAAGGGACAGCCTGGGGGCACGGTGCTCGTGACGCAGCCCGGCGGTCAGGTGGGCGATATCGGACAGGTGGTGCACGGGCTCGCATCGTTCAAAACGGGCGAGGAGGTCGTCATCTTCCTGCGCAAGCGCGGCACGCAGGCCTTCCGTCTCTCCGGTCAGGCCCAGGGCAAGTACCAGGTCGTGCGCGAGGAGGCGGGCAAGCCCGCGATGGCCGTCCCGGAGCCCTCGGAGGCGCTCCTGCTGGACCCCGTCACGCGTCAGCCGAGCACGGTGGTGGAGAAGCCGAGGACCCTCGCGGAGCTCAAGGCGGCCATCCGCGCCGCGCTGACGGAGCCGGCGCCGTGACGCCCGCGGCAACCCTGCTCGCGGTCCTCGTGCTGGGACAGTTCGACCCCTATGTCCGCAGTCGGGTGACCCCGGGCGATGACGCCACCCAGTGTCTGTACTGGACGCAGCCGAGCATCACCTGGAACCAGAGCAGCTTCGGCAATCCGGACACGACGAGCGACACGGAGTTCGAGGCCATCCGCGTCGCCTTCCAGAGCTGGGAGGACATCTTCGCCGCCTGCGGCAACCTGACGCTGCGGCAGGGCCCCGTCATCGACGAGCGCAAGGCGGGCTATCTGCGCGGACAGCAGAACCAGAACGTGGTGCTCTTCCGCACGAAGGTCTGTAGCGCGTTGGTGGCGGCCACGGACGCGTGTTGGAAGGCGGAGACGTGCGGCAATCAATACGACTGCTGGGATGACGACGAGAGCACCCTCGCCATCACCCTGACGACGTACGACAAGCGCTCGGGCATCATCTACGACTCGGATATCTCCTTCAACGCGAGTCAGTACGTCTTCACCACGGCGAATGGGCCCACCTGCTTTCCTCCCGTGACGACGAACTGTGTCTCCACCGACGTGCAGAACACCGCCACGCACGAGATTGGTCACTTCGTCGGCCTGGACCACACGCGCCTCGCGAGCTCCACGATGTTCCCGAGCGCTCAGGCCGGAGAAGTGTCCAAGCGGACCATCGACTCCGGCTCCCGCGACTTCGTCTGCTCCGTCTACGCCAAGGGCGGCGCCAGTCAGGCGTGTCTGCATCCGGTGATGAACGACGAGCTGGGACCCAAGGGTGGGGGCTGCTCCGCGACAGGCGCTTCGTCGCTCGGCCCCGTGCTGATGGCCTGGGTGCTGTGGCGGCGACGTCGTGCGCGGGAGGGCCGCTCATGAGCGTGCGGTGGCTGCTGGGGCTTGTGCTCCTCGCCTCCTCGCCCGCCCTGGCGCAGGAGGAGTTCCCCTATCGTCGCACCGTCGTTCCCGGCAGGCCCTTGTGCCTGCTGTGGCCGGTGCGCGAGTACATCTACCACCTGGACGCGGACGGCAGCGCGCGCACGCCGGGGGACACCGAGGTCGCCGCCATCGAGGCGTCCTTCGAGTCCTGGCGACAGGTGTCGAAGACGTGCAGCGACTACGCCTTCAAGCGCGGTGACGACTGGAGCCTTCCCGTGGTCGTGGGCTACGACCAGGAGCGGCCCTTCGCCAACTACAACATCGTCACGTTCCGCGAGACGTCGTGTGATGACGTCGTCGCGGCGGACGACCCGTGCTGGGACGCGGAGACGTGCGGAAACCAGTACACGTGCTGGGAGCACGGCGATGGCACCATCGGCCTCACCACCTCCACGTTCAGCTTCACCGACGGCCGGGTGCTCGACTCGGACATCGAGCTGAACGCGTCCCAGCCCGGAGGCAGCACGGGCTTCCTCTTCACCACGGTGGACTCGCCGCCGTGCCTGGGCGTCCCGGCCACGAACTGCGTGGCCACGGACCTGCAGAACACCATGACGCATGAGATTGGCCACGTCGTGGGGTTGGACCACGTGCCCATCTCCGGAGCCACCATGGAGCCCACCGCGCCGCCGGGCGAGACGCGCAAGCGCATCATCGACGCGGGCTCCGCCGCCGGCTTCTGCTCCATCTATCCCCGGGGCCTTCCACCCAATCAGTGCCTCATGCGCGCGGAGGCGGGCATCGTGCTCCTGGCGGACGGGCGGGGCACCGGTTGCGCCGCCGCTCCTGGCGCGGGTGTCATGGGGGCCTGGCTGGCTGCCCTAGCCTTCTTGCGCGGGAGGCGGCGGACGGGCGGACGTCGGGATGGCACTGCGTCCACACGCGAGCGGACTTAGAACGAAGAACGTGGCTGTCGCTTTCTTCGACCTCGACAAGACGTTGATTGCCGCCAACTCCGGCTCGCTGTGGGTCCGCCGCGAGCTGGAGCTGGGGCACATCACCCGGTGGCAGGCCGTGCGCGCGAGCCTGTGGATTGCCCGCTACCACCTGGGTTTCGTGTCGATGCGGGACGCGCTGGAGCGCGCGGTCGCTCTGCTTGCGGGCTCGCGGGCCCGTCCCATCCAGCAGCGCACCGCGGACTTCTACGAGCAGACGGTGCGCTCGCTCTATCGCCCGGGTGCGCTCGTCGCCGTGGAGGAGCACCGCCGCGCCGGTGACAGGCTGGCGCTCTTGACGTCCTCGTCGGGCTACCTGTCGGAGTGGGTGGCGCGTGAGCTGCGATTGGACGCGGTGCTCTGCAACCGCTTCGAGGTGGATGCCGAAGGTCTGCACACGGGCCGTCCGCTGGGGCCCATCTGCTTCGGCGAGGGCAAGCTCACGTACGCGGAGGGCTACGCTCGCGAAGTGGGCGTGCCGCTGGCCGCGTGTGCCTTCTACACGGACTCTTACTCCGACTTGTCCGTGCTGGAGGTGGTGGGGCGGCCGGTGGCCGTGCATCCCGACCACCGGCTGAAGCGCGAGGCCCGGAAGCGAGGCTGGCCGGTGGTGAGCTGGGGTGTTCCATCCGGAGGGGGCGCCATGTCCTTGCCGCCCGCGCCTCCGGTGGTGCCTTCCACCGGGCCCTGAGCGCGCGACGCCCAAGGCCCGGCGAGTCGCGCGGACCTCAGCGGCGCGGCGCGACCAACCGCATGCTGAAGGTGTAGTCCACGTTCACCGGATGGCCCTGGTACATGATGGGCTTGTAGGTGCGGGACTGGAGCGAATCCAGCACCGGCTTCTCCATGTACGTGACGGACTTGATGACGCGGCACTTCTCCACGCGGCCCTTGGTGGTGATGGTGCAGCGGACAATCATCACGCCCTCGGCCTTCGCCGCCATCGCCTCGCGCGTGTAGACGAGGTCCTTGCTCTGGTCGACCATCTCCGGGCGGGACATGTCCTCGTTGTAGGGCAGCACGTCGCCGCGCGCGGAGGCGAGCGCCGCGGTGGGCAGCACCGGCACCGCCAGCCCGCCCGACACGCCCTTGGCCTGCGTCGCCGCCGCCGCACCCACGCCGCCCGCGGTCTGCGGAGCCGCCGGCTCGGCGGCAATCGCCTGGGTGGGCGAGAGCAGCACCGGCGCGGACATTCCACCCGGCGTCGCCACGGGCTCGGCCACTTCGACTTCGTCCGTGGCGGCGGAGACGGACGCCACCTCCACGCCACCGCCCCGACCCGCGCCACCCCGGCGCTTCTGGAGCTTCTGCGACAGCACCACGTCACCGGAGCCGCCCGTGACGACGGTCTCCATCTGGTAGCCCTCCATCGCGAAGGTGAGCTCCACGGTGATGGAGCCGTCCTGTCCCGCCGGCAGCTCCAGGGTGAAGGGCGTCGTGCCGCGCTCCTTGCCCCGGTAGAAGACGCGCGCGCCGCTGGGCTGGCTCATCAGCTTGAAGCGGACCTTGTGCGCGCCGGCCGGAATGGGCGCCTCCTGCGCGGGCGCCGTGGGCGGAGCCTGCACGGGGGCCTGCGCCACCGCCTCCGGCTTCGTCTCCGGCGGTTTGACGGGGTCCTTGTTGCTCATGAAGAAGACGGCGCCCACGGCGACGAGTCCCGCCACCGCCAGTCCGCCCAGTCCGCCGATGGCCAGCGTGCGCTGACGGGCGCGCTGGACCGCCACCGGCACCTCCACGCTGATGTCCACCGCGAGCGTGTCACCAGAGTCCGTCCCCGAGCTGCCGGCGCTGGAGAACAGCGGGGAGGGGTAGGGGCCCGTCGTCGTCGCGCCACCGGGGCGCTTGAAGATGCCGCTGTTGCCGCCCGCGGACATGCTCGCCTCGCGCAGGCCCTCCAGCAGCTCGTCCATCGTCTGGAAGCGACGCGCCGGGTCCTTCTCCAGGCAGCGACGCACCACCGCCTCGATTTCCGGCGGCACCGCGATGTCCGGGCGCAGCTGCTGGAAGGTGGGCGGGGCTTCCTTGTAATGAGCGAAGATGAGCTCGATGTGGTCCCGCGCGATGAACGGCGGGCGCCCCATCAGCATCTGGAAGAGGACGATGCCCAGCGAGTACACGTCGCTGCGCGCGTCCGTCGCGTTGCGCGCCTGCTCCGGCGCCATGTACTGCGGCGAGCCGAGGAACGTGCCGTTCTGGGTGATCTCCGGGGCGATCTGCCCCTCCTGCGGCTCGGCCACCGACTTCACGAGCCCGAAGTCCAGGACCTTGACCAGGTCCTGATCCTGCTCGTTGAGCAGCATGATGTTCGCGGGCTTCAGGTCCCGGTGGATGATGCCCAGGCTGTGCGCCTCGCGCAGCGAGCGGCAGATCTGCTGGGTGATGGCGATGGCGCGCGACCACGACAGCGGCCCCACCTGCCCGAGCACCTGGGCCAGCGTGCGGCCGTCCAGGTACTCCATGGCGATGTAGAAGATGCCATCGTCCGTCTGCCCGTAGTCGATGACGGTGACGGTGTTGGGATGGCGCAGCTTCGAGGTGAGGGAGGCCTCGCGCAGGAAGCGCTTCTGGAAGCCGGGGTCCCGGGTGCTGGAGTAGCTGGGGTTGAGGACCTTGAGCGCGACGACTCGCTCCAGGGGGGCCTGGAGGGCTCGGTAGACCTTTCCCATGCCGCCGATGCCCAGGGGATCCAGGATGCTGAATCGACCGTTCAGGGTCCGGCCGATGAGCGGATCCGCGCCCGTCGCGGCGGGCGTCTCGGGGTTCGGCGAGTCGCCCTTGATCATTCGTACCCCCTGACTACAAGCAACATGGATTCTCCAGGAGTGTGCCGGGTACGCATCAAACCATATCTCCACTTCCGGACGCACTCCCGGCCTCGCGGATCCACGACGTACCAAGGCGGCTGACAGCACACACCTGGGCCGTCGGGTGTGGGACGGTCCATTTCACCCCGCATTGAACTCCTTCACGGCCCGGACTACCGTGAGTCCACCCGCGCGCCAGGGCTGAAGCGGGCGGGGACGCCCCCCATGGCAGACACCCCCAACTCCCCCGTCGTGGATGCACAGCTTCGCCGCGCCTCCGTTCAGGAGCGTCTTGGCGCGCTGGAGGTCGAGCAGGCGCGACTGCGCCAGGAGCTGGTCTCCCTGTCGGGAGAGCTGCGACTGCCGGGCCTCTATCTCACCCTGGACGCGGCGGGCACCAGCGCGCTGCTGGTGGCGGACGCGGTCCAGGAGGTGGTCCGTCTGGTGGAGCTGGAGCCGCTGCCGGGAGCCCCCCCTCATGTCGCGGGGACCTTCATCTACAGAGGAAGCCCCGCTGTCGCCGTGGACCTGGCCGTGCTGCTGGGCGTGACGCGCGAGCCGGCGCTGGATGCGCACCTGGTCATCTGCAAGGGCGCTCGGCCGGTCGCCGTGCTGGTGGACAGGGTCCGCGACCTCGTCGAGGCGCCGGTGCTCGTGGAGGGCACTCCGGATGGTGACGTGGCCTTGCCGTGGGATGGCACCGGGTTGATGGCGGGCCTGTGCCGGACGCCCGAGGGGATTCGCCCGCTGCTGCGCATCTCCGCGGTGCTGGTGGGGTCGGAGGAGACGTGAGCGAGGCCGTCCTCGATGACGCGACGCTCGTGAAGGTCGAGGAGGTCCTCCGGGCCGCCTGCGGCCTGACGCTCGCGCACAGCCTGCGACGCTCATTGGAGACGGCGCTGGCGCGCTCCGCGGAGTCTCGCGGCCTGGAGCCCGCGTCCTTCCTGCGCGGCCTCTTGCGGCGGGACGCGCAGGCGGTGGAGACCTTCATCGAGTACGCCGTCATCGGCGAGACGTACTTCTTCCGTCACCCGGAGCACCTTCGCTCGCTCGCGAGGCTGGCGCTTCCCCAGGCCGGCCCGTTCTTCCAGGTGTGGAGCGCGGGCTGCGCCAGCGGCGAGGAGCCCTACAGCATCGCCATGGCGTTGCTCGCGGCGGGCGTGCCGGAGGGGCAGTTCCGCGTGCTGGCCACGGACGTGTCGGGCCGGGCGTTGGAGCGCGCGCGGGACGGGCTGTATGGCCCCTGGTCCCTGCGCCACATCGAGCCGGAATTGGAGCGGCGCTTCCTGGAGCCTCGGGGCGAACAGCTCTCCGTCGTGGCCCAGGTGCGGCGTATGGTGGAGTTCCGCCGCCACAACCTGGCCACGGAGCCGCCACCCCTGAGCGCACCGAGCGCCATCTTCTGCCGCAATGTCCTCATCTACTTCCCACCGGAGCTGGTGCGGCGGGTGCTGGAGCACTTCGTCTCCGTGCTCGCGCCGGGGGGGCTGCTCTTCGTCTCGCCCGCCGAGGTGCCCCTCACCAACGGGCTGGGCCTGGAGGCGGTGGACGCCGAGGGCAGCGTGGCGCTGAGGGTGCCTCCTCCCGGATGGACGCGTCCCGCGCCGCCGACTCCGCGCGCTGTTCGCGACGCCGCCACGGCCCTGCGCGCCGCGGCGCGAGCGCTGCCGCCTCGTCCTCCGCCCCCCGTGGAGCCTCCGCCGAAGCCCGTCGTCGTGGCCCAGGCGGCGACGCCCCCCGTCTCCGCCCTCAAGGACCCGATGGCGCGCGCGGTGGATGCGGCGCGGGCCGGACAGTTCGAGGAAGCGGAGGCGCTGGCGCGTGAGGCCGCGAAGGCGCTGGTGCCGGAGGCGTACCTGCTGCTGGCGATGGTGGCGGAAGGGCGCGGAGAGCTGAACGGGGCGGTGGAGGCGGTGCGCAAGGCGCTGTATCTGGACCCGAGGTTGGCGCTCGGTCACGCGACGCTGGTGGCGCTCTATGGGCGCATGGACCGGCCCGAGGACGCGGAGCGCGCACGACAGAATGCGCTGCGCGCGCTCGATGGGCTGGACGACGAGCAGCCGTTGCGCGGAGTGGAAACGATGACCGCCGGAGGCCTGCGACAGGCCCTGGCTCCAAGAACGCAGTCCGGCTGGCAGGGTGTGCGCTGATGGCGCGCGTCCTTCACCGGTGGGAGGCAACGTGGACGACAAAGAGACGAAGCTGACGCTGCCGGGACGGCTCGCGGTGGGACGCCTCAGCCTGCGTTTCAAGATTGTCGCCGTGACGGGCGTGACGGGCGTGCTGGTGGCCGGCATCCTCATCCTCGCCTTCTGGGTGCAGATGAGCGGCGCGCAGCGGGAGGACCTGGCGCGGCGCTCGCGCTCGGTGAGCTCGGAGCTGTCCAGGACGCTGGCGCCCATGCTGGTGGCCAACCAGGACGCAAGCCGCATCCAGGCCACGGCGCACGGCGTCCTGCGCCACGTGCCCGACGTGGCCTACGTGCTGGTGCGCGATGCGAAGGGCGAGCTGTTGGCGGAGGTCGCCGCGGAGCGCTTCGCGGGCGCGGACCAGGCGTCCGCCGAGGGCGAGGACGCGGTGGAGCGCAGGCTCGTCATCCACGGCGAGTCGGTGCTGGAGTCCACCGTGCCCGTGCTCGCGCCGCAAGGGGGCTCCAACCGCCGCGTGGGCACCGTGCAGGTGGCGCTCCACGAGGAGGCGCTCACCAACGCGCTGAAGGGCACCACCCGCTTCACCCTGGTGCTCGGACTCTTCATCCTGTCCGCGTGCCTGCTGGCGTCGTGGTTCATGTCGGGGCTGCTCGTCGTCCCGCTGGAGCGGCTGGCGCGCGCGGCGTCGGGTATCGCGGGTGGCAACCTGCGCCAGCAGTTCGACACGGTGGCCTCGGATGAGATTGGCGAGGTGTCGCGCAGCTTCGCGGCCATGTCCGAGGGCCTGGCGCACCTGCTGGAGGACCTGCGCGGCGCGGCGGCGGAGATGGAGAAGGAAGCCGTCGGGGTGCTGACCACGTCCACGCAGCAGTCGGCCATGGCGCACCAGCAGGCGTCCGCCATCAGCGAGACGAGCACCACCGTGGCCGAAATCGCCCAGACGTCCAAGCAGGCGACCGCCTACGCGGACTCCGTCATCTCCCAGACGCAGAAGTCGGAGGTGCTCAGCACCGAGGGCCAGAAGGTCGTCTCGGAGAGCGTGGCCGGAATGGAGAAGCTGGGCGAGCAGGTGAAGGCCATCGCCCTGTCCATTACCGACCTGAGTGAGCGCACCCTTCAGATTGGCGACATCATCAGCACCGTGAAGGACGTCGCTGAACAGTCCAACCTGCTGGCGCTCAACGCCTCCATTGAGGCGGCCAAGGCGGGTGAACACGGGCGCGGCTTCGCGGTGGTGGCCACCGAGATGCGTACCCTGGCGGAGCAGTCCCGACTGGCCGCGGAGCAGGTGCGCGGACTGCTCAACGAAGTGCAGAAGGGAACGCGCGCGGCCGTCAGCGCGACGGAAGAGGGAAGCCGGCGGGCACAGGCCGCGATGGAGCTGGCGCGCGGCGCGGGCTCGGCCATCCTCGGACTGTCCGAAGTCATTCGCGAGTCGTCCGGAGCGGCCCGACAGATCGCCGGCAATACCCGGCAGCAGACGATTGGCGTCGAGCAAATCGCCGCGGCGATGGGCGAGCTGACGTCCGCCATGGGAGACTCCGTCATAGGGACGCGACGCATCGAACAGGTGGCTGGAAACCTGACCAATCTCTCGAAGCGCTTCTCGGACCTGGTGGGTAGGTACCAGCTATGAACGCGAACGTGGCGACGTCACGACAGGCCTTGAAGGTCCTCATCGTCGAGGACACAAGGACCATCACCAACTTGCTCCAGGTCTACCTGATGGGATGGGGATTGGAGTTCTTCGACGCGCCCAACGGCGTGGAGGGTTTGAGCAAGGCAAGAGACCTCAAGCCCGATCTCATCATCTCCGACGTGCAGATGCCGCTGATGGACGGGTTCGCCCTGTGCGCGGCCGTCCGCGCGGACACCCAGTTGCACAACATTCCCTTCATGATGCTCACCTCCCTGAAGGACGACGCGAGTCGCCAGAAGGGCAAACTGGTGGGTGCCAATGCGTTCCTCAACAAGCCGGTGTCGGTGGATGACCTGCGCTCGAAGGTGAGTGACATGTTGAAGCTGCCCGCGAAGACCCGGTGATGCCCGCATGCCGAGTGACGAGGTCAAGGTGAACGACTCCTTGGGCCCCCAGCCCCAGCTCGACGTTTCCCACGCGCCCGGGGTGAGCGCGGACAAGCGCCGCGAGGTGCTCGGCGCCCGCGCGCGCGCCCTGGCCGAATCTCGTCACGAGGAGCACCACGAGGTCCTGTCGGTGCTCGCCTTCCAGGTGGGAGGCGAGCGCTACGCGGTGCGCATCGAGCATGTGGACCATGTGCTGGAAGCGCGTGGCATCTCCCCGTTGCCCGGTGCGCCGCCGCATGTGCTGGGCGCGCTGGCCAGCCGCTCGCGGGTGGTGCCGGTGTTGGACCTCCGCCAGTTGCTCGGGCTGGAGGGCGGCGGCATGTCGGACCTGGGAAAAATCGTGGTGGTGGAGGTCGGTGAGGAGACGTTCGGCCTGGCGGCGGAGTTGGTGGAGGGCCGCAAGGAGTTGCCGAAGTCCGAGCTCTCGGAGCCCCCGCCGGGACCCTTCCTGTACCTGACTCCGGACCGGCTGACAGTGCTGGAGTTGGAGCAGCTCGGAGGCCCGGCCGGCCAGGCGCGGGAATAGAGGCGCGACATGGACCCGCAGCTCTTGCGCAGCATCTGGCCGGTGTTCTCCGCGGAGACGCGTGAGCAGATCCAAGCCATTGGAGCGAAGGTGCTCGGGTTGGAGGGCCCGGCTCGCGAGCGCGAGGCGGACCTGTTGCCCTCGCTCAAGCGACTGGTGCACAGCCTCAAGGGCTCGGCGGCGAGCCTGGGGCTGGACGACATCGAGCAGGTGGTGCACGCCATCGAAGACGGGCTGACCCACATCGAGCCGGATACGGGCCTGCCTCGCGCCGCCGTGGAGTCCATGCTGCGCGGCCTGTCCGGCATCGAAGCGGCCATGGCCCGGGGTGACTCCGGCCAGTCTCCCGAGGTGGAGGGCCTGAGCGCGCTCCTGAAGCTGCTGGGGCGCGACGTCTCCATTCCCCAGTCGACGACGGTGGCCTCGGGCCTGTCCGCCCAGGGGATGGAGGCGCTGGACTTCCTCGAGGCCTCGCTCGGCGCGCTCTGCTCTCCGGACGTCCCGGACAGGGCGGCCGTCGTGCGCAAGGCGATGGAGCGGGCGCGCACGCTGCGAGGCGCGGCGCAGGAGTCCGGCGCCACGCGACTGGCGACGCTGGCCGAGTCCGCCGCGCTGGGCTTCGCGCGCATGGAGCCCGGAGGTGACGCGGCGAGCCTGGCCGCTTCCGACGTGGCCGGTACGCTGGTGGAGCTGCGGGCCCAACTGGAAGAGAGTGGGGCGCAGGGCAACATGGCGCGCACGGTGGATGCGCTGCGTGCCGTGCCCGCGCCGACTCCCGCTGACTCGGGCACCCCAGGCGCGCAGACGACCGCGCCGCAGCCGGAGGTGCGAGGCACCACGGCCGACCACACGGTGCGCGTGGCGGTGAAGACGCTCGAGTCGCTGGCGCTCCAGGTGGAGCTGCTCGTGGCGGGGCGCGCGCAGCAGGCGCGGCGCTCGGAAGGCTATCGCGCCCTGTCGGACGGGACGCACGAGGTGCTGCGACACCTGGAGCGCGCGTCGTCGCAGCTCACGCTGGCGGGTGGCGGGCCGGCGCTGGAGTCGCTGCGCTCGGGCGTGGCGCTGATGCGGACGATGCAGAAGCGTCTGCTGGAGGTGTCGCGCGAGGCGCACCGCGACGGCGAGCAGCTGGCGCTGGTGGCGCAGGTGGCGCGCGATGACCTGCGCGATTTGCGCATGGTGCCCGCGTCCCAGCTCCTGGAGCCGCTGCGCCGCACCGTGCGCGAGGTGGCCACGCGACTGGGCAAGGACGTGGCGCTGGAGCTCACCGGCGGCGATGTGCGGTTGGACCGGCGCATCCTCGATGCTCTCAAGGACCCACTGCTGCACCTGGTGCGCAACGCCATCGACCACGGGCTGGAGTCTCCGGTGGAGCGGCGTGCCGCGGGCAAGCTGGAGACGGGCCGCCTGACGGTGCGAGTGGAGCCTCGGGGCGCGCGCATTGGCGTGGTGGTGGAGGACGATGGCTACGGCCTGTCACCGGAGCGCGTGCGCGCCACGGCCGTGCGCCGGGGGCTGTTGTCTGAAGAAGAGGCCGCCCGGCTCTCCGACGCGCAGGCCGCGCGGCTGGTGTTCCAGCCGGGCTTCTCCACGCGAGAGCAGGTGACGGCGACCTCGGGACGCGGCGTGGGGCTGGACGTGGTGCAGGCCATGGCGGCGCGGCTCCAGGGCTCCGTCGACGTGGAGTTCTGGGCCGGCCGGGGCACGCGCTTCACGGTGGACCTGCCGCTGACGCTGGCCTCCGCGCTGGGGCTCCTGGTTCGCACGGGCACGACGGTGTCCGCCATTCCTTCCGACAGCGTGGAGCGCGTGCTGCGCCTGAAGCCCGAGGACGTGGGCACGGTGGCGGGGCGCGTGGTGGCCCGCGTGGACGGCTCGCAGCTGACCTTCCTGCCGCTGGCGGAGGCCATTGGCCTGCCCCGGCTTCCCCTGGCCATCGAGTCGGGGAACGTGCAGACGGCGGCGCTGATCGTCGTCGGCGGCGACAAGGTGCTGTACGCCATCGACGAGGTGGTGGGGCAGCAGGAAATCGTCGTGCGCTCCCTGGGCAAACATCTCCAAACCGTGCGGCACCTCGCCGGCGCGGCGGTGCTGGATGACGGACGCGTGGTGCCGGTGCTCAACGCGCCGGAACTCGTTCGCGTGGCCCGGCCGGAGACGCGCTCGATGGCGGCGGAGGTGCGGCGTCCGCGCATCCTCGTGTGCGACGACGCGCTCACCACGCGCTTCGCCATGAAGTCGCTGCTCGAGATTGCCGGCTTCCCGGTGGTGACCGCGGCCGACGGCGAAGAAGCGTGGGGCATCCTGGAGCGTACGCCGTGTCAGCTCGTCGTGAGTGACTGGCAGATGCCGCGACTGGATGGCGTGGGGCTCGCCCGACGCATCAAGTCCCACCCGACGCTGCATTCCACGCCCGTCATCCTCGTCACCTCGCTCGACAGTCCGGAGGACCGCGCCGCGGGACTCGAGGCGGGCGCGGACGGCTACCTCGTCAAGCGCGAGGTGGAGCGCGGCAAGCTGCTCGAACTCGTGCGGCAGCTCCTGCCGACCCGCTGAAGTCGCTCAGGAACCGGAGGCTCCCGGAGGTCCCAGCTCCGCCGGGAGCTGGAGGACCCACGGGTGTCCGCCCGGGGCAGGGGAGCGCACGCTGCCGCCGAGTCGCCGCGTGAGTTCTCCCAGCAACATGAACGGGCGCTCACCTGGCTCGCGTCCTCCTTCTGTCGAGGCGGCCAGTCGCCAGCAGCGCATGGGTTCGAGCAACTCCAGTTGAAGTGTCACGGACGTGGCATGCGTCGACGCGAGCCCGCGCACCAGGGCTCGCACCCAGGCCTCCAACTGCGCCGGGCTTGCCTTCACCATCACCGCCCGGTCCGGCACCGCCAGCGCGACACTCCACCGGGACGCCCGCTTCGTATCGGGGCCGAATGCCGAGTGGAGCAGTGGACACAGGTCCGTGGCGCTGCCTCGTCCCAGCCGGAAGTCGATGAGGGCCCGCTGGTCCTGGGCCGAGCGCATCATCCGGTCCAGATAGCGCTGCATCGTCGCGCTCAAGGGTCCGGCGGTGCCCTTCATCATCATGTCCAGGTAGCCCTTGATGACCATCAACGGGGTTCGCAGGTCATGTGCCGCGAGCGAGCGGCGCTGCTCCCAACTGGCCGCGTTGCGTTCCTGTTCGCGTCGTGAGGCCAACAGGCGCGCGTGGCGGGCTTCGGCGGCGGACTCGCGGGCATGCGCGGCGAGCAGGGCGCTCGCGAAGGCGGACAGCCGTTCGAGCACCTGTCCGTCCGAGCGTCCTGTTCGCTCGGGCCACACCTTCAGGAGCCGTCCGCCTCCTGACGATGGACCGGCGACGCCCGTGCCCGCCCTGGCCACGCAGGTGCGCCCATCATAGAGGGCCGCGCCGGAGGCCTCCGTCAGCCGGAGCGTCTCGCGCAGCAGCAACTCCATCCCCGCATGGGAGCCACAGCGCAGCGCGCGCTCGGCCACCGCCGCGAGCGCCTGCTCCACCCCTGCGTCGAGCGTGGGGTCCACGCTCCGCCCACTCCAAGCACCGGCTTGCACGCGCAGAGGTATGGGCACGCCTCGGTCAGGGCGCAACACTGCCCACGGAGGGCAAAGAAAGGGACGCCTACCGGCAATCCTTTACCCACGTGCGCCGATGGGCTCCCGACTTTTTACTGTCCCGCGGGGCAGGGTGATCGCCCAACCCCGCTCAACTCCTCGCGCGCACCCCTTGGCCGGACCCTTGCTAACGGCCACTGCGACGGGCGGCGGAAGGGACGAATGGGGACTCTCGACTACTACGCGGCAATCGCAAGACTCGCTCCGGGGGCCCTGGCCCTCAGTGCGATGCGGCGAGTGCAAGGCGTGGCACGGCAGGCGCGATATCGAAGGCGCGAGCGCACCGATGAGGTGTTGCTGCTTCAAGCCTTCGGCGCGGCCCGTGCGGAGGAGCTGGCGGAAAGAGCCCTCGGCAATCGAGCCTCCCGTGTCTGGTGTGAGCTGTCCCAGCGTGACTCCGTGCTGGAGGCGCTCGCGGCCATTCCCGGAGCGCGTGAGCGTGCCAGGGCCCGCGCCCAGGCCGCGCTCCGTCAGGAATGGGACGTCTTTGGAACGCACGTCGCCTTTGGTGAGGGCCGCCCGGTGGACTGGTCGCTGGACGCGCTCAGTGGCCACCGATATCCGCTGGCCCCCGTGGAGCGGATGCCGCTCCACTCGAAGGGGAATGACCCGAAGTACCCCTGGGTGATGGGGCGGCTCGACAGCGCCATCGCGCTGGCCCAGGGCTACTGGGTGGAGAAGTCACCGGACGAGCGAGACAGGCTGTCCTCCGCCTTCGCCATGCAGGTGCTCGACTTCCTGCAGGCCAATCCCGTGGGGCAGGGCGTCCACTGGACGTGCGCCATGGAGGTGGCGCTGCGCGCGGCCAATCTCGCGCAGGCGCTGGTCATGTTCTCCGATGCCGCCGTGGTGCGCCGTCCGGAGTTCCTGGTGCCGGTGCTGGGCTCGCTCGCGGACCATCTGTCCTGGGTGGAAGCGCATCTCGAGGACCGGGGCGCGGTGCCCAACAACCACCTGGTCTCCAACTACGTCGGCCTGCTCGTGGTGGGGCTGCTCTTCCCCCAACTGCCGGACACGTCGCGCCAGGTGTCGGTGGCGGTGTCGGGCCTGTGCGAGCAGATGTCCGCGCAGGTGCACGTCGAGGGCACGTCCTTCGAGGGCTCCATTCCCTACCACCGGCTGTCGGTGGAGCTGTTCACCCTGGCGCTGCTGGTGGCGCGGGGCTCGGGCGTGGCGCTGGGCACGGCCTATGAGACGCGTCTGCGCAGGATGTTCCATGCCGTGCGCGCGTGGTGCTCGGAGACGGGGCTGGCGCCGCAGCTGGGTGACAACGACTCCGGTCGCGTCTTCCCCCTGCGGGAGCGGGGCGACCTGGAGCAGGGCTATCTGGTGGGCCTGGGCGCGGCGCTCTTCGGAGACGCGGGCCTGGGAGGCGGCGAGCCGCCGGACGAGGCGGCGTGGCTCCTGGGCCAGGCGGGCCTGGAGCGTCACCGTCGGCTGTCGCCCGCGGCGCCTCCGCTGTCCGTGAGCTTTCCCGAGGGAGGCTTCCACGTGCTGCGGGGCGCGGGAGCCGTCGTCACGGTGAGCGCGGGCAAGCAGGGGCAGCGCGGGGTGGGCG
>NZ_VIFM01000964.1 GCF_006636215.1 Myxococcus llanfairpwllgwyngyllgogerychwyrndrobwllllantysiliogogogochensis | reverse complement strand
GCAAATAGGGTACCGTGGTGGCACAGCCCGATCCCTGAATCACCGGCTCCTGCGCCGGCTTGCCCAATACCGCAATCCGACGGCTGCGCTCCGGGGTAAGCGGCAGAAGGTTGTCTTCATTTTTCAACAAGACGATTGACTCCCCGGCCAGCTGCTGCGCCAACTGGTGATGGGCCGTGAAATCGGCCCGGGTCTCCGGGCGACGGTGGCGCTGCACCTTTTCCAGCAGCGCCAGCATTCTCCGGCAGGCGCGGTCGACCACCGCCAGAGGCACCTCTCCTGACTCAATCGCCGCCAGCAGCGTCCGCTTATCGCGGCGGGTTTCCGGCATCGCCAGATCGTTGCCCGCCAGCAGCGACGCCGGGCGGTCTTTGATGCCGTACCAGTCGGACAT
>NZ_VIFM01000963.1 GCF_006636215.1 Myxococcus llanfairpwllgwyngyllgogerychwyrndrobwllllantysiliogogogochensis | reverse complement strand
TCTTCGACGAGGCCCGCCGCCTCAGCCCGACGTCGGACCGCATCCGCCTGACCATTGATTCGCGCGATCTCGTCTTTCTTCTTCTGCTCCTTGGTCGCCTGAGCGTCGATGATCGCGTCCTGCTGCTGCACGAACTCTGCGCTTGCGCTCTGAGCGGCCTTAACCTCGGCGTCCTTGCCTTCCTTGATCAGGTCGGTGGCCAGCGCCTTGATCTTCTCCGACCGGTTCTTGATGGACTCTTGCAACGCCGCCAGTGCAATCGGATTTCGAGCCAGTGGCAGGCCTCGCTGGGTGCCATTGGCAAGATCGTTCAGCTTCGCCAGCTCCCGCTGGTTCTCTGCCACGAGCTGCTGCATCTGGGCTGCCGCAGGCCCGAGGCCCACGTTCGCCTGCAT
>NZ_VIFM01000962.1 GCF_006636215.1 Myxococcus llanfairpwllgwyngyllgogerychwyrndrobwllllantysiliogogogochensis | reverse complement strand
GGCAAGGACCTGCTGCCCTTCCTCACGGAAGGCTTCACCGCCGCCGCCATGGCCAAGGTGGGCACGAGCGCGCTCGAATCGCGCAAGCTCGGCTACCTGCTGGAGAGCGACATCGTCGTGCCGCACAAGGACGAGGTGCTGTTCGTCGCGCTCAACGAAGCCAAGGCCATGGCCGCCAGCGGCTGGCGTGCGCCGAACAAGCGGCTGTTCCCGGTCGCCGGCCGCAGCGGCATCGCCACGATCCGCGGCTCGCTGGTCAACATGCGCGATGGCGGCTTCATCAGCGACCACGACCAGCACATCGCCACGCTGATCGCCGAGATCGTCTGCGGCGGCGACGTGGATGCCGGCACGCTGGTGAGCGAGGAATACCTGATGGCGCTCGAGCGCAAGGC
>NZ_VIFM01000961.1 GCF_006636215.1 Myxococcus llanfairpwllgwyngyllgogerychwyrndrobwllllantysiliogogogochensis | reverse complement strand
TACTTAACAAGGATGTTATGTATGTTGAGTTCATATCAGATTTAAGGAATATATAATGCCAAGTAAGAGCAAAGCACAAGCACACTTAATGGCTGCTGCCGCCCACAATCCTGAAATTGCTAAAGATTCAGGAATTGATATGAGTGTTGCTCAGGATTTTAATAAAGCAGATGAACATGTAACAGAAGAAGTAGAGCTTGATGAAGCTAGTGGTGTTGGTATTATAAAAGTACCGCCAGCATTGCTTAAGCAAGTTCAAAAATATGTAGGATCAGTACTTCTAACTATGGGTGCAATGAAACAACATGAATTGCAAAAAAATGGTAAAGAATCTGAATCAGAGGCACTACTAAATTTTCTACGTAGATTTCAACGTAAGTACAATGCGTCAGTAC
>NZ_VIFM01000960.1 GCF_006636215.1 Myxococcus llanfairpwllgwyngyllgogerychwyrndrobwllllantysiliogogogochensis | reverse complement strand
CGCCGGACTTCGACCTGGAAGCCCATGTGTCCACGCTGGACATGTCGGATCCGGAGACACACAGCATGCTGGCGGGGGTTGTCGGGGAACGGCTGGGCCTGCCCCTGAGTCGCTCCTTTCCGCTGTGGCACTTCTCCCTGACGCGGGGCCTGCCGGGCGGGGACGTGCTGCTCGCGCGGCTGCATCACTGCATGGCGGACGGCATCGCGCTCGCGCGGGTGCTGCTGTCGCTCACGGACCCCGTGGACGCGGCGGGAGCATCCGAGGGGCCGGTGGGCCCGGAGACCTGGAGCGAGGGCGCCCCTTCCGAGGAGGCGCGGCAGCCCCGGGCTCCAGGCTGGTTGCGGATGGCCCGGGGCGCCCGCTCGGCGCTGCACAAGGGCGCGGAACTGGTG
>NZ_VIFM01000959.1 GCF_006636215.1 Myxococcus llanfairpwllgwyngyllgogerychwyrndrobwllllantysiliogogogochensis | reverse complement strand
CCAGAAGTCAGCGTAGGTGACATAGCGATCGAAAATGTTCTGCCCATACTCGGAGTAGGATTCCAGATAAGCGGTCTGGATCTCTTTGCCGATAAACTCGGCGTATTTCGGGATCAGATAGCCTTTGAGGAATTCCAGATAGCGCTCGGCCTGCTCCTGTGGGAACTGTTCGCGCTCAATCTGCTGCTCCAGCACATAGAACAGATGCACCGGGTTAGCGGCCACCTCGACGTGGTCGAAGTTAAATACCCGAGACAGGATCTTAAAGGCAAAGCGGGTGGAGAGCCCGTTCATCCCTTCATCAACCCCGGCGTAATCGCGATACTCCTGATAGGACTTCGCTTTCGGGTCGGTATCTTTCAGACTTTCGCCGTCATAGACCCGCATCTTCGAGT
>NZ_VIFM01000958.1 GCF_006636215.1 Myxococcus llanfairpwllgwyngyllgogerychwyrndrobwllllantysiliogogogochensis | reverse complement strand
CGTTCGAATTTAAGCAAGGCGATAAGTATGTGGGTTTTGACGTTGACCTGTGGGCGGCTATCGCCAAAGAGCTGAAGCTCGACTACACCCTGAAGCCAATGGACTTCAGCGGCATTATCCCGGCGCTGCAAACCAAAAATATCGATCTGGCGCTGGCGGGGATCACCATTACCGACGAGCGTAAAAAAGCGATCGACTTCTCCGACGGCTACTATAAAAGCGGCCTGCTGGTGATGGTCAACGCTAATAATAACGACATCAAAGATGTCAAAGATCTGAACGGTAAAGTGGTCGCGGTGAAGAGCGGCACCGGCTCCGTTGACTACGCGAAAGCCAATATCAAAACCAAAGATCTGCGTCAGTTCCCGAACATCGATAACGCCTATATCTGTCTC
>NZ_VIFM01000957.1 GCF_006636215.1 Myxococcus llanfairpwllgwyngyllgogerychwyrndrobwllllantysiliogogogochensis | reverse complement strand
GGCGATACGCTGCGCCTGACCGGTACCGGGATGTGTAACATCCGCACGCCGGGCAGTTGGTCCGCCAAAGAGGATTCGCCGTTCCTGCCTTTCGATTGTTCACAGATTGTGTGGAACGACGCCCCTCCTCTGCCGCTGCCGGAGTCTGACATTGTCAGCAAAGCGACCGCCCTGATGCAGTCCGTCCAGCGCCAGCTGCACCCGGAAACCGACGATGATTCCCGCGTCAGCCCTGCCCTACGCTCCGCCATTCAGAAATCAGGCATGGTGCTACTGGATGATTTCGGCGATATCGTGCAGAAAACTAACGATCTCTGCTCGGCAAAGGATGATTGCCTGCGGCTGAAGAATGCGTTGGTCAATCTTGGCAATACCCGTAACTGGGAAACGTTAACC
>NZ_VIFM01000956.1 GCF_006636215.1 Myxococcus llanfairpwllgwyngyllgogerychwyrndrobwllllantysiliogogogochensis | reverse complement strand
CGCGCGCACCTTGCCGGCGGTCACTGCGGTGTGCAGCGCCTCCAGCACGTCGATAACCGGGGTGTTGTAATCCCAGATGTGGTAG
This sequence comes from Myxococcus llanfairpwllgwyngyllgogerychwyrndrobwllllantysiliogogogochensis, assembly GCF_006636215.1. Taxonomy (GTDB): domain Bacteria; phylum Myxococcota; class Myxococcia; order Myxococcales; family Myxococcaceae; genus Myxococcus; species Myxococcus llanfairpwllgwyngyllgogerychwyrndrobwllllantysiliogogogochensis. The sequence continues at coordinate 311 of NZ_VIFM01000956.1, read as the reverse complement.
ATGTAGAGGTCGATGTAGTCCATCCCGAGGTTTCGCAGACTCTGGTCAAGCGAGCGGGTTATAGCCTGTTTTCCGCTGATCCCCTCGGCAATCTGCGCGGCGGTTCGTGGCAGAAACTTGGTGGCCAGCACCACCTCCTCGCGTTTTGCCATCTCCCGCAGCGCCCGGCCAACGTACCGTTCGCTGGAGCCGTTCTGATAGGCGATGGCGGTATCGTAAAAATTGATGCCCTGTTCCAGAGCGTGGCGGATGATGTCCCGGCTGGCTGTTTCGTCCAGCGTCCAGCGATGCTGACCCGTTGACGGATCGCC
>NZ_VIFM01000095.1 GCF_006636215.1 Myxococcus llanfairpwllgwyngyllgogerychwyrndrobwllllantysiliogogogochensis | reverse complement strand
ACCTCGGAGATTCCCAGCCGGCGAGCCACCGCCTCCGCCGTGGTGCGGCTGTCCCCCGTCAACATCACCACCCGCAGCCCCTCCTGACGCAGCAGCGCCAGCGCCTCCGGCGTCGACTCCTTCACCGGGTCCTCCACGCCGAGCAGCCCCGCCACGCGCCCCGACACCGCCACCAGCACCACCGTCTGGCCCTCCCCTCGCAGCGCCTCCGCGCGGGCCGTCAGGTCCGTGGCCTCCACCCCACGAGCCGTCATCAACGCCGCGTTGCCCAGCGCCACCTCCACGCCATCCACCCGCCCCACCACGCCCTTGCCGGTGTCCGAGCGGAAGTCCTCCACCGCCGTCAGCACCGCGCCGCGCTCCTTCGCACCGGACACAATCGCCTCCGCCAGCGGGTGCTCGCTGCCACGCTCCAGGCTGGCGGCCAACCGCAACAGCGTCGCCTCGTCGAAACCCTCCGAGGGAATCACGGACACGAGGCGCGGCTTGCCCTCGGTGAGCGTTCCCGTCTTGTCCACCACCAGCGTGTCCACCGCCTCCAGACGCTCCAGCGCGGCGGCGTCACGGATGAGCACCCCCGCCTGCGCGCCCCGCCCCGTGGCCACCATGATGGACATGGGCGTGGCCAGGCCCAGCGCGCACGGGCACGCGATGATGAGCACCGCCACCGCGTTGACCAGCGCATGCGCCAGCCGAGGCTCCGGCCCCCACACGCCCCACACCACCGCCGTCACCACCGCCACCACGATGACCACCGGCACGAAGACCGCGGCCACCTTGTCGGCCAGTCGCTGAATCGGCGCGCGGGTGCGCTGCGCCTCGCTCACCCGCTGGACGATGCGCGACAACAGCGTGTCCTTCCCCACCCGCTCGGCCCGCATCACCAGCGAGCCCGTCCCATTCACCGTGCCGCCCGTCACCTTCGCGCCCGAGGACTTCTCCACCGGGAGCGACTCGCCCGTCACCATCGACTCGTCCACCGCGCTGGCGCCCTCGAGCACCTCACCATCCACGGGCACCTTCTCGCCCGGCCGCACCCGCAGCCGGTCCCCTGGGTGCACGTGCGCCAGCGGCACGTCTTCTTCATGCCCGTCGTCACGCATCCGCCGAGCCACCGGCGGCGCCAGGCTCAGGAGCGAGCGCAGCGCACCCGACGTCGCGTGGCGCGCCCGCAGCTCCAGCACCTGCCCCAGGGCCACCAGGGTGATGATGACGGCGGCGGCCTCGAAGTAGAGGGGCGCCGTGCCGCCATGTCCCGTGCGCAGCCCTTCCGGCAACACATGCGGGAAGAGCGTGGCGAAGACGCTGAAGGCATACGCCGCGCCCGTCCCCAGGGCGATGAGCGTGAACATGTTGAGGTGCCGGTTGCGCACCGACGTCCAGCCGCGCTGGAAGAAGGGCCAGCCGCCCCACAGCACCACGGGCGTGGCCAGCACGAGCTGCGCCCAGGCCAGCACCGAGGCCGGCACCGCGTGTTGCACGGGCTGGCCCGGAATCATGTCCGACATCGCCAGCACCAGCAGCGGCACCGTGAGGCCCATGCCGACACGGAAGCGCAGCCACATGGACTTCAGCTCCGGGTCCGGGACGTCCTCGGGCAGCACGGTGCGAGGCTCCAGCGCCATGCCGCAGATGGGGCAGCTCCCCGGCCCGTCTCGCACCACCTCCGGGTGCATGGGGCACACGTATTCGACGCGCGTCTCCGGGACGGAGAGCGTCTCCGGCTCCAACGCCATGCCGCACTTCGGGCAGGCCCCCGGGTGGTCCTGACGCACCTCCGGGTCCATCGGGCACACGTACATCGTCCCCGGCGCGGCGGGCGGCTCCTCCTGCTTCTCGGCGGGAGGCGCGAGGAAACGCGCCGGGTCCGCGCGGAAGCGCTCCCGGCACTTCGGATTGCAGAAGGAGTAGGTGTGCCCCTCGTGCTCCAGGCTGCCGCCCTTGGGAGCGAGGGGGTCCACCTTCATCCCGCAGACAGGGTCGACCACGTGAGTCCCCTCGCCTGGAGGCAAAGGGGGCGTCGGATGCGAGTGATGATGCGAGCCCGGGTGGGAGTGGCGGTTCATGGTGCGTCTCTCCTTTCACCCAGGCCAACGAGCTACCCGGCCAGCTCTTACAGGTGACTTTTCGAAAGAATGCGCACCCCGAGTGGCCCATGGGCCCACCGACGGCGAATCAGCGCCGGGCCAGGGGGCCGCCGAGCGCTCCCTGGCTCACTTCGGAGACTCGTTGTAGCCCGCGTCCCCGTAGGGCTTCAGGCGCTCCAGCCAGAGGTTCTCCAGCACCTGGAGCTCCGCCTTCAGGTCCACGCCGGGCTCCTTGGGAGGCTCCAGCACGTCGAGCACCTCGAAGGAGAAGCTGTCCGCGCCGTCGCGCCTCCAATCCTCCAGGAGCGCGGGGATGCGAGGCATCCCGCTGGTCAGCTCGAAGCGGATGCGATTGAGCATGCCGGTGACATTGAGGCTCGAGCCCACCAGCACCTTCCCGTTGGCGCGATTGCGGACCGCATACACGCCCATCGGCGGGGGCTTCTCCTTGTACTCGCGCTTCAGGTCCGAGCGTCGCGCTCGGCTCGAATCCGTGGACGACATGGCGGACTTCCTTGGGTGAGGAGGGGACAGTGATTCGGCGGCGTCATCGCCGCACAGCTTCAACAGGCGTTGCTCCAGTCGCGCATGCGCCTGCGCATCCAGCGGCTCCAGCCAATTGGGCCCCGCCAGCTTCCAATCGACGTCGGAAGGGTCCAGGCCCAGCGCGGTCAACACCGCGGACTGGCAGATGAAGAACTGCTCACGGAAGGGGAAGAGATGACCTCCCGAGACACGCAGCGAGGCGACGGCGTCTTCGTACGTGGCGAACCAGTGGTTGAGGAAGTGGGGGCCCACGCGCTCCAGGAGCCGCTCGAAGTCGACCCGAGGCGCGTCCCGAGCCTCCAGCGCGTGCTTCAGCTCGCTCCAGGTGGCGTACCCCTGCTCCCGAGCGATGACGGCCAGCACGTGCTTGCGCTGCACCGACTCCCGACGCGCGAGCACCTCGCCCAGCGGCAGTCCCGCGAAGACAGGCAGCGCGCGCAGTCGCGCGGCGGCTCGTGTCGCTCGTGCCGAGTCTGTCGAGCCCAGCTCCTTGAGCAGGAGCGAAGCGCGGACCTTGCACTCGTGAAGGGAGAGGAGCTCGGCGGCGGGTGAGACGGTTCCCATGAAAAGTCCCTCGTTGGCGGCCCCACCCGTGTCACGGGCCGTGGAAGGAACTCATCGGAAACTGTGGGCCTGCCGGGAGAAACGAGGGTGACGTCGTCTTTTCGGGAAGGCGCCCCTCGGCACCTCTGTGAAGAGTTAACGGCGGGGGCGGAACTTCGGCAAGGGCTTTCTCTCGCGACCCGAGCGCCCCGTCCACCGCCTGCTCAGGAGCGTGCCTTGCACGAACAGTCCAGGCAGCCGTGCGCCGCGCAGGAACCGCAGCTCCGCTCGAGCTGCTTCTTGAGGGCCTGCCTCGCCCGATGCAGCCGCACACCCGCGTTGTTCGGAGTGATGCCGGCCTCGCGCGCCACGTCGGGCACGGCGCGCTCCTCCAGGTCCACCTTGCGCACCAGCTCCGCGTACTCCGGCTTGAGGGTGGGCAGGAGCGCTCCCACACAGGCACAGACGGTCTGCTTCAGCTCGGGGTCTTCGGAAGGCTCCTCGGCTTCGCGGGCCTCGCGCGCCAGGGCCCGCCCTTCGACCTGCTGATGACGGCGGTGGTCCACCAGCGCGTTGCGCAGGAGCCGGTAGAACCACGTCACCGCGCCCTCGGGCTCCGGCAACGTCTCGCCCCTCTCCAGTGACTTCACGAAGGCGGCCTGGAGGATTTCCTCGGCCGTCGCGCGATTGCCCACGCGGCGCTCCACGAAGGCCAGGAACTGGCGATGGTTCTCCACCAGCGCGCGTGTCACCGCGTCGCCGTCCTCCCGTGTCGCCTCGACGCCGGTATGTCCGGTCTCACTCATTGAACCACCAGCATGCCCTTCATCATCTGCATGCCGCAGGTGAAAGGGAACGCGCCGACCTTGTCCGGAGTGAAGCTCACCACGGTCTCCGACAAACCAGGCAGGGGACGCTGGATGCCGAAGTCGGGGATGAGCAGCTCGTCACCACACCCACCGGAGTCCTTGCGCACGAAGCGCAGCCGCGCGGGCACGCCCTGCTTCAGCGTGACCTCGCTCGGCTGGTAGCCACCCTGCACGGTAATCGTCACCTCCTGCACCGCGTCGCCCTTCGCCTCCGGGGACTTCGAGGACGGCTTCGGCGCGTCCATGGGCGTCAGCAGGAAGCCGATGAAGTACTCGGGGTCTTCGGGCAGGGGCAGGCGCACCGTCACTTCGCGCTCGGCGTCCGCCGCGGGGAGCGTTCCCGTCAGGAAGGTCCCTCCCCCCTCGGGCACGAGCGGCGCGGACACACCGCCCACCTCCACCGTGCCCTTGCGGCCCGCCAGGGGGAGCGGCTGGCGGAAGGCATCGGTCACCCACACCCGCACCTCGCCGGACCGCAGGGACACCACTTCCAGATGCGTGTCTCCGCTCATGGCCACGACACCGCCATGGAACGGCGTGTGGTCATGCTCCAGGGCCACGGCCTCGGCCACCACGCGACCCTCGGCCTCGGTTCCCTTCACGTGGACGCGCTGGCCCACGCGAGCCCCCAGCAAGGTCTTCACGTCCTGTCCCGGAGAGGCGAGCACGAGGGCCGTGGCGCCCCCCTCCTTCTCCAGCGAGTACACGCCGCCCTGCTTCGCGCAGGCCTCGGCGCTCAGTCCCACGGCGGGTGGCGTCGGGCACGGAGCCAGGCGGAGCGTCCCCACGATTCCACCGCCGTGCCCATTCGCCTCCAGGTGCGCGGCGAAGCGAGCCACCTCCGGCTTCCCGTCCCGCACCACCGTCACCACCATGGCCAGGTGGTCATCGGCGTGCTCCGGCCCTTGCCCCGACAGGTGGTCTCCCGAAGGCGTCAGCACGATATTCGGATAGCCCCCCTTCGCCACCTTCACGGAGCCCGTGGCACCCGCCACCGGACGAAGTGCCAGCGCGTCGTCCAGCAGGTACACGCGATAGCCACCGCCACGCGTGGTCACCAACTCCAGGTGCCCTCGGGGCGTGGACTCCACCTGACCACCGTGAGGCGCCGCGTGGGCGTGGGCCTGCCGCGCGGAGTGGGCCACCTCGGTCGGCGTGGGCTCGGGCGCGGGCGCTTCCTTCTTGCTGCATCCGACCACCAACCCCGCCGCCGCGAACACCGCGATGATTCTCTGTCCCATCGAACGCACCCTGTCTCCTCAATCCAATGCCACGCGAGGCCCGGTCATCAGCCCGCGCTCGCGAGTCGCTCTCCCTCGGGCTTCGGCCCGGGGAGCGTCAGGTCATCTTCGGCGCGCGCCGCGGCCTTGCGCGCCAGGTAACGCTCCAGGGCCGGACGCCCGAAGCGGTAGAACACAGCCGGGGTGACGAGCAGGTCCAGCAGCGTGGAGCTGATGAGCCCGCCGAGGATGACGGTCGCCACCGGGTGCAGGATTTCCTTGCCCGGCGCCCCCGAGGCGAGCGCCAGTGGCACCAGGGCCAGCCCCGCCGTGAGCGCCGTCATCAACACCGGCACCAGTCGCTCCAGCGAGCCGCGCAGCACCAGCTCGCGACTGAACACCTCGCCCTCCTGCTCCACGAGGTGGAGGTAGTGCGAGATGAGCATGATGGTGTTCCGACTGGCGATGCCGCACAGGGTGACAAAGCCCACCAGCGTCGCCACCGACAGCGGTTGGCCGGTGAGCACCACCGCCGTCACGCTGCCCACCAACGCGAGCGGGATGTTGAGCATCACCTGCGCCACCAGTCGCACCGAGCGGAAGTGGGCGTACAGCACCAGGAACATGCCCGCGAGCGACAGCAGCGACAGCAAGGCGATGAGCCGCGTGGCGGACTGCTGGCTCTCGAACTGCCCCTCGTAGGAGAGGAAGGTCCCGGTCGGAAGCGTCACACTCGCGGCCACGCGCTCGCGGACCTCTTCCACGGCGCTGCCCAAATCACGCCCGGCCACGTTGGCCATGATGACCACGCGCCGCTGGAGGTGGTCATGGTGGATGACATTGGGGCCCCGAGACTCCACCACATCGGCGATTGCCGCCACGGGCACGCGCGCGCCGGACGGCGTGTCGACCAGCGCCCGGCGAAAAGCCTCCGCGTCCACACGCGCGCGTTCCTCGTACCGCACCAGCACGTCGAAGGTGCGCTGCCCCTCCAACACCTGCCCCACCACGACGCCGTTGAACGCCTTCTCGAGCTGCTCCGCCATGGCCCCCGGCTGCACGCCCAGCCGCGCCGACTCCTCGCGCTTCAGGCGCACCTGGAGCTGGGGAATCAACGTCTGCTGTTCAACCTGGAGGTCCACGACACCGGGCACCTGGGCCATGACCGCGCGGACCTCTTCCGCCTTGCCCCGCAGCGCATCCAGGTCCTGGCCAAAGAGTTTCACCGCCACCTGCGCGCGGATGCCCGACAGCAGATGGTCCAGTCGATGGGAGATGGGCTGCCCCACGGACACGGAGAGGCCGGGCAGCACCGCCAGTCGCTCGCGAAGGTCGGCCAGCACCACGTCGCGAGGCCGGCCCCCTTCCTTGAAGTCCACATCCAGCTCCGAATAGTGCACGCCCTCCGCGTGCTCGTCCTGCTCGGCGCGGCCCGTGCGTCGCCCCACCGTCTTCACTTCCGGCACGGAGGCGATGAGCCGCTCGGCGAGCAACCCGAAGCGGTTGGACTCCTCAAGCGAGGTGCCCGGAGGCGCCAGGACATTCACCGTCGCGGTGCCCTCGTTGAACGGCGGCAGGAAGGAGCGGCCCAGGAAGGGCACCACCGCCACGGCGGCGAGCACCAGCAGCGTCGCGCCCACCAGCACGGGCTTCGGGTGGCCCAGGGCCACGTCGAGCACTCGCCGCGCCCGCGCCTTCAACCACCGCACCAGCGCGCCGTCGCCATGCTCCAGCAAGCGGCCACGGGGCAACAGGTACGCGCACATCGCCGGTGTCACGGTGAGCGACACGAGCAGCGAGGCCAGGATGGACACCACATAGGCCACGCCGAGCGGCGCGAAGAGTCGTCCCTCGATGCCACCCAGGGCGAACAACGGGAGGAACACCAGGACCACGATGAGGGTGGCGAAGACGATGGAGCCTCGCACCTCGGCGGAGGCGCGGTAGATGACGCGGAGCGCGGGCTCCGGCGTGTCCTTCGCGCGGTTCTCCCGCAGGCGTCGATAGACGTTCTCCACATCGACGATGGCATCGTCCACCAGCTCGCCCACGGCCACGGCCAGTCCGCCGAGCGTCAGCGTGTTGATGGACAGGCCAAACGCGTTCATCACCAGCGCGGTGATGACGAACGACAGGGGAATCGCGGTGAGCGTTATCGCCGTGGTGCGCAGGTTGACGAGGAAGAGGAACAGCACGACCACGACGAGGAGCGCGCCGTCTCGCAGCGCCTCCACCACGTTGCCGACAGCGGCCTGGATGAAGTCCGCCTGTCGGAAGAGAGTCTCCACCCGCACGTCGTCGGGCAGCGTGAGCCGGAGGTCCTTCACCGCCGCGTCCACCTGCTCCGTGAGCGCCAGGGTGCTCGCGCCGGGCTGCTTCTGCACGGCGAGGATGACCGCGGGCCGCCCATTCATTCCGCCGTCACCGCGCTTCACCGCGGGCCCCACGTCCACTTCCGCGACCTGGGAGAGTCGCACGGGCACGCCCTCGCGCACCGCCACCACCGTCCCGCGCAGGTCCTCCACGGAGGCGCTGCGCGCGAGGTTGCGGACCAGGTACTCACGCCCACCCTGGTCCACGAAGCCGCCCGTGGTGTTGCCCTGCGAGAGTCCCGCCGCGCGCTCCACGTCCTCGAAGGTGAGACCGAATGCCAGCAGCTTCTCCGGTGCCACGCGCACCTGGAACTGCTTCACCCCGCCGCCCAGCACCGTCACCTGCGCGATGCCCGGAATGGTGAGGAGCCGCTGACGCAGCACCCAGTCCGCCAGGGAGCGCAGCTCCAGCGGTGACGTGCGGCCTTCCTCGCTCTGCACGCCGAGCAGGAGGATTTCTCCCATGATGGAGGACACGGGCGTCAGGTGGGGCGCCACGTCACGCGGCAGTCGCTCGCTCGCCACCTGGAGTCGCTCGGAGACGAGCTGTCGGTCCAGGTAGATGTCCGTGCCCCAATCGAACTCCACGTAGACGATGGACAGACCCACGCCCGAGGACGAGCGCACGCGCTGCACGCCCGGCGCGCCGTTCATCGCCGTCTCGATGGGCGTGGTGATGAGGGTCTCCACCTCTTCGGGAGACAGGCCGCCCGCTTCGGTCATCACCGTCACGGTGGGACGGTTGAGGTCCGGGAACACGTCCACGGGCAGACGCGTGACGGCCCAGCCGCCGTAGAGCAGCACCGCGACGGCCGCCAGCACGACGAACAGGCGGTGGCGCAGCGAGAACAGGATGACGTGGTCGAGCACTACCGCCCTCCCCTGGCCAACCTCAATGCCGCCACCCCGGTCACCACGACCCGCTCACCGGCCTGCAAGCCCTTGAGCACGGCTCGCCACGCACCATCACTGCCACCCAGCACCACGGGCCTCAGCTCGAAGGCCTCTGGCGCGGTGTGGACGAAGACGAAGGTCCGCCCTTCCTCCTCCACCACCGCGTCCTTCGGCACCGCCAGCGCGTCCTTCTGGCCACCTTCTCCGAGGGCCACATCCACGAACATGCCCGGCCGCAGTCGACCGTCGCGGTTGTCGACCTCGAACAGCACGCGCACGCTGCGCGTCGACTCGTCCACCATCTGCCCCACGTGGTAGGGCCGCGCGGGGAAGTGCTGGCCCGCGTAGGCGGGCGTGGTCACCAGCGCGCCCGTGGTGCCCTCCGCGCGCGACACATCTCCTTCGAAGACCCGCGCCTCCACCCAGAGGACGGAAGAGTCCAACACCGCGAAGAGGGCGCGAGACGGGTCCACCTGTTCGCCCACGGATGCGCGGGCCTCCACCAGCACTCCGTCGATGGGCGAGACGAGCAAGAAGCGCGCGGTGCCCTGGCCCTGTCGTGCGCCCGCGAGCACGTCGCGCGCGGACTTCGCTCGGCTCCACTCCTGTTCGGCGGTGTTCACCGCGAGCCGCGCCTGTTGGACTTCCTTCTCCGCCACCACGCCCTGAAGGGACTCCAGGCGCGTCAAATCCCGACGGGCCTGCTCCAGGGCCGCCTGCGCGCGTACGGCCTCCGCTTCGGCCTGGAAGTGACTGGTCGACAGCCCCGTGGACTCCGACGTGGACAGGCTCTGCTGCACCAGCGCGAGCACCTCGCCGCGCTTCACGCGCTGACCCACGAGCGGCACGGTGCCATTCGCGGCGAGCACCCGGCCCGACACGGGCGCGGACACCTGTGCGAAGCGGTCCGTGCGCGGCACCACCTTCCCCGGGGTCACCAGTCGCGACTCCAGGGAGCGCACCGCCGCTCGCTGCGTCCGGACTTCCAGCAGGAACTGTGTCTCCTTCGGTACGGTGAAGGCGGTGCCAGCGACGATGGGCTGCTGCGCCGCCGCGGGCTTCCCGTGTTGCTCTCCTGCGTGCGCCAGGACGAGGGGACTCGTGAGGAGCAGCGTGAGCGACAGCATCCCACGAGCAGTGAGGGAGACAGCAGACCCGCTCATGGCCGCACCTTCTTGTGTCGGTTCATCCACCACGCGCCTGCCACCAGCAACAGGACGATGCCACCCGTGGCGCTCCAGCCCAGGGGCCTGCGCAAGCCAGGGCCGGCATCGGTGGAGTCGTGTTCCGAGGACAGATGCACCGTCCCCAGCGCCAGCACGTCCAGGTCGTTGCCACGAGTCACGGTGACCACCGCCGCCAGCTCCGCTCCGGGTAGCAGCTCCGCGTCGGCCACGTAGACGCCGGGGGACTCCAGCTTCGGCGCCAGCGTCTGCACGGTCGACCCGGTGAGGGTGAGTTCCAAATGGGCGCTGCTCACCGGCTCGTTCGTCTCCACATCCGCGACCCACAGGCGAACAGGCGTCTTCGCGGCCTCTGAATGCTCCGGGTGCTTGAGCACCACCTCGAACACCTCTCCCGTGGCGGAGAGGACATGCCAGGCCTCACCCGGCACCGACGCGGTGGCGGTGTCTCCGTGGGCCGCGCCCTCATGCGCCAGGGCTGGCAGCGGCATGCAGGCCATCAACACCCACCACCGCGCTGCCCTCATCGCGACACCTCGTGCGGAAGCAGAGCGGCTCGTCCCTGCTTCTCGCCGCATCTGGGTCGCGAACCCGAGCCGTTCATCGGTCCTCATTCCGGCACCTCGCCCGTAGGCATCCGTCCCACCGAGCGCAGCAAGGCCGTGCGCGCACGTGCCAGCGCCGCCGCCGCATCCACCGCGTCCGCCGAGGCGGCGAAGGACCGGTCCCTGGCGAGCAACAACGAGTCCAGTCCCAGTTGCCCCGCCTCGTAGGCACGGCGCACCAATTCCAGATTTCGGTCCACCGAAGGACGCACCGACATCAAGGCCGTGTGCGCGGCTCGCGCGGCCTCGAACGTCGTGCGTGCCACGGCCTGCTCTGACTCCACCTCACGGGTTCGCGCGATGCGCTCCGACTCACGCACCTTGTGTCGAGCCCGAGCCTGCGCCAGCTCGCCCTGGTTGCGGTCCCACAACGGCAGCGGCACCGACAGTCGGGCGATGAGCAGGTGTTCGGTGTGAAGGTCCGTGAAGGCACCGTGGGCTTCCGGCCGACGCTCACGCTCGTAGCCCAGGGACAGCGTGGGATTGGGGATGCGCTCGCGGCGCAGCAGGTCCACCTCGGAGCCCGCCGCCGCCACCTCCGCGCGCGCGGCCACCAGGGTCGGCTGTTCGCCCGTCAGCTCCGACGGCAGGGTGTCCGTCGCCGAGTCGAGGAGGGAGACCGTGAGCGGCGCGTCCGCCGGGCGTCCCAGTCTCCGATTCAGCTCGACGCGAGCCGCCTGCGCCTCCGCGTGGGCCTGTGCGACCCGAGCCTCCGCGCGGGCTCGCTCCAAGGTCGCGGCATTGCGTTCCAGCTCCGACACGTCACCCGCGGCGAAGCGGCGCACCGTGGCGGTCTCCATCTCCCGGGTCAGCTCCAGCGCCTCGCGAGCCAGGGAGGAGCGAGCTTCGCGCCGCTCCAACTCCACCGCCGCATCCACCGCGCCTGACGAAGCACTCAGCATCGCGGCCTGACGCCGCGCACGCGCCGCCTCTTGAGCGGACTTCGCGCGGTCCAGTCTCAGGCCGCGCTGTCCAGCGACCTCCAGCATCTGGCTCAGCACGACTTCGGTGCGCTGTTCACCTTGCGCGCCCGTGAGGGCATCACTGACGACCGCGACCTCGAGGGAGGGATTGTTCCGAAGCCAGCGGCCGTCCGCAGCGCGAGTTCCCTCGGCACCTTCTTCCTCGGCGCGTGCCGCCGCGACCTCGGGACTTCGAGCCACGGCCTCCGACGCCACGCGTGCCAACGGCCACGCCTCCAGGGGCGAGGCAGCCAGCACGAGCGACAGGGCAGCGGGCACGAGCAACATGTCCACGTCCCAACGCAAGTCGCGTACCCAACCCGAAGGCCAAGGATTCCAACAAGTTGGGCACAAGTGAGGCCGCACCAGGTGTGACCATGTCCATCACACTGTGATGGGCCTGGGCGACCAGCGCTCCAACCCAGCCCGCTCGATGCACCGGCTCCACGAACCGCGGCGAACGTGGCCGCGGTCGCGGTGTGAGGGATTGACAAGGCCCCGCATCCCGTTTATCTCGCGTGCAGCATCAAGAGCGGTACCGCTTCGGCGGTGGCCCGACAACCTGGAGACGGACCTCCAAGGTGTCCAAACGATGCGGCTCAGGGAGCAGGTGCTCCACGGGCAAACCAAGCGTCCGAAGCGAGGCAACTCCTCAGCTTCGGTGAGAGAGGACCTCCGTGGTTCCATCCACCTCCGCCGCATCCCCTCGCGCCACGCAGCGCCCCCGCCGCGGCGAGAGCGCTCGAATGCGCCGCGCCCGCCACGTCACCGTCCCGCGAATGCGCGGGCCGCTACACGTCGGCTAGCGCTCCCACTCCGCTCCCATTCCCTTTCCTTCCTTCGTCGGCGCCCAGGCGCCGCGCTCGCTCGACGTGTGTCGACAGCGCGGCCTCGCGCCCTCTCATGTCTTCAGGGCCACGGCCCTCGTTCGAGGTTCGCAGATGAGCAGCAATTCCTTTCGGGTGATGAAGTTCGGCGGCTCCTCCGTGGGCTCACCCCGCCGGCTGCGCCAGGTCATCGAGCTGATTGGCAAACACTCCCGCACGGGCCCGCTCGCCGTCGTCGTCTCCGCGATGGGCGACACCACCGACTGGCTCCTGGAGGCCGCCGACCTCGCCACCCGAGGCGAGCTGGAGGGCTCACTCACCGTGGTGGCCCGCATCGCCCACCTCGCCAAGACGAACGCCGCCGCGCTCCACCCCGCGCAGTCCACCACGCTCGCCGCGCGCGTCGACCAGCTCCTCGCCCCACTCCAGCAACTCCTCCAGGGCATCTCCCTCACCCGCGAGTGCTCCCCGCCTTCCAAGGACAAGGTCCTCTCCTTCGGTGAGCTCATCTCCGCCACCCTCCTCGCCGAGCTGCTAAGGGCCGCGGGCACCGAGGCTCACTTTCGCGACGCCCGCCTGCTGCTCGTGACGGACGACACCTTCGGCACCGCGCGCGTGGACGTGGCCCGGACCCGCGAGCGACTCCAGTCAGCCACCGCCGAGTGGGGCACCACCGTCCCCGTCATCCCCGGCTTCATCGCCGCGACGCTGGACGGACGCACCACCACCCTGGGCCGCAACGGCTCCGACTACACGGCGGCCCTGGTGGCGCAGGGGCTGGGAGCCTCCGAAGTCACCGTGTGGACCGACGTGCTCGGGCTGCACACCGCCGACCCGGACCTCGTCAGTGACGCGTACCCCGTGGCGCACCTCACCCATGGCGAGGGCCTGGAGCTGGCCGCCGTCGGCGTCCGCATGCTGCACCCGCGCACGATGATTCCCCTCATCGAGGCAGGCATCTCCCTGCGCATCCGCAACACCATGCACCCGGACCACCCGGGCACGCTCATCGACGCCATCGGCTCGCGTGACGGACAGCGTCCCACGTGCATCGCCACGCGCGAGGACCTGGCCCTGCTGGGAATCGAAGTGCGCAAGCTCTCCGACCAGTTCCAGCTCGGTGAGCGCGCCCTCTCCGCGCTGCGCGCCGCCCGCGTCACGGTGTGGATGACCGCCCAGTCCGCCAACGGCCAGTCCATCGCCCTCGTCGTCCCCCGACCCGATGCGCAGCGCGCCCGCAACGCCCTGGAAGCAGAGCTCGCGCAGGAGCTGGCCCGCCGTGAGGTGGAGCCGCTCGGCGTCCGCGAGCCGGTGACGCTCGTCACCCTGGTGGCCGAGGCGATGGGCCACGGCGTCAACGTGGCCGGCCGCTTCTTCAGCGCCCTGGGCGCGGTGGGCGTCGGCGTGCGAGCCAGCGCACAAGGCGCCAGCTCGCGCTCCATCTCCTGCGTGGTGGACGCGGAGGACACCGCCATCGCGGTGCGTACGACACACGCCGCCTTCAACCTCGCCCATCAACAAGTCAGCCTCTTCCTGCTCGGCAAGGGCACCGTGGGAGGTCAGCTCCTCGCGCAGCTTCGCGCCCAGCAGGAACAGCTCCGCCAGCGCCACGGCATCGCGCTGCGCGTCGTCGGAATCGCCGACAGCCGACACACCCTGTTCGACCCGGCCGGCCTCGCCCTGGACGGAATCGAGGAGCAGCTCGCGCGCGTCGTCCGAGGTGAGCCGGGCACGCGCGCACTGGCGCCGCTGCTGGACGAGCTGCGCCGGCTGCCCGTGCCCATCCTCGTCGACTGCACGGCGGACGGCGACGTGGCCTCGCTCTACACGGAGGCGTTCCGTCGGAGCATCCACGTCGTGGCCGCCAACAAGAAACCGCTCGCCCTGCCCTGGAACGAGCGCGAGGCCCTGCTCGCCGAGGCGCGCCGTCACCACGTCGCGTACCACTACGAGACGACGGTGGCCTCCAGCCTCCCCGTCATCGACACGCTCGCCAACCTGGTGCGCACCGGCGACACCGTGCGCCTCATCACCGCGTCCCTCTCCGGCAGCGTGGGCTTCATCTGCAACGAGCTGACGGCCGGAGTCCCCTTGTCCACGGCCGTCCGCACGGCCCGCGAGCGCGGCTTCACCGAGTCGGACCCGCGCGAGGACCTGTCCGGCGCGGACGTGGCACGCAAGGCGCTCATCCTCGCCAGGGAGCTGGGCCTGTCGCTGTCACTCTCCGACGTGGCCCTGGAGCCCTTCGTCCCCGAGCCTTCGGACGCGGGCGATTCCCCCGAGTCCTATCTGCGAAGCCTCCGCGCACTCGACGCGGAGTACACGCAGAAGGTGGAGCGCTGCCGTCAATCCGGCACGGTGCTGCGCTACCTGGCGCGCATCGACCCGACGCGGCTGGGCACCGACGCGCCCGTCATCCGCGTGGGACTCACCGCCGTCGAAGCGGGCCAGCCCGCCGCGGACCTGCGCGGCTCCGAGTCCTTCGTCTCCTTCACCACCATGCGACACAGCGAGTTCCCCCTCACCGTGCGAGGCGCGGGCGCGGGCGGCGCTGTCACGGCGTCGGGTGTGCTCGCGGATATTCTCCGCGTCTCCCAGACGCTTCGGGGCCGATGAGCCTCGTCCACCCGGAAACAGGAGCCACCTCATGAAACTCGCCACAGCCCTCGTCCACGCCGGCACGCGCAGAGACCCGACCACCGGCGCGGTCGCGGTGCCCATCTACCACTCCGCCACCTACCAACACCCCGCGCTCGGGCAGTCCACCGGGTACGACTACTCGCGCACGAAGAACCCCACCCGCGCCGCGCTCGAGGACGCGCTCGCGGGCCTCGAAGGCGGCAGCCGGGGCCTCGCCTTCTCCTCCGGCATGGCCGCGCTGCACTGCGCGCTCCAGCTCCTCGGCCCCGAGGACCACCTGGTCCTCACCGAGGACCTCTACGGCGGAACGTTCCGGCTGGTGGACAAGCTGCTCCACATCCCCCACACCTTCGTGGACACCACGCGGCTGGACGCGGTGCGCGCGGCGCTGCGCCCCAACACCAAGGCCCTGCTGGTGGAGTCGCCCACCAACCCGCTGATGAAGACGGCGGACCTGTCCGCGCTCGCGGACGTCGCCCGGAAGGCGGGCGCGCTCCTCATCGTGGACAACACCTTCAATACACCGTTCCTCCAGCGCCCGCTGGAGCTGGGCGCGGACATCGTCGTCCACAGCGCGACGAAGTATCTGGCCGGACACAACGACGTCGTCGCCGGAGCGCTCGTGGTGAAGGACGCGGCGGTGGGCGAGCGGCTCGCCTTCGTCCAGAACGGCATCGGCGCCATCCTCGGACCGCAGGACTCCTACCTCGTGATTCGCGGGCTCAAGACGCTCGCGCTGCGCATGGAGCGCCACCAGTCGAACGCTCGCGAGGTGGCCGCGTTCCTGTCGAGCCACCCCCAGGTGGAGCGCGTCTACTACCCGGGCACGGGCGGGATGCTCTCCTTCGACGTCACGGACGCGGCCCTGGTGCCCCAGGTGCTCGCCGCCGTGCGCATCTGCCTCTTCGCCGAGTCCCTGGGCGGCGTCGAGACGCTCATCACCTTCCCCGCCACGCAGACCCACGCCGACATCCCCGTCGCGCGCAGGGAACAGCTTGGCATCACCGACCGACTGCTTCGCCTCTCCGTGGGTATCGAGGACTGCCATGACATCATCTCCGATTTGGCCCAGGCGCTCGAAGGGCGCTCCCAGCCCGTCGAACTTCGCCACCCGACTGCTGCACACGGGTCATGAAGTCGACCCGGTGACGGGCGCCGCCGCGGTGCCCATCTACCAGGTCTCCATGTTCGACCAGCCGGGTCTGGAGCACTCCGGCGAGTTCGACTACGCGCGCTCCGGCAACCCCACGCGCAAGGCGCTGGAGGGCGTGCTCGCGAGTCTGGACGAGGGCGCCGGGGCGTTCGCCTTCGGCTCCGGCATGGCCGCGCTGTCCACGGTGCTGATGCTCTTCAGCGCGGGGGACCACCTGGTCGTCACCGACGACTGTTACGGCGGCACGTACCGCGTGCTCACCCGGGTGTTCAGCCGCTTCGGGCTCAAGGCCACCTTCGTGGACACCTCGGACACGGACGCGGTGCGCGCCGCGTTCCGCCCCAACACCAAGGGGCTCCTCGTCGAGACGGTGAGCAATCCCTTCCTGCGGCGCACCGACGTCACCGCCATGTCCATCCTCGCGCGGACGTATGGCGCGCTGCTCATCGTGGACAACACCTTCCTGTCCCCCTACCTCTCGCGTCCGCTCACCGAGGGCGCGGACATCGTCATCCACTCCGCCACCAAGTACCTGGGCGGACACAGCGACATCATCGCGGGCACCGTAGCGGTGCGGACGCCGGAGCTGGCGAAGGAGGTCTACTTCCTCCAGAACGCGGTGGGCGCGGTGCTTGGGCCGCAGGACTGCTTCCTGCTCCAGCGCGGCATCAAGACGCTGCAGGTCCGCATGGAGCGGCAGGTGCGCACGGCGGGGGCGCTCGCTCGCTGGCTCGGAGGCAGGCCGGAGATTCGAGAGGTCTTCTATCCAGGCACCGGCGCGGTGGTGTCCTTCCGACTCGCCCACGACTCGATGGCGGCGACCTTCGTGGACTCGCTGCGGCTGCCGCTGCTCGGCGTGTCGCTGGGCGCGGTGGAGAGCATCATCACTGTGCCGGCGAGGCACTCGCATGCCTCCGTGCCCGCCGCCGAGCGCGAGCGACGGGGAATCACCGACAGCCTCATCCGCTTCTCCGTGGGTCTGGAGGACCTGGAGGACCTGCAAGCGGACCTCGCGCTCGCGCTGGGCCGGGCCTTGAAGGAGGCCGCGTGAAAGGGAGGTCGGGTTGACAGTCTCCGGCGGATTGGTTACGTCCTGAAGCCGATGCTCTGCTTCGTCGCTCCGTTCGGGTCCTGTTGTCGCGGCATGTGTTGCCGCGTCACGACGGGTCCGTCCGTTCGAGCGTACTGAGCGTCTTTCGCGCGCAGGCGTGTCCGGCCCGTCCCCCCAGAAACCTGGAGACGGGCCGTTCCATTTCCCCCACACGCCGGGGCGCTGCATCGAAGTCCCGGCCCCAACCCCGAGACGCGGATGCCCAACAACATCTACCCCGACGTGACGCAGCTCATTGGCCGCACGCCCATCATCCGCCTGTCGCGCGTCGGAGGTCCTGACGCGGCCACGCTGCTGGCGAAGGTCGAGTCCTTCAATCCCGGTGGCAGCGTGAAGGACCGCATCGGCCTGGCGATGATTGAGGACGCGGAGAACAAGGGCCGCCTGCGTCCGGGCATGACGATTGTCGAGCCCACCAGCGGCAACACCGGCGTGGCCCTGGCCATGGTCGCCGCGGTGAAGGGCTACCGCATCATCCTCACCATGCCTGAGAGCATGAGCGTGGAGCGCCGCCGCATCCTGGAGGCCTATGGCGCGGAGCTGGTGCTGACGCCCGCGGCCAAGGGAATGAACGGCGCCGTCGAGGCGGCCGACGAGCTCATCAAGGAGCTGGGCGACAAGAGCTTCATGCCGCAGCAGTTCCGCAACCCGTCCAACCCGGAGATTCACCGGCGCACCACTGCGAAGGAGATTCTCGGAGACCTGGACGTGCGCAAGCTCGACGCCTTCGTGGCGGGCATCGGCACGGGCGGCACGATTACGGGCGCGGGCAGCGTGCTCAAGAAAGAGAACCCGTCCCTGCAGGTCATCGCCGTGGAGCCGCTGCGTTCGCCCCTGCTCACCCAGGGCAAGGCGGGGCCGCATCGCATCCAGGGCATTGGCGCCAACTTCGTGCCGGAGGTGCTGGACCGCTCCGTCTATGACGAGGTCATCGACGTCGCGGATGTCGACGCGTACCTCGCCGCGCGGGAGCTGGCGAGCCGGGAGGGTCTGCTCGTCGGCATCTCCAGTGGCGCGGCGCTGCACGCGGCCCGGCAGGTGGCGCGGCGACTGGGCCCCGGCAAGACGGTGCTCACCGTGCTGCCCGACACCGGTGAGCGGTACTGGAGTTCGTTCGCGGCGTTCGCCGAAGAGCTGGCGAACACACCGCAGGGAGTCGGTGGATGATTGAGCTGCGCGGTATCAGCAAGGTGTACAGGCAGGGCGGGCGCGAGGTGTCGGCGCTCCAGGACGTGTCGCTGCGGGTGGACCCAGGAGAAGTGTTCGGCGTGCTCGGGCAGAGCGGCGCCGGCAAGTCCACGCTCATCCGCTGCGTCAACCTCCTGGAGCGTCCCACCCAGGGCCGCGTGCGGGTGAATGGGAAGGAGCTGCTGTCGCTGAATCCCGATGAGCTGCGCCTGGCGCGGCAGGGCATCGGGATGATTTTCCAGCACTTCAACCTGTTCTCCTCGCAGACGGTGGCGGCCAACGTCGCGTATCCGCTGGAGGTGGCGGGGCTGCCACGCGAGCAGATTCGCGCGCGCGTCGCGGAGCTGCTCTCGCTGGTGGGCCTGTCGGACAAGGCGGACACCTACCCGTCGCGGTTGTCGGGTGGGCAGAAGCAGCGGGTGGGCATTGCCCGCGCCCTGGCGCCGCGTCCTCGCATCTTGCTGTCCGACGAAGCGACGTCGTCGTTGGACCCGGAGACAACGCGCTCGGTGCTGGCGTTGCTCCGGGATTTGAACCGACAGCTCGGCCTCACCATCCTGCTCATCACGCATCAGATGGAGGTGGTGAAGGCCATCTGCGACTCGGTGGCCGTGCTGGAGCAGGGACGGCTCGTGGAGCAGGGCAAGGTGGTGGAGCTGCTCTCCCGTCCGGGCTCGCATCTGCATGGGCTGTGCTACCCACCCTTCACGACGGGCGAGAGCGCCGTCCTTCGGGGCGGTCAGCGCGTGGAGCTGTCACTGTCGGGCGAGCACTCCACGCGTCCCATCCTCTCCACCCTGGCGCGTCGCTTCGACGTGGACGCGCATCTCTTGGAGGGCTCGCTGGAGCGCGTGGGCGAGGCGCGCGTGGGGCGGCTGCTCTTCGAGCTCACGGGTGCTCCGGACGCGGTGAGCCAGGCCCTGGCGTTCCTGCGCGAGCAGGGTTTGACGTCGGAGGAGGCGGCCCATGCCTGGTGAGCTGACGCATTCGCTGTGGGTGGCCACGCTGGAGACGCTCTACATGACGTCGGTGGCCACGGTGTTGGTGGTGCTCGCGGGGCTGCCCCTGGGAGTGCTGCTGGTGCTGACGGACCGGGGCGGACTGTGGGAGCGCCCGGCGCTGCACCGCGTGCTGGGCACGCTCGTCAACGTGGGGCGTTCGGTGCCCTTCATCATCTTGATGGTGGCCATCGTTCCCCTGACTCGCCTGCTGGTGGGCACCACGATTGGCACCACCGCCGCCATCGTTCCGCTGGTCGTCGCGGCGATTCCCTTCATGGGGCGCGTGGTGGAGCAGGGACTGCGCGAGGTGGACTCCGGACTGGTGGAAGCCGCCATCGCCATGGGCTCCACCCACCGGCGCGTCATCTTCCGCGTCCTGATTCCCGAGGCCCTGCCATCTCTCGTGCGCGGTACCGCGCTCGTGGTTATCAGCCTGCTCGGCTACAGCGCCATGGCGGGAGCCGTGGGCGGAGGTGGGCTGGGAGACCTCGCGGTGAAGTACGGGTACATGCGCTTCCGCACCGACGTCATGTTGGGCTGCCTCGCCGTGTTGCTGGCGCTGGTGCAGCTCGTGCAGTGGCTTGGGGATGGAGTGGCTTCGCGCTTCGACCACACCTCGCCCCACTCCGGCCGCGCGCACGACTGAAATATCCACCCGGTCACGCTGTTGCCCGCGGCCTCTCCTCCGGAATCCACACCCCATGAAGCCACCTGCATCATTTTTCATCATCCCCCTGGCCTTCGCCGCCGTCTCCATCGCGCTGCTCGTGGGAACGGGCTGCAAGAAGTCGGAGGCTCCCGCCATCGGCGAGGCGCCCGGAGTGCCCACGCTGAGAATCGGCGTCAACCCGGTGCCGCATGGCGAGATTCTTCGCGCCGCGGTACCCGTGGCCCTGCGTGACGGCGTGCGCATCGAGGTGGTGGAGTTCACCGACTACGTGCAGCCCAACGTGGCCCTGGCGGATGGACAGCTCGACGCCAACTACTTCCAGCACGTGCCGTATCTGGAGCGCTTCTCCGCGGACCGTCAGCTCTCCCTGCGCAGCGCGGGCGCGGTGCACCTGGAGCCGCTGGCGCTGTACTCGACGAAGTTCCGTCAGCTCGCGGAGCTGCCCGAGGGCGCGCAGGTGACGATTCCGTCCGACCCGAGCAACGCGTCTCGCGCGCTGCATCTGCTCGCGGACCAGGGCCTGTTGCGGCTGAAGGAGGGCGCGGGCGCCGTCGCCACGGTACAGGACGTGGTGGGCAACCCTCGCAAGCTGGAGCTGCGGGAGATCGACGCCGAGCAGCAGCCGCGCACGCTGGAGGATGTGGCCGCCGCCGTCATCAACGGCAACTACTTCCTGGAGGCGCAGAAGCACCTGAAGCTGGACGCGAAGGTGCTGGCTCGCGAGTCCTCCACGCGCAATCCCTATGCGAATGTGCTCGTCGTCCGGAAGGGCGACGAGTCCCGCCCCGAGGTCCGGGTGCTGCTCAAGGCGCTCCAGTCCGGAGAGGTGCGCCGCTTCATCGAGGCCCAGTACGGCGGCGCGGTGGTTCCGGCGTTCTGAGGCGTGCGGTTCGCCGCGCAGGGCGCTTCAGGCGGAGAGCAGTGCCGCATCCCTCGGCGGCCTGATGGTGCTGGCGTTCTGAGACGCACGTCACTCGGAGCGCTTGAAGTCCTCCGAGCGCACTCCGTAGCGCTTGAGCAACCGGTGGAGGCTCTCGCGCTCCATGCCGGCGCGTTCGGCGGCGTGGGTGACGTTGCCGCTGAACTCCTGCATCAACGCGGTGAGGTACTCGCGGGACACCGTGTCGCGGGCGCCGTCCACTGCTTCGCGGTAGGGCAGCTTCGCCAGGGATTCGGCGGTGGCCCTCACTCCCGGAGCCGTGGCGCCCGAGGTGACTCCGCGTGACGTGGCCACCTCAGGAGGGAGGTCCTCTGGGGTGATGCGTGTACCTCGGGCCACGGCCACGGCTCGCGCCACGGCGTTCTCGAGCTGTCGCACGTTGCCCGGCCAGTCGTAGGACGCGAGTGCGCGCAGGGCCTCGGCGGTGAAGCTCTCCACTTCAGACCGTCCCGAGCCGGACAGGAAATGCATCGCGAGCAGCGGGACGTCCTCGCGTCGCTCTCGCAGCGCGGGCAGTCGCACCGTCACCACATTGAGGCGGTAGTAGAGGTCCTCGCGGAAGCGACCGGCGGCCACCTCGGCGGACAAGTCACGGTGCGTGGCGGCCACCACGCGGACGTCCACCTTCACCGGCACGGTGGTGCCCACGCGCCGGACTTCCTTCTCCTGCAGGGCCCGGTTGAGCTTCACCTGCACGGGCAGCGGCAGATCTCCAATCTCGTCGAGGAAGAGCGTGCCGCCGTGGGCCTCCTCGAAGAGTCCGGGCTTCGCCACCGTGGCGCCCGTGAAGGCACCCTTCGCGTGGCCGAACAGCTCGCTCTCCACAAGCTCCGCGGGGAGCGCGCCACAGTTCACCGCCACGAAGGGCTTCGCGGCGCGGGGGCTTTCCTTGTGGACGGCCCTCGCGGCCAGCTCCTTGCCCGTGCCTGTCTCGCCTGTGAGCAGGACGGTGAGGTCCCTCGCCGCGACCTGGGAGAGCAGGCCGTGCAGGGCGTGCATCGCCGCGCTTCCGCCCAGCAGCCCGTGGAGCTCGGGGGCCGACGCGAGCCGGGCTTTCAGTCCCGCGGCCTCTCGGCCCTGGCGTCGCTTCTCCAGCGCACGTGCCACGACGAGCGCGACCTCGTCGGGGTCGAACGGCTTGGAGAGGTAGTCGTAGGCGCCTTCCTTGATGGCCTCGACGGCCTTGGGGATGCTGGCGAACGCGGTGACGAGAATCACCTCCGTGTCGGGCGCGCGGCGCTTCACTTCGCGCAGCACCGCGAAGCCGTCCGCTCCAGGCATCTGGATGTCCGTCACCACCACGTCGAAGTCGCGCGAGGCCAGCAGCGACATGGCCTGCTCGCCATCGGCGGCTTCCGTCACGGAGTAGGCGTCTCCGAGGATGCGGGAGAACAGCTTGCGCATGTTCTCCTTGTCGTCGACCACCAGGACGCCGGGTTGGGTTTGTGTGCTCATGCCATGGCCTCCCGCTCCGCCGACGCGGGGGGCAGCCGCAGCGTGAAGCGCGCGCCTCCCAGCGGACCCGTGTCCGCCTCGATGCGTCCGCCGTGTGCCTCCGCGATGGCCTGACTCACGGCGAGCCCCAGGCCCGTGCCCGTGGACTTGGTGGTGAAGAAGGGCTCGAAGAGGCGGCGGCGGTCCTCGGGCTTCACACCGGGGCCGGAGTCGGAGACAGAGACGCTCGCGCCGCCGTCCTTCGCGGGCGCGATTCGCACCTCGACGGTGCCACCGGTTCCGGCTGCCTCCGCGGCGTTCTTCACCAGGTTGAGGAGAATCTGGCGCAGCCGCGACGGCTGGGCCCACGCGCTCGCCGAGCCCTCCACGCGCACGTCCACTTGTCCGAGCCTCTCTGCTTCGCGCAGCCTCGCCACCACGTCCTCACACGTCTCGCGCAGGGGGACTATTTCCACCGGGCCCTGGCCCGGGCGGGAGAGGTCGAGGAGCCCTTCGACAATCTGCTGGCAGCGCACGGCCTCCTCCTCCACCACTTTCAGGTCCTCGGCCAGGGCGCCCTCCGCCTTGCGTTGGAGGATGCGCACATAGCCGAGGATGACGCCGAGCGGGTTGTTGATTTCGTGGGCGACGCCCGCCGCGAGTCGGCCGACGCTGGCGAGCTTCTCGTGTTGAACGAGCTGGGCCTGGTGCGTGCGCAGGGCATCGGTCATCCGGTTGAACTGCGCGGCGAGTCGGCCGAGTTCTCCCGGGTCATCCTCGGGGATGCGCGTGTCCAGGTCGCCCTGGGCGAGTCGAGCAGCGCCCTCGGACAGTCGAGCCACGGGGCGGGCCACGGAGTTGCCGATGTAGATGCCCACGCCCACGGCGAACAGCGTCGCGCCGCCAAGGAAGAGCAGGGCCCAGCGGAAGCTGGTGTGCTCGACGGCGGCGACGTGTTCCTCGAACGAGCCGATGGAGGTGTCGAAGCGGCGCGCCAGGGCCTCGGCGCGGGCCTGGATGAGGGAGACGCGTTCCAGGGCGCGGCCATGGGCGGTGGTGACTGCGGCGTGGTCCTTCGCCAGCACGGCGGGCAGGAGTGTCTCGCGGTACAGCCGGTCCAGCGCGTCACCGTTCTCCTGGATGTCCGCCACCCAGGCGCGCTCCTCGGCGTCCTGTGCCTGCTCTCGGAGCCGGCGGGTGAGCGTCTCGACGCGTGCTCGCGACTCCTCGTGGAAGTGAACGTGGCTGGCGTTGCCGAGGATGATGGTGTGGGCCAGATGCGCGTACTGGTCTCTCACGGCGGTGGCCAGCTCGAGTGCCTCGCGGACCCGGCCGCCGGCCTCACGCAGCTCGTGCGAGGCGTCGTGGATGTCCGCCAGCCGAGCGAGCGCGAAGCCCGATGCGGCGGTGAACAGCGCCACCAGCGCACCGAAGGCGAGCAGCAGCTTGCGAGTCGTGGAGCCGGAGGTGGGAAGCATCGCGCTCTATATAAGGGAGTGCGGGGCCGTGTGGGTGAGCGATGTCGGCGCGTGCACAGTCTCACTCGCCCCATCAACCAGGTTGTCTCCGCGACTTCCTACCTTCGGTAGAATGCCTGTGTCGTTTCCTCTGTCGGGGGGACACAGCGATGCCGTGGATGACCTTCTGGGTCTGTGCGCTGTCCTGCGCCGTCATGGGCTGTCCCGAGGTCCACCGGCGTGACGGCCTCGTGGACCGGGCCGCGCATCAGGATGCCTTGGAGAGCATTCCCACGAAATGCTCGGTGGACGATTACACGCGCTATTGCGACGGCGGCCGCGAGCAAAGCGAAACGTGCATCCAAAGGTGCGGCGAACAATGAACGTGCGAACGATGCTGGGGGCAGGCATCGCGTTGTTGATACCGCTACCCCTTGTCCTCACGACGAGCAGCCTCCTGCAACCGAACCTTCCCGAGTACGTCAGAGGCCGGCAAGTCAGTCCTGTATTCACGCCAGAAGAACGCTCACGGTTCCAGACCTACCATCGAAACTGCGGCACACGCGTTGGGTGCGATCCACCACTGGGTTGCCTCTTCGATGCGCGCGCTCGCGCGCTCTATTGCGCGGACAGCCAGTGCTTCACCGATGCGCAGTGCCCAGATGGCCATGTCTGTCGACTCCTCGCCACCGCGAGACAAGACCCCGTGGTGCGCTATTGCGTGCCCGTGGGCATTCGCAAGGAAGGCGAGCGCTGCGTGGAGATCTCCGACACCCAGGAAGGCGCCTGCGGCCCCGGACTGCATTGCTCCAGTGCAGGAAACTTCTGCGGACGACCGTGCAGCCTGGATGACGCCAACACCTGCCCACCCCACTTCTTCTGCGTGGACGACTATCCCGAACCGCTCTGCCTCCCCACCTGCGAGAAGAGCGGCTGCCCCGAAGGACAGCACTGCATCCGCCACGAAGAAGGCGCATCCGCCTGCGCCAGGGTGTTCGGCCCACAGTGCCAACAAACTCCCTGCCCCACAGGCCAGACGTGCGAGTTCATGCACGCGTCCCATCTACCCGACCGCATCTGGTCCGAGTGTGAGCTGCGCTGTGGCAAGGACTTCCCGCCCTGCCCCGACGGCCGTGTCTGTGACGGCTGGGCCTGCGAGCAGCCCTGCGACCCCAAGGGCCCCAACACCTGCGACGACGGCTACCGCTGCTTCCAGCGCCGCCCCTCCAGTCCCTGGGTCTGCCACCCCGATTGGTGACAGACCCGCCCCACCGCGACGTCACGCGGGCAGCGACTTCAAGAACGACAACAACGCGGCGTTGACCTCCGCGGGACGCTCCTGCTGAACCCAGTGCCCCGCTCCAGGGACAACAAGCACGTCCTTCAGATTCGGCACCAGCGGCTTCATCACCTCCACTGGCGCCAGCGCGCGCCCCGGGTCCGTCTCTCCCGTGATGAACAACGCGGGCTGCTCGATTCGCACCGTCGCCAGCTCGGGCAGTTCCTCCCAGTCCCGGTCCATGTTGCGATAGCGGTTCAAGCCACCCCGGAACCCACTGCCCTCGAACTCCTTCACGAAGTACGCGACATCCTCCTCCGTGAGCCAGGCGGGCAAGGTCGCGGGCGTCTCGATGCCCGTGAGAAACCCATCCCCCTGCTTCCTCGCGCGCACCAACTCCGACTTCGTGTCGAAGCCCGCGACGGAGCCCGCCAGAACGGTGCGCACCGTCCGCGACACGTCCGCCTCCAGCTCCGCCTCCGCGACACCGGGCTGTTGGAAGTACTGGATGTAGAACCACTTCTCACCGAACACGGCCTTAAAGAGCTGCGTGGGCGGCATCGGCGTACGCCCCAGATGCGGAACACTCATGCCGACAACGGCCCTGAAGCGGTCCGGATGAAGCGCGGCACAGGTCCACGCCATCGCCGCGCCCCAGTCGTGCCCCACCACCACCGCGGTCTTCTCCCCGAGCGCATCCAGCAGCTCCACGAAGTCCGCCACCAGGTTCCGCATGCTGTACGCCTCGACGGGCCCCGGCTTGTCACTGCGCCCATAACCTCGAACGTCCGGCGCGACGACGTGGTAGCCGGCGGCGGCGAGCACCGGAAGCTGGTGCCGCCACGAGTACCAGGACTCTGGCCACCCATGGAGCAACAGCACGAGTGGCCCCTTCCCCGCCTCCGCGACATGAAGGCGAATCCCGTTCGTCTCGAGCGTGCGATGTGTGATGTCGACCATGGTAGGGGCTCCATTCCCCTTGCGAACTGCACCGTCCCGCGAGCATGACAGACGCTCGGAGCTCCGCGCTCCGGTGTCCTTCGAGGAGCACGCATCATGGCCTTGCGCTTCAAGAACCTGGACGGCAGCGGCCCTCAGCCGTTCAGCAGCGTCTTCAAATGGGCAGTGGCCGACAAGCTCTCCGGCCGCCGCCGCAAGTCGCCCGACCATGCACCCGTCCCTCGCGTGGAGCCGGACCTCGCCCTGCTCGCCACACCGCCCGCCCCCGGCGAGGGCGCGCGCCTCACATGGCTGGGCCACGCAAGCTGGCTCGTCCAACTCGACGGCCTGTCCCTCCTCATCGACCCCGTGCTGCGCGACGCCATCAACGTCGTCATCCGCCGCAACGTCCCGCCCGGCGTCCCCGTCGACAAGCTGCCTCCCATCGCCGCGAGCCTCGTCTCCCACAACCACTATGACCACCTGGACCTGCCCACGCTCACCGACGTGGGCGCCCCCATCGTCACCGGCCTGGGACAGTCCCCCGTGTTCAAGGGCTCCAAGCTCGCCGTCACCGAACTGGACTGGTGGCAATCCACCCAGGTGGGCCCCGTCACCGTCCACTACGTCCCCTCGCAACACTGGAGCCGACGCGGCCTCAACGACGCCAACGAGATGCTCTGGGGCGGCTTCGTCGTCGAGGGCTCCAGCGCCCGCGTCTACCACTCCGGTGACACCGCCTGGTTCGATGGCTTCAAGGAAATCGGCCGCCGCTTTCCCAAGCTCGACGCCGCCCTGCTCCCCATTGGCGCGTATGACCCGGAGTGGTTCATGAGCCGCCAGCACATGAACCCCGAAGAGGCCGTCCGCGCCTTCGAGGCACTCGGCGCCCGGGAGTTCCTCGCCATGCACTGGGGCACGTTCAAGCTCACCGACGAGCCGCTCGACGAACCGCCCCGCCGCCTGGACGCCGAGTGGAACCGCCGAGGCTGGCCGCACGAGCACGTCCACGTCCTACCGGTGGGTGGAACGCTCACCGTGCGAGGCGGTTGAAACCCACGGGAGCCTGTGTTGTGGGTTGGCCATGCTCCTCGCCACCGCCCTCTCCCTGGCGCTCGCCCAGGCTCCACCGCCTCTCACCACCGCGTCCGAGCAGAGCGGCTGGACACGCACCGGCCGCTACCCCGAGGTGGAGTCGCTCTGCCGCGCCTTCCCCAAGGCCTACCCCGGCAAGGTGCGCTGCGACACGTTCGGCACCACGCCCGAGGGCCGGCCCATGCTCGCCCTCGTCGCCAGCGCCGACGGCACCCTCACCCCCGCCGCCAACTCGAAGAAGAATCGCCCCGTCGTCTTCTTCCAGGGCGGCATCCACGCCGGCGAAATCGACGGCAAGGACGCCGGCTTCGCGCTCTTGCGAGACGTCCTCTCCGGCAAGACGCTGCCGGGTGTCCTCAAGGGTGTCACCGCCGTCTTCGTCCCCGTCTTCAACGTCGACGGCCACGAGCGCTTCGGCCGCAACAACCGCCCCAACCAGGTGGGCCCCGAGGAGATGGGCTGGCGCGTCACCTCGCAGAACCTCAACCTCAACCGCGACTACGCCAAGGCGGAGAGCCCGGAGATGGTGGCCCTGCTGCGCTACCTCCACTCCTGGGACGCGCTCGTCTACGCGGACCTGCACGTCACCGACGGCGCCAAGTTCGAGCCCGACGTCGCCGTCGGCATCGAGCCGCAGAAGTCCGGCCCGGAGAGCCTGCGCCCCCTCGGCGTGAAGCTGCGCCAGGAGCTGTTCCAGGAGTTGGAGACGCAAGGCCACCAGCCCCTGGAGTTCTACCCCTCGTTCATCCAGGACGATGACCCGACGTCCGGCTTCGCCTACGGCGTGCCGCCTCCGCGCTTCAGCCACGCCTACGCCGCCGCGTACCACCGGTTCGGCGTGCTCGTGGAGACGCACTCGTGGAAGCCCTATGCCGAGCGCGTGAAGGCCACGCGCGACGTCGTCGCGGGCCTCCTGCGCCTCGTCGCCCGCGATGGCGCCGGGATGATGAGCGCCGTGAAGGCGGCCGACGCGGAGGCCCAGTCCGGCAAGGTGCGCGACGTCGTCGTCGCGTGGAAGAACACGTCAGAGAGCCACCCCATCGCCTTCCGGGGCTACGCCTATGAGCGCGGCGCTTCCGACGTCTCCGGGCAGACGTGGATTCGCTACGACGACTCCAAGCCGCAGGTGTGGACCGTGCCGTACTTCGACAAGGTGGAGCCCGCCCTCACCGTCTCCATCCCCTCGGGCGGCTACCTGGTGCCGCCGTCCCATGCCGCCTGGGTGGCCCAGAAGCTCACCACCCACGGCCTGCGCTTCCAGCGCCTGTCCCGCCCGACACCCGCCACCGACGTGGAGGTGTTCCGCGCCACCGAGGCGAAGTGGAGTCCCCAGTCCAACGAGGGCCGTCAGACGCTGTCGGTGAAGGGCGCATGGGAGAAGCAGACGCAGTCACTTCCCGCCGGCGCGCTGTACGTCCCCACCGCGCAGCCGGGTGTGGAGATGGTGGCCCACCTGCTGGAGCCGTCCGCGCCGGACTCGCTCCTGGCGTGGGGCTTCTTCAACGCCCACTTCGAGCAGAAGGAATACATCGAGGACTACGTGCTGGAGCCCTTCGCGAGGGAGCTGCTCGCCAGGGACGCCACCGTGAAGGCCGCGTGGGACGCGAAGCTCAAGGACCCCGCCTTCGCCAAGGACCCGCGCGCGCGTCTGCGGTTCTTCTACGAGCGCCACCCCGCTCGCGACACCCAGCACCGCGTCTACCCCATCCTCCGCACGGCCACCGCGCCCACGGGACTCACCGCGGGCCGGTAGCGCGTCCCTGCTGAGTCCCCAGAAACACGAGGGCCCCGGAGGCACGTCGCCACCGGGGCCTTCTTCATGTCCTGAGCCGGGTCCCAGACGCCCGGCGACGTTTCGTCACCAGGCCCCTGGCTTCCTCGGACCCAGACAGCTTCCGAGGAAGCACTCCGCCACGCCGGCCCTCGAGTGAAGGCCGGCGCTTCACGTCACCGTCAGCCGATGACGCCTTCGCAGGCGCAGGTGCTCGGGTTGCACGCCGTGTTCGACGGGCAGCCACCGCAGTCCGCCTTGCAAGCGCAGGAGCACGAGGCCGCGTCCGGCTGCGTCGTGGAGCCGCAGCTCAGCGACGAGGTGTCACACGCGCAGGCGCACACGCTCGGGTCGAACTTGTAGCCCGCCGCGCACGTGGCCGTCTGGACGCACGAGCACGCGCAGGTCGCCGAGTTGCACGACTCATACGTGCCGCACGTGCCACCGCAATCCGAAGCGCACGTGTAGGCGCACACCGCCGGGTCCGTGTTGCAGACCTGGCCCGGAGCGCCGACACCACCGCAGTCCGACGGGCACTCGCACTTGTCCGTGGTGCGGTTGCAGGAGAGCTTGCCGTCGCAGTAGTCCGCCTCCGTCGCGTCGTAATACGGGTCCGTCTTGCAAGGAGGCGGCACGCCGTTGGCGTTCGTCGTCCGGTCGCTCCAGTAGCGGTAGGACACCGCCGCCTGCGTGTTGTCCGCCTGCGGCCGGCAGCCGCCGAAGAACGACAGCGTGCGGTTGATGCCATCCACGTCGAAGCCGTTGGTGCGGCTGCGCGGCAGGTCCGACGCCGTGGGGCACGACACCGCGTCCGCCACCGTCGCCACCGACACCTTCACCGACGCGCCGATGGGCGGCTGCTGCGTGCGGTAGCCCACCGACGCGATGACGCTGTCGATGATGCCGTTGATGGTCGTGGTGATGGAGGTGGAGTTGCGGATGCTGCCCACCACGCCGCCCGTCGCCTGGATGATGTCCAGGTGCTTCGGGTTGCGGGGGTCCTCCTGGTTGTGACACCAGGTCGCCGTGTTGCTGGTGGCCAGCTCCGGCGGGCAGATGATGCCGTGGACCTGGATGACCTGGTTCAGCGGGTTCTTGGTCGCCGGCGTGGTGCCGGTGCCCTTGAAGTACTGCTCGAACGTCGCGATGGCGTCCGTCGAGTAGTCGTGCGTGTCCGTGAGGATGACGACCACCACCTTGGCGCCCGCACGGATGCGCGTATCCGAGGACGTTCCATCCGGCACGAGCTTGTCGTTGATGGCGGCCCGGGCCGCGTCCATGGCCTTCTCATCCGGAGACCCTCCCACCTTCACCCAGCACGACGCATCGTTCGCACAGGTGGTGGGGCTGGTCCCCGCGGGGATGGTGACGGTGTTGCACTGGCCGCCGTTGCAGACGCTGTTCTCCGTCAGCCACGCCCGGAATTGGTTGACGTTCCGGGTGAAGCCGCGCACCACGTTCCGGTTGGCGTAGTTGTTGTTGGTGGAGGTGTAGCTCGTGGTCACCATCGCCAGACGCCAGTCCAGCGTGGAGTTGCTCAGCTTGCTCGCCACGGCCGTGGCCGCGTCCGCGAGCGACTGCTGCGAGCTGGCCATGGAGCCGCTGTCGTCCACCACGAAGAGGAAGTCCACCACCGCCTGGCGCGAGGTGAACAGCTCGCACTGCACCGCGTCCGCGTCACCGAACTGCGCCAGCGCCGAGCCGCCCGCCGTGTCCGCCAGCGAGAAGAGGCTGCCCGCCTCGTTGTAGCGGGACGTGGGGGTGATGGCGATGACCACCAGCACGCTGTCGTTGGAGCGGTGGACGTACTGCGCCTGGATGGTGAACGGACCGGTGATTCCCGCCGAACCCGCGAGCGAACCGGCGCTGCTGGGCACCAGCGACCGCACCAGCGAGTTGGTGCGAGCCTTCAGGTCTTCGCCGCCCGCAAGCGAGTAGCGAGCCGCGAGCGCGGCGTAGCCGTCCCAGGTGTTGAAGGTCTGCGCGTAGTCACTCGTCGCGGTGTTGAACGAGGCACCGCGGATGCCCGCCTCGTCGCCCGCGGGGGTGATGGAGCCGCCCACCGCGCCACGCTTGTACGCAATCAGCGTCACCTGCTTCGTGTCGTCCCAGCCGATGACGCCCACCGTGGCGCCAGCCACCGTGATGTTGGTGATGTTCGCGTCCTTGAAGGTGGCAGGCAGCGCGAGCCGCACGTCCGCGCCGTTGTCCTCCTTGAACGTGACGGGCCGCAGGTTGTTCGCGCGGCAGGCCTGGCCCGCCGGCGTGTTGGGCGCGCCGTCCGCCGGGTTCTTCGGGTCCAGCTCGTTCGCGTCCACCTGGCCGTTCTGGTTCGCGTCCTCCGCGCCGTCCGCGATGCCGTCACCGTCCGAGTCCGCCGTCGTGGGGCTCGTGGTGCTGCTCGGGTGCGCGTCGCCCGCGTAGCCGCAGTCCTTGCGCGGCGCCGCGGCGGTCGTCACACCACGCTCCAGGCCGTCGCGCAGGCCGTCGCCGTCCGTGTCCGGGTTGGTGGGGTCCGTCTCGTTGGCGTCCACCTTGCCGTTGCCGTTGCCGTCCTCACCCAGGAAGCCATCGCGGCCCGCGCCGTCCTGCAGGCCGTCACAGTCGGTGTCCGTCAAGCGCGGGTCCGACTCGTTCGCCTCCACCTTGCCGTTCTTGTTCTCGTCCTCGACGCCGTCGTCGAGGCCGTCACCGTCCGTGTCCGCCTTGTCCTTGTTCGTGCCGGTGGCCACTTCCACCGCGTCCGGGATGCCGTCGAAGTCCGCGTCGGGGATGGAGGCGGCGCAGTCAGCCACCTTCGGGTCCGTCTCGCCGCTGTCCCGCACGCCGTTGCGGTTGCGGTCCTCCTCGCCGTCGCTGCACGAGTCGCCGTCCGTGTCCGGCTTGAGCGGGTCCGTGCCCATGGTCCGCTCCTGACCATCCGACAGGCCGTCGCCATCCGTGTCGCGCTTGCGCGGGTCCGTCTCGCCGGGGCTCACCGTGCCGCTGTGGTTGACGTCCTCTTCGCCGTCCTTCAGCCCGTCACCATCCGAGTCGAGGGCGTTGGGGTCCGTCTCACCCGGGTCCCTCGCGCCGTTGCGGTTGGTGTCCTCCAGGCCGTCGGGGATGCCGTCGCCGTCCGTGTCCGCCTTCACCGGCGAGGTGCGCGAGTCCGGGTCCAGGTCCGCGCGGAACGAACAGGTGGTGTTGATGCTCGAGGTGCGGCCCACTTCGACGCCGTCACGAATGCCGTCACCGTCGGTGTCACGCCGACCCGGGTCCGTCTTCAACCCGCCGGCATAGACATTGGCGAACTCTTCCGCGTCCGTGAGGCCGTCGCAGTCGGAGTCCTTGGTGGGGTTCTTGCTGTCGTCGACATCCGTGGGCACCGGACCTGGATCCGGGTCCGGGTCAGGCTCGACGCCCGCATCCTCCGGGGGCGGTGTTCCACTGTCTGGGGTCGTACCCGCATCTTCATTGCCGGGCGGAGTGGGGTCTTCGGGGTCCGACCCGCCGCAGCCAGCCAGCAACGAAGCTGACACGAGCACGCAGGCGATGAGCCGGGTGAAGGACGTACGCATCATTCGACTCCATTTCCCTGACTCCGGGGGGGTTGGGATGAGTCAGGGGGAACCTGAAGTCTATGAAGACCTGCGCCTTTTGGTCAGTGACTATTCCCCTCGGTACGAGTTCTTCGTCGCTCTTCGTATGCTCTCTGTCCAACCTCATGGACGGATTGCGGCATGACTGTTGGCGAACACTGTTCGCGGGGTGGGAAGCGTCGGTTATCGTCTCTTTCGTGCCTGTCTTCGGTCTCGCGGCATTGTGGAATAGAGGGGCTTCACCAGAACGCGCCGCGGCGGTGGTGGAGGGGCTTGGCGAACTGCTGCCCTCCGCGCAATCGATGCAGCTCGTCGTCTCCGTGCAGGCCGAGCAGGCCGGTATCGAGCTCAAGGTGGAGGCCCCGGGCTATCCGCGTGCCGCGGTGGAGCGGCTCGCCGACGAGGTGAAGCGCAGCGGCGGCACCTTCGTGGAGCTGTGGCGTCTGCCCAAGCCGGAGCGCGACGCGCTTCGCAACAGCATCTTCGCGGGAGGAAAGGCCTACGGGGGCGAGGAGCGCACCGCCGCGGCACGGGCGCTGGAGCAGCACGTGAGCGCGCTGGCCTCGCGACCCGCGGCTCCTGCTCCCTCGGCGCCACCGAGTCCCGCCGCCGTGCCCACGTCGGAGGATGATCCACGCCGCGTGCCCTCCGCGCCAACGGGCGGTCCCCAGCGCCGGGGGCGCCGGTTCGCGGTGCGGCTGGAGCTGGAGTTCCGCACCGAGCTGGACTTCGTGCGGGAGCACGCGCTGAACATCTCCAACGGCGGCCTCTTCGTGCGCACCGCGCACCGGCCTCCGCCCGACAGCGTCGTCACCGTGGACGTGAAGCTGCCCAACGGGGAGCATCTGCAGGGCGAGGCGGTGGTGGTGCACGTGTTGGATGACCCTTACAGCGGCGGCGTGGGGCTTGCGTTCCTCAGTGACGACGTCACCTTCTCCCGGACGCTCGACGGCTACCTGGCGAGCCTGGTGGGTGGGGTGAGCTGAGTCATGGACGTGGTGGAGGAGACCTGGCCGAGGGACTGTGGCCGCTTCGAGTTGCTGTCCCGCCTGGGACGCGGCGGCATGGCGGAGGTGTTCCTCGCGCGCGTGAAGCACGGCGCGCGGGCCGGAGAGCACGTGGCGCTCAAGCGCGTGCGCCCCGAGCGCGCGCACGACGACGAGGCGCACGAGCAGCTCCTGCATGAAGCGGAGCTGGCCCGGTGTCTGCGGCATCCGCACATCGTCGGCTTCGTCGAGTATGGAGAGCTGCCCGACGGGGGCTACCTCGCGCTGGAGCTGGTGGAGGGGCCGGACCTGGGGCGCGTGCTGGCGCAGTGCCGACGGCGGCGCATCGAGCTGCCCATCGACATCTCCGTGCTCATCGTCCGGCAGGTGCTGGAGGCCCTCGCGCACGCGCACCAGGCCACGAGCACCACGGGCCGTCCGCTGGGTGTCGTGCACTGCGACGTGTCCCCGCACAACGTGCTGCTGTCGCGAACTGGAGAGGTGAAGCTGGCGGACTTCGGCGTGGCTCGCTCACGGGCGGGCATGGCGCTCGACGCGCGACGCCTGGGCAAGCAGCACTACCGCTCGCCGGAGCTGCTGGCGGGCGAGGTGTCCGTGGCGGTGGACCTGTGGGCCACCGCGGTGCTGCTGTACGAACTGCTGTCGTTGGAGTCGCCCTTCCCCTCCGGCCCCGGTGAGGAGGTGGAGTCCGCCATCCGGGGGGGCCGGGTGAAGCCCGTGCGGATGCAGGTGCCGGAGGTGTCGGACGCGCTCGCGCTGGTGCTGGACCGCGCGCTCGCGCCTCACCCCTCGCAGCGCTTCGGCTCCGCGGAGCAGTTCGCGCGGGCCCTCGCCGCCCTCTCCGATGACCGCGTGGCCACGCCGCTGGCCGTGGCCGCCGTGGTGCGCGGGTTGATGGGCACGGGCGTGTGAGGCCTGGACCTCACGCGAGCTGCTGAACCGCGACGTACGGCAGGCCCAGGTCGCCCTCCACCACCAGCCGGCTGCGGCCACCGCCCTGCTTCACCACGCGCACCTGCACACCGATGCGCTCGGCGAGCCCCGAGACGTGGGAGATGATGCCCACCTGTCGCCCCGTGGCCTGGAGTGCGTCCAGCGTCGCCAGCGCCACCTCCAGCGTCTCCGGGTCCAACGTCCCGAAGCCCTCGTCGATGAAGAGCGTCTCCACCTGCGTCGTCTCCGACGACAGCGAGGCCAACCCCAACGCGAGCGCCAGCGACACCAGGAAGCTCTCGCCACCCGACAGGCTGGCCACGCCACGCACCTCGTCACCCATGTCCCCGTCGACCACCTGGAGGTCCAGGTCATGCCCGGGCACGCGCATCAGGCGGTAACGGCGCGCCAGCTCTTGCAAGTGCGCGTTGGCGTGCAGCAACAACGCGTCCAGCGTGAGGCTCTGGGCGAAGACCTTGAAGCGCTTGCCGTCATGCGAGCCGATGAGGTCACCCAGCGCCTTCCACACCTCGCCCGCACGCCTGCGCTCCGCCAGCGCCTGGGCCTCGCTGCCGTGACGGGCACGGGCCGCGTCGTCCGCCTCCAGCTTCGCGCGCAGCATCGCCTCGGCTCGGCGCCGCACCTCCACGTCCCCTCCCAGGTGCTCGCGTGCAGTGGTCGCCTCCTCCTCCGACAAGCGGGGCGGTCCGCTCGACTCGTGGCCCGTGCGCCGCTCACGTCGCTCGTCGCGCACCGCTCGCGCCTGGGCCTGGGCCTCGCGCAGCACGGCCAGCGCCCGAGCCTCCGCCTCGCACCACGCGGCATCGTTCGCCAGCAGCGCCTTCACCACGTCCAGCGACACACCCTGGGCCGCCAGCCGTTGCTCCAGCTCCTTCCGCGCCGACTCGCGGGACTCCCGCGCACGGGTGAGGTCGCGTGCCGCATCCTCCGCGCGGGCCAGCGCCACCCCTTCGGCTTGTCGTGCCGCTTCGGCTGACACGCGGGCCTTTTCGTAGGCCGCCAGCGCCGACTCCAGCTTCGCGCGCAGCTCCGCGCGGACCTCCTCCGTGGGGCGGCCCTCCAGCAGCGCGGCGCGGGCCCGCACCGCTGCATCCCGAGCCTGACCCTTGAGCGTCGCCTGAGCGGCGTCCTCCTCGGCACGGCGAGCGCTCACCTCCAGCAAGCCCTGCGCGTGAGCACGGTGTCGCTGTTCCTCGTCCTCCCGAGACTTCGCCTTCTGGACGATGTCCTCGCGCTCCTTCCACATGGAGACGCGCTTGCCGCACTTCTGGCGGAAGTCCGCCGGAGCGGCCTCCAGCTTGGCCTCCCATCCCGCATCCGCGGCGAAGATGGGGGACACGTCCGCCAGGACCTGTCGCACCGTCGCGTCCGCCGCTTCCATCCGGGCCAGCCCCTCCTTCAGCGCGCCCTCCACTCGCGTGAAGGACTCTTCCGCGCGCCGGAGCGCATCGGCCGCCACCTCACGTCGGGTGCGCTGTGCCTCCAGCGCCGCTCTCGCCTCGCGCGCCGTCCGGGCCAGTCCCTCCGCCGCCTCTTCCTCGGACTTCAGCGCGGACAGCCGTGCCTGGACTTCGGCGACCATCGCCTCCAGCCAGACGCTCGCCTCCGGGCCCGAGCCCTCTTCGGGAGCAGACGCGGCATCACGCGCGCTGGCGACTCCCGGGGCCGATGTGGCGTCACGAACTCCCGCACCCTCTTCGCCGCCCGGCGACTCGGAGTCATGGGCCCCGACAACACCCTTTCGCGCACTGAGTCCCGGCCCACCTCCCGAAGACGCCGAGCCCTGAGTCCGCACCCGCCGCCACTGCTCGCGGCCCCGCGCCCACGCGTCACGGTGCTCTCCACAGCGGGCCGCCGCGCCCTCTCGCCGCGACTCCGCCTGGGTGACTCGCGCTCGCGCCGCCGCCTGCCTCGCGCTCGCATCCACTTCTTCGCGAGAGCACTCATTCCGCTCGGACTCCAGCGTCTCCACCCGCGCGGCGGACTCCGCCACCAACCCCGCCAGGGCCGGCACCTCATGCCGATACGGATGCTCCGTGGCACCACACAGCGGGCACGCCTCGCCCTCGCGAAGCAGCGCCCGCTGCGCCGCATGCCCCTGTGTCGCCTCCGCCACGGACAGCGCACGGCGCGCTTCCTTCAGCGCCGCTTCACGCTCCAACCGCCGCACCGCCGAGTCCCGCACCGCGACCGACGCGGACTCCGATTCCTCCCGCGCCACCGCCGCTTCACGCGCGGCCTCTCGCGCCTCGGCCTCTCCCGAACACAGGCCCTGCCGGGCCAGCTCCAGTGCGCGCAGCGTCTCCTGCCTCGCGAGCAGTGACTCCCGCAGCACCCGCCGCTCCACGCCCGTCCCCTCCCCCAACGAGGTCTCCGCATGCGTCGCCGCCGCCTGCGCCCGCGCCTCGCCCTCCGCCGCCGAGTCCCGCTCCTGACGCCTCAGACGCTCCGCGTCCTTCAGCAAATCCACGTCCCCGCGCAGCTCCTCCACGGCCGCCCGCGCCGTCTTCCCCTCACCCAGCGCCACCTCGTAGCGCTCCAGTTCGCGCTGCCAGCGAGGCCACTCCCTCGCGAGCGCCTCCCAGTGGGCCTTCTCCAACAACCAGACCCGAGCCCCCTCTCCCGCCACCCGCGCGGCCTCCTCGCGGACCACGACTTCCTCGAGCACCGCCCGAGCCTTCGCCGCTTCGTCCTCCGACACCCGCGCCCGCGCCCGCGCTTCCTCCGCGTCACGCGCGGCCGCCACGCTCCGCGCATCCAGCTCCGCCGCGGCCTCCAGCGCCGGCGCCGCGACCTCTTGCGCCGACCGCGCCTCCTGCCTCCCCTCCTCCGCCACCCGCAACGCCCCCAGCAGTTGAGCCGCCCGAGCCTTCGCCTCCTCCACCTCCGCGCCACGGACCCGACCCGTGGCGTCCGCTTCCTCGCACCGACGCTCCGCCCCCTCCGCCGCCGTCACCGCCCCTCGGAACGACTCCGCCGCGCGGACCTCCTCCAGCTTCTTCGCCCGAGGCGCCGCCGCCGCCAGTGCCTCCGCCGCGCGCGACTCCTTCTCCTCCGCGTCTCGCTGCGCCCCCACCAGCGCCGATAGCTCCGCGTGCCACGCCGCCGCGCCC
>NZ_VIFM01000955.1 GCF_006636215.1 Myxococcus llanfairpwllgwyngyllgogerychwyrndrobwllllantysiliogogogochensis | reverse complement strand
TCATGGACCAGGGCGAGATCATCGAGGCCGCGCCAGCGGCGGAGTTCTTCGCTACCCCGCGGCATGCGCGAACGCAGGCATTTCTTCGCAGCATGCTGTGACGCGGACGCCACAGCCCGGGATACTGGGTGGCCGGATCTGCTCCAGCGCTCACCCGGTATCGTTTGGTTGCTCTTGAAAGCATAGCAAGTAGCCGAGGGTGTTTCCAGCAAACATGCATGCATGTATGTTTGCGTTACCATCGCTCGCACGTCCCGCGGCCGCAGCCGCGACAATCACGCATCCACCCGCATTCATCCCCTTTCCCGCATGTCCGAACCCCCCCTGGTCGAGCTGCGCAACGTCACGTTCTCGTATGGCGATCGACCGATCCTGCGCGACGTGTCGCTGCGCATCC
>NZ_VIFM01000954.1 GCF_006636215.1 Myxococcus llanfairpwllgwyngyllgogerychwyrndrobwllllantysiliogogogochensis | reverse complement strand
CACAAAAGCGATACCGCGCCGCTGGACGCCGAGTGTGATTGCTATACATGTCGCAATTATTCACGCGCTTACTTGCATCACCTCGACCGTTGCAACGAAATATTGGGCGCGCGTCTCAATACCATTCATAACCTGCGCTACTATCAGCGTTTAATGGCTGGTTTACGCAAGGCTATCGAAGAGGGTAAATTAGAGAGCTTCGTGACCGATTTTTACCAACGTCAGGGGCGCACCGTGCCTCCTTTGAACGTTGATTAATTTTAATAATGAGGGAATTTCAATGAGCTTTTTTATTTCTGATGCGGTAGCGGCAACGGGTGCACCGGCGCAGGGCAGCCCGATGTCTCTGATTCTGATGCTGGTGGTGTTCGGTCTGATTTTTTACTTCATGATCCTG
>NZ_VIFM01000953.1 GCF_006636215.1 Myxococcus llanfairpwllgwyngyllgogerychwyrndrobwllllantysiliogogogochensis | reverse complement strand
ACGCCTGCCCGGTTAAGCCGGGAGATCACTACGTCATAGCGCTGTTTGACGTGCAGATCGCGTATTTTCTTCCCCAGCACTTTTTCGTTAGTGACCACCACCCGCTCCACTTTCAGATCGGTGCCGCGCGTCGACAGCGAGGTGGCCACCTCCTGGCCTATCACCAGCTGCGCATTGTGCAAATCCTCAGGTCGCCCCACCAGGTGCAGCAGGTCGCCAGCCTGGATAAGGGTGCCCGGCGCAGGCACCATCAACAGCTCACCGCGTTTCAGCCGCGAACAGACGATGTTGTCGTTGTTGAGCATCGGCACATCCTGAATCGCCATCTGGTTGAGGTTGGGGTTTTCCACCCGCACGTTGATGGTGTGTAAATGGGCGTGGCCGTTGCCGCTGCTCT
>NZ_VIFM01000952.1 GCF_006636215.1 Myxococcus llanfairpwllgwyngyllgogerychwyrndrobwllllantysiliogogogochensis | reverse complement strand
GACAGGCGCGCCCCAGCAGTAGCAGGGTGAAGCTATCGGCAAACGATACCAGCAGGCAGGAAAAGGTCAGCAGCAGCGAAAACAGAATAACCACATAGCGGCGATCGGTTTTGCCAATGACGGAGGTGATAAACAGGCTGGAAAACATCGCGACGAATGCCGTCGTCGTCACCGACTGCCCGGCCATCCCTTCGGAGATGCCTAAATCCAGCGCCATCGGCGTCAGCAGGCTGACCGGCAAAAACTCAACGGTAATCAGGCAGGCGACGCAGAAAGCAATCGCGAAGACCGCCGACCAGTTTGGTCGCGCCAGCTCGCGTGCATGGGGTTTGGTTTCATTTGAATGACTCATGAGTGACCTGCGAAGAAAGTGGCTGAAAGCCGCGCAGTGTAACAT
>NZ_VIFM01000951.1 GCF_006636215.1 Myxococcus llanfairpwllgwyngyllgogerychwyrndrobwllllantysiliogogogochensis | reverse complement strand
GTCCAGCACGGCCGCCGCCGAGGGCATGGCCGAGGGCGAGCCCTCGCAGCTCGACGCGGTCAAGGCCGCGCTCCTGGCGCTCGGCGAGACCTGGCGCCCGAAACCCTCCGCTCCGGCGGTGGCCGCCGTCCCGGTGATGTGGGAGGACCTGGTTCTCGCGGCGTGACGGCTCACGCCACCGAGAACCGGAACGTGGTGGCCGCCCGAAAGACCTCCCCCGGACGCAGGGTCGCGGACGGGAAGTCCGGCTGGTTCGGGGCGTCCGGAAAGCCCTGCGTCTCGAAGCAGACGCCGTCCCCGGAGCGGTAGATCCGGCCGGAGGGGCCGATCAGCGTGCCGTCCAGGTTGTTGCCGGTGTAGAGCTGCAGGGCCGGCTGCGTGGTCGCCACGTCGAGCC
>NZ_VIFM01000950.1 GCF_006636215.1 Myxococcus llanfairpwllgwyngyllgogerychwyrndrobwllllantysiliogogogochensis | reverse complement strand
CGGCGCCGCAGCTTTTTTCCCGCACCTTCATCGCTATTTCATGCCGGCCCGCGCGGTGCTGCGCGCGGTCACGGCCTGCGGCCCATGGACTCCATGAACATTGTCATCCTCGACGACTACCAGGACGCCGTCCGCAAACTCCATTGCGCCGCGCGCCTCGACGCCTACACCGCCAAGGTCTACACCAACACCGTCAAGGGCCTCGGCCAGCTCTCCGTGCGCCTCAAGGACGCCGACATCATCGTGCTCATCCGCGAGCGCACGCAGATCACGCGGCAGCTCGTGGAGAAGCTGCCCCGCCTCAAGCTGATCGCCCAGACCGGCAAGGTGGGCGCGCACGTCGACGTGGCCGCCTGCACCGAGCGCGGCATCGCCGTCGCCGAAGGCGTGGGCTCCCC
>NZ_VIFM01000949.1 GCF_006636215.1 Myxococcus llanfairpwllgwyngyllgogerychwyrndrobwllllantysiliogogogochensis | reverse complement strand
GAGCACAGCCGCGCCGCACTGGGACGAACTACCACCCGCCAGTGGCTGCAGTCCAAGCTGGAAGCCCCGGGCACCTTCAACACGCGGACCATTGCGCGCCAGCTGGACGCCCTGCAACGGGGCGAGGGCCCAACCTACTTCGAGATCGTGATGGATATCTTCGCCAGCCACCGGCAGATCACCCTGGTCCCGGCCTGACCCCGTGGCTGTGCGGTACCCGCCTGCCACCGGTGGCGGCAGCCCTGTGCCCCAGCAGTTACCATGGACGGCCCTGTACCCGCTCCGTTGCCGCTGCCCTCCGGCGCGAACGGACGCCCCGGATTCACGAGCCCCATGTCCAAAGAAAAGTCCGCCGAACACACCCCGCTGATGAAGCATCATTAGCGTCTGTTCATTTT
>NZ_VIFM01000948.1 GCF_006636215.1 Myxococcus llanfairpwllgwyngyllgogerychwyrndrobwllllantysiliogogogochensis | reverse complement strand
ATATGAGCCAGACGCTCGCCGCGGATGTTATGCTGGGCGATATACTTTTTCATCCCCGCCAGCGCCAGCGCGCCGGAAGGCTCCGCCACCGCCCGCACATCTTCGAACAGATCCTTCATCGCCGCGCAGATAGCATCGCTATCGACGGTGATGATATCGTCCAGATACTCCTGGCATAAACGGAACGTTTCATCGCCGATGCGTTTGACCGCCACGCCTTCGGCAAACAAGCCGACGCGCGGCAGATCCACCGGATGGCCTGCGTCCAGCGCCGCCTTCAGGCAAGCAGAATCTTCCGCCTCCACCGCGATCACTTTGATCTGCGGCATCAGCTGCTTGATCAGCACCGCCACGCCCGCTGCCAGACCGCCGCCGCCCACCGGGACGAATACGCGGTC
>NZ_VIFM01000947.1 GCF_006636215.1 Myxococcus llanfairpwllgwyngyllgogerychwyrndrobwllllantysiliogogogochensis | reverse complement strand
TGACAGAACCTCGCCCTTGCGGCGCAAGAGCAGTGTCAGCAGTTGGAACTCCTTTGCGGACAGGTCGATGCGCTGACCGGCCCGAGTAGCGCGCCGCCTCGCCAGGTCCATTTGCAAGTCCCCCAGGCACAGCAGCAGCGCATCAGGCGCGGGCGCAGTACCAGCGGTGCGGCGCAGCAGCACCTCGATGCGTGCCACAAGTTCGGAAAAGGCGAACGGCTTGACGAGGTAATCGCCCGCTCCCGCCTTCAGTCCGCGGACGCGATCCTCGATGCGATGGCGGGCCGTCAGCATGATCACCGGCGTTTGCTTGCTCTGCCGCAGCGCGGCCAGCAAGCCGAAGCCATCAATGCCCGGCAGCATGGTGTCGAGAACGATCAAGTCGTAGTGGCCGTGGG
>NZ_VIFM01000946.1 GCF_006636215.1 Myxococcus llanfairpwllgwyngyllgogerychwyrndrobwllllantysiliogogogochensis | reverse complement strand
GCGCCGACGCTCGCTGTCGAGTCGCACCTCCCGAGTTGCAACAGGGCGAGCCGTCGTCCGAGCCATGGCGTTCCTCCTTCCCTCAGAGGGGTAACACCTGCGGCTCAAGCCATATTTGCCGGTGTAGAAAAAAACTTCAGGCGATGGGGTGGGACGAGAGGCACCTGGCAGACGAGGACGACTCCGGGGACGAGAAGAGCGAGAAATGACGCTCGCCCACGTCGACGAGGCCCTGGAGAAAGGCGTGCGCCTGGAGGCCATCTGCGAGCGGCTCGGGGTGGCCCCGCGCACGATTCAACGCTGGAGGAAGCCAGCCACGGCGGAGGACCGGCGGTGTGGTCCGCATACCCGTCCGGCCAACCGACTGTCCGAGGTGGAGCGGCGCCGAATCCTGGCGGT